>NZ_CP023408.1:617818-926728 GCF_003665435.1 Streptomyces fungicidicus
ACGCCTCCCTGTTCCGCATCGCCGAGCGTCACGCGGCCACCGACGAGCAGCGCCGCCGCCAGGTCCACCCCGGTGTCATCGGCCCGCACGAGGCCGTCCGGCTCGTGGCGTTCCTGCTCAGCGGCGCCGCGCTGCCCCAGGACGGCGAGCCCGAGGTGGACCGGGCGGACATCACCGCCGCGCTGAGCCTCGTACCGCGGGCCCGCGCGGAGATGGACGAACTCGAGGCCGGCCTGCTGCAGATGGCACGGGGACGCGGCATGACCTGGCCGGAGATCGCCTTCGGCCTGGGCCTGCGCAGCCCGCAGGCCGCCCGGCAGCGCTACGAACGCCTCGCCGACCGCACCGAAACCACCGAGGGATAGCGGTGCCGCCGCGTGGTCAGCCGCGGAGGGCCGGCTCGCCCACCGCGCGGGCGGCCCGCTGCCAGGCCGCGCCGACCGCCCGGTGCGCCGTCGCCGTCCCGGTCGCCGTGTCCGGCGGAAGGTGCACGGGCCGGCCGATGTGGACGTGCAGACGCGGACGGCGCAGCGGCGCGGTGAGCACACCGGCGAGTTGCTTGGCGGCCGTTCCCGAGGCCAGCCGCCGGGCCCCCGCCTGCCCCACGGGGACCACCGGCGCGCCGGTGGCGGCCGCCAGCCGCGCCAGACCCGTACGGAACGGCCGGGGCGCCGCACACGCCGCGTCCAGGCGCGACGGCAGGCCCCCTTCCGCGTAGATCAGCACATGACGTCCCGCCCGCACCGCCTCCGCCGCGGCCTCGAGCGCGTCCGCCGCGCGGGCCGATCCCCGGTGCACCGGAACATGGCCCTCCCTCGTCAGGGCACGCCCCAGCACCGGCACCCGCCACAGCCCCGCCGTCGCCATGACGACCGGGGTCACGCCCACCCGGCGCAGGGCGGCCAGCACCAGGGCCGGATCGGCCGTCGAGTCGTGGTTGGCGACGAAGACACTCCCCGCGGGAAACGGCCCCTCCGTCTCGCGGGTGACGGTGAGCCGCCCGAACAACGGCAGCAGGGCGGCGGCGGCACGGCTGAGCAAGGGACGTCCTTCCGGCAGACGGGATTCCTGCCGGTCAGCCTCCGACGCCCCCGGCCCCCCGCGCCTGAGTACGCCTACTCGGATCGGCTGCGCCGCCTACTCGTGCCGGCCGTGGACCGGGGCTGAATCACCTCCCGGCGACCGGGTACCCGCCGGATCCCCGCGCGGACCTGCCGCGCCGCCCCGTCACGGGAGGGCTGCCATGACCGACTCCGGGCCGGCCGGCCCCCGGAAGGCGCTCGACGGCGCCGGCCGCGCGCCGGCCGCGCACCCCCCTCGGTGGCGGGGAGCGAAGGCGCGACCGACACTCACGACAGGAAGCCGGCGCAGACCGGCGGCGAGCACTCCGACGGCCCCGGCCAGGCGCGGAGGATGGTCCCCGGCGACGAACGACGCCATGCAGCCGGACCGCCCCCGACCGCCGGACACCCCGACCCAGGAACGGCACCGCGATGACCGAGTACGAGCGTGCGCACACCATGCCCGCACCACCCGAGCACGTCTTCGACCAGGCGGCCGACATCGGCCGGATGGGTGAGTGGCTCCCCGGCGACCTGCATGTGCACGCCGGGGAACCGCCCGCCGTCACCGTGCACGAGGACCGCACCGACGAGGACGTCTCCGCCCTCTTCCGCGCCCGGCGGGACCAGATGCGGCTCGAATGGGGCACCCGCGAGCAGGGTGGCTACACCGGCTGGCTCCAGGTCGCCGGCATCGACGGCGGAGCCAGTGAGGTCACGGTCCACCTCTCCTTCTTCGACGACAGCCACGACCCGGGCGAGCAGACCGTCGGCGACGCCCTCGACACCAGCCTCCGGCGCCTGGAGGACCAGGTGCGGCTGCGCGTCGACAACGCCGCCGGCTGACCGCCCGCCCCGCCCGGAAGGCCACCACCGCATGAGCAGCGAGTCCCCCCACGAGCACCGCTCGGAAACGACCCTCAGGGTCAACGGCAAGCCGCACACCCTCGTCCTCGACCACCGGAGGGTCCTGCTGGACGTCCTGCGCGAGGACCTCGACCTCGTGGGCGCCAAGAAGGGCTGCGACCACGGCCAGTGCGGGGCCTGCACGGTCCTGGTCGACGGCCGCCGCGTCAACAGCTGCCTGCTGCTGGCGGTCTCCCTGGACGGCGCCGAGGTCACCACGGTCGAGGGCCTGACCGACGGAGCCGACGGACTGCACCCGCTGCAGCAGGCCTTCCTCGACCGGGACGCCTTCCAGTGCGGCTACTGCACCCCCGGGCAGATCTGCTCCGCCGTCGGCGCCCTCGCCGAAGCCGCGGCCGGGCACCCGTCCCACGTCACCGACCCCGCCGCCCCCTCGGGACGGCCGCTCCCGCTGGACGCCGCCGAGATCCGTGAACGGCTCAGCGGCAACCTGTGCCGCTGCGGCGCCTATCCGCGCATCGTCGAGGCCGTGGAGGACGTGACCCCGTGAAGCCCTTCGGATACGTACGGGCCCGCACCGTCGAGGAGGCGACCGGGGCGCTCGCCGCGCACCCGGGCGCCCGCTGTCTCGGCGGCGGCACCAACCTCGTCGACCTGATGAAACTGGGCGTGGAACGCCCCGACGTCCTCGTCGACGTCGGCCGCCTGCCGCTCGACGCGGTGGAGGAACTGCCCGACGGTTCCGTGCGAGTCGGCGCCACCGTCCGCAACAGCGACCTCGCGGCCCACCCCCTGGTCCGCGACCGCTATCCCGCGCTGTCCCAGGCGCTCCTGGCCGGCGCCTCCGGACAGCTGCGCAACTCCGCCACCACCGGCGGCAACCTCCTCCAGCGCACCCGCTGCCCCTACTTCCAGGACCTGTCCAAGCCCTGCAACAAGCGGGCGCCGGGCAGCGGCTGCGGCGCCCTGGAAGGCACCGACCGCGACCACGCGGTGCTCGGCCACTCCGAGCACTGCGTCGCCACCCACCCCTCGGACATGGCCGTCGCCCTGGCCGCCCTCGGCGCACGCGTGGAACTGCTCGGCGACGAGGGCGCCCGGGACGTCCCCGCGGACCGGTTCCACCGGCTGCCCGGCGACCATCCGGAACGGGACACCGAGATCCGGCCCGGCGAGCTGATCACCGGCGTGGTCCTCCCCGCCACCACCGCGTCGCTGCCCTCCGCCTACCGCAAGGCCCGCGACCGCGCCTCCTACGCGTTCGCCCTGGCGTCGGTCGCCGCCGTGCTGGCCACGTCCGAGGACGGCACCGTCGCCCATGTGGGGCTCGCCTTCGGCGCGCTCGCCCACAAGCCGTGGCGGGCCGAACGCGCCGAGGCCGCGCTGCGGGGCGCCCCCGCCACCGCCGACACCTTCGCCCACGCCGTCGACCTGGAACTCGAGGCGGCCCGGCCGCTGCGGGAGAACGGCTACAAGGTGCCCCTGGCCCGCAATCTCGCCGTGGACGTCCTGACCCGGCTCGCCCGGTCCGCCCGGACCTGAACCATCGGCCCCGAACCTTCGGCACCCCCACAGGAGGAACCATGACCGGCACCGCGCTGGGTGCCCCGGCCGTACGCCGCGAAGGACGCCAGAAGGTCACCGGCGTCGCCCGGTACGCCGCGGAACACCCGCAGCCGGACCGCGCCCACGCCTGGCCCGTCCCGGCGACGGTGGCCCGCGGCCGGGTGACGGCCGTCGACACCTCCGCCGCCCGGGCCCTGCCCGGCGTCCTGACCGTGCTCACCCATGAGAACGCCCCCCGGATCGCCGAGCCCGACGACCCCACCCTGGCCGTGCTGCGGGACGAACGGGTGCCGCACCGGGGCTGGTTCGTCGCACTCGTCGTCGCCCGGTCCCCGGAGGAGGCCCGCGCCGCCGCCTCGGCCGTCCGGGTCGAGTACGCCGTGGAGGACCACGACGTGACGCTCCGCGCGGACCACCCGGAGGCGTACGAGCCGGGGACCGCCAACGGCGGCCATCCCGCCCGCCGCGAGTACGGGGACCCCGACGGCGCCTTCGCCACCGCCCCCGTCCGGGTCGACGTCTCCTACCGGGTGCCGCCGCTGCACAACCACCCGATGGAACCCCACGCCAGCACGGCCCGCTGGGAGGGGGAGCGCCTCGTCGTGCACACCTCCAGCCAGGGCGGCACGGCGGTGCGCGCCACACTCGCCGCGCTGTTCGCGCTGCCCGAGGACCGCGTCACCGTCCACACCGCCCATGTGGGAGGCGGCTTCGGCTCCAAGGGCACCCCGCGCCCCGACGTCGTGCTCGCCGCCATGGCCGCCCGCGCGACCGGCCTGCCGGTGACCGTGGCCCTGCCCCGCCGTCAGCTGCCCGCCGTCGTCGGGCACCGCGCCCCCACCCTGCACCGGCTGCGGCTCGGCGCGGGCACCGACGGCCGGCTGACCGGCCTGACCCACGAGATCGTCACCCACAGCTCCCGCATCAAGGAGTTCGTGGAACAGGCGGCGGTCCCCGCACGCGTCATGTACGCCACGCCCAGCAGCCGTACGCTGCACCGCGTGGTCCGCCTGGATGTGCCGAGCCCGTCCTGGATGCGCGCACCCGGCGAGTCACCCGGCATGTACGCCCTGGAGTCCGCGATGGACGAACTCGCCGCCGCCCTCGGCATGGACCCGGTGCGGCTGCGCCTGCTCAACGAACCCGAGCGGGAACCGGACAGCGGAAAGCCGTTCAGCAGCAGGCATCTCACCGAGTGCCTGGAGGAGGGCGCGCGACGCTTCGGCTGGGAGCACCGGGACCCCCGCCCCCGCTCCCGCGCGGAGGGACACCTCCTCGTCGGCACGGGCGTCGCGGCGGCCACCTACCCGGTTCTCGTGCAGCCGTCCACCGCCGAGGCGCGGGCGCTGCCCGACGGAACGTTCGTCGTACGCGTCAACGCCACCGACATCGGCACCGGCGCCCGTACCGTGCTCACCCAGGTGGCGGCGGACGCCCTCGGAGTGGCCCTGGACCGGGTACGGACCGAGATCGGCGACAGCGACCTGCCGTCCGCGTCGCTGGCCGGAGGGTCCTCCGGCACCGCCTCCTGGGGCTGGGCCGTGCACGACGCCTGCACCGCGCTGGCCGGGAGGCTGGCCGGCCGCACCGCCCCGCTGCCCGACGAGGGCGTCAGCGCCCACGCCGACACGGCCGGCCGGGCGGACGCCGAGAGCCCGTACGCCCGGCACGCCTTCGGGGCGCACTTCGCCGAGGTCACCGTCGACTCCGTCACCGGCGAGGTCCGGGTGCGCCGGCTGCTCGGCGTCTTCGCCGCCGGACGGATCCTCAACGCCCGCACCGCACGGTCGCAGTTCGTCGGTGGCATGGTCATGGGGCTCGGCATGGCGCTGACCGAGGGCAGCACGATGGACGCCGCGTTCGGCGACTTCACCGAGTCCGACCTGGCGTCGTACCACGTGCCCGCGCACGCCGACGTGCCCGCCGTGGAGGCGCACTGGATCGACGAGGACGACGCCCACCTCAACCCCGTGGGAGGCAAGGGCATCGGCGAGATCGGCAACGTGGGCACCGCGGCCGCCATCGGCAACGCCGTCCACCACGCCACCGGCGTCCGCTTCCGCGACCTCCCGCTGACCCCGGACAGGATCCTCACCGGGCTGCGCGGCTGACGCCGGCCCCGGCGCCCGGCCACGTACGCGGGCCGGAGCGGACGCCTACCAGTGAGGCGGCCGGCCCAGGGAAGCGGGGAGCGTGGTCGCCGCGTCCCCGCGGGCCGCGTTGAGCTGCGCCTGCGTGAGGAAGAGGGCGCCGGTGAGGTCGGCACCCCTCAGATCGGTGTCGCGCAGGTCGGCGCCGATCAGGTCGGCGTCGCGCAGATCCGCCCCGCCGAGGTCGGCGGCGACGAGGAGGGCACCGCGCAGGCTCGCCCCCCTGAGGTCGGCGCCGGCCAGCCGGGCGCCGGCCAGATCGGCGCCGCGGTGGTTCTTCCGGCGCCCCGGGACCCGGGCCCGGGCGAGCTCACTGGCCCGCAGCAGCAGCGGGTTGACCTCGCCGCGCAACGCGTTCACGTCCAGTGCGGTGATCGACTCGGGGCTGCCGAGGGTCAGGCCCTCGATACGGGCCAGCGCCCGCCGCAGCTCCTTGTGGACGGGCCGGGCCGCCGCCAGGCCGAGGGCCTCGTCGACGTACCGGAGCAGCTCGTGCAGCTGCCGCATCACGGGGAACACCGCGAACATGGCGCGCGCCGACTCCGGCGCCCGGCGCCAGTCCGTGCCGCCGAAGGTGACCTGTGACACCTTCTGCCCGGCGCCGAAGCAGTCGAAGACGGTGCAGCCGCGATAGCCCTCGTCGCGCAGCCGCTCGTGGATGCCGCAGCGGAAGTCCGTCCGGAGATGGGAGCACGGCCGTCCCGCGGCCTTGTCGACCGCGAAGTCGGCGGACCGGGCGAACGGCAGGGCCGCACAGCACAGGCCGAAGCAGTCGGCGCAGTCGGCCTGGAGGTCCGTGCGGCGGCCCTCCGCGGAGCGGGGGGCTTCGTGCTGTGGCGACACCGTGCGTGCTCCAGTGGTTGCGACGGGCACCGTACATCCCCGGCGCTCCGAGACGGGGCCGCCATTCTCGCAGACGGCCGGTGCCGGACGTCTCACGGTTGCCGCGCGACCCTTGTGGATACGGGGCCGGCATCGCGATAAGTTGAAAGTGAAACATTCTTGGTGGTGGAAGGATCAAGCGCATGAGCAACACGGAGACCCACCCGACCGAGTCGGTCTGCGGAGCGGACGTGGACGGACCGCCGCCGCCCGGCATCGAGATCCTCACCCCCAGGGACGTGCCCCTCGGCGGCCCCCGGGCCATGCGGGTACGGCGGACCCTGCCCCAGCGGGCGCGCACCCTCATCGGCGCCTGGTGCTTCGCCGACCACTACGGCCCCGACGACGTCGCCGAGTCCGGCGGAATGAACGTACCCCCGCACCCGCACACCGGGCTGCAGACGGTGAGCTGGCTGTTCAGCGGCGAGATCGAGCACCGCGACAGCCTCGGCAGCCACGCCTTCGTCCGGCCCGGCGAACTGAACCTCATGACCGGCGGGTACGGCATCAGCCACTCCGAGGTCTCCACCCCCGCCACCCGCGTCCTGCACGGCGCACAGCTGTGGGTGGCCCTGCCCGAGGAACACCGCCACACGGCCAGGGACTTCCAGCACCACGTCCCCGCCCCGGTCGCCCTCGACGGCGGCGAAGCGCGGGTCTTCCTGGGCACGCTGGCCGGCGACACCTCGCCCGTGCGCACCTTCACGCCGCTGCTCGGCGCGGAGATCGTCCTGGAG
This sequence comes from Streptomyces fungicidicus, assembly GCF_003665435.1. Taxonomy (NCBI): domain Bacteria; kingdom Bacillati; phylum Actinomycetota; class Actinomycetes; order Kitasatosporales; family Streptomycetaceae; genus Streptomyces; species Streptomyces fungicidicus. The sequence goes on from NZ_CP023408.1 coordinate 625,082, forward strand.
CCGGGCGCCGCCGTGACCCTCGCCGTGGACCCCGGCTTCGAGCACGGCGTACTCGTCGACAGCGGGGACGTCCTCCTCGCCGGCACGGCCCTGAAGCCGGCCGAACTCGGCTACGCGCCCCCCGGCCACGCCTCCCTCACCCTGGCCAACGCGGGGGAGGAGCCGGCCCGCCTCCTCCTGCTGGGCGGACCGCCCTTCCAGGAGGAGATCGTCATGTGGTGGAACTTCATCGGCCGGTCGCACGACGACATCGTCCAGGCCCGAGAGGACTGGACGACGGGGACCCGCTTCGGCGAGGTCCACGGATACGACGGCGCCTCACTGCCCGCGCCCGAGCTGCCGAACGCGCCCTTGAAGCCACGCCGACGGATGCGCTGACCTGCGGAAACGTGGGTCTTGAGCCAAGGGGGTCAGGATCGCTGCCACGCCCGTCCGGTGACGTGGCCGTCCCCGCGGTGAAGCTGGCACTTCGGTGATCCGGTTCGTCGGCCCGTCGGGTCGACTCCACCCCCGAAGCGGCGCGTTCGAGACGTTCCTCAGTCACCTACTTGTCGTTCAGCGCTGCCGACGCGCCTCCGGCTGACGTGAGCGCCGTATGCCGGAACTCTCCTGGCGGCATGCCAAAGGCTGCGCGGAAAGCCCGGCTGAAGTCGGCCGGATGGCGGAATCCCCACCCGAGGGCGATCTCCCCGATCGTCCGGTGGCGCAGGCGCGGATCGGTGAGGTCGGTCCGGCAGTGGTCCAACCTGCGTCGACGGATCGCCGCGGAGACGGTTTCCGGTCGCTCCTGGAACAGCGCGTGCAGCATTCGCACAGAGATGTGGTGATGTTCGGCGATGTCGGCCGGCCGCAGGTCTGCGCTGCTGAGGTTGCGCTCGATGAAGGCGTCGATACGGGCGAGCAACGCCTGCTTGCGATTTTCCGACGGGACGGTGCGGGCAATGTCCAGCAGGCCGGCGAGGAACGTCACCGCAAGGTCGGCCGCAACGGATCCCAGCCTGGGCAGCTCGGCCGGGCCGCACTCCTGCGCGTGCTGCAGCATCCCGGACAGATAACGGTCAAGCAGCGCCCCCGACGCTGTGCGAGAGGAGAGACGCTCGGCAAGCAGTCGGTCTACCGTGTCGAAGGGCAGCGGAAGCAGCGTCCTGGGCAGGCGGATCATCTCGACGCGAGCCCCCCGGCCGCCGCGGAATTCGGCTTCCAACGGCCAGGACGTGGAGTACAGGCCCAGGTCGCCGACGCGCAGCCAGGAGGTCCTGCGGTCCTGTTCCAGGCCGATCTGGCCTCCGCGGACCGCGAACAGGTAGTAGTCCTCCGGATCGTGCCGCCGTATGTGCGCGTGCGTCCGCACAGCTGACGACGCTGAGAGGTACAACGCCGAGACCTTGGTGGACGGACCGCCCTCGATGCTGTCAACTCCCGCGTGAAAGCGTGCGGGACGCTCACTCGTCATCGACACCGCCATGACCTCGTCCCGCATCAGCCGTCCCCACCACTCGAACCGGTCTCCGGCAGGCACGCCATCGGTGGATACGGACACCAACCCGGCCGGCGAACAGGAAAGTTGTGATGCCGCAGTCATCTCCGTGCGTGATCCAGACACGCAAGGATGGTCTCGCTTGCACGCCCCTCCAGGACAGCGGTGCACAGGCCAAGTCTGTGACGCTCGGCGAGAGGTATGCCCGATCGTGCTCACGGACCTGGGACCAGCGGTAGCCGTGATCCTTCGTGCGGGGCTCGCTCCCTGAAGTGAAGCGCCTGTTGCCAAGCATGTTTGCACTCTGCGCCAACGACATATGAGCGCCGCAGGCGGCACAGTGATTGCCCGGCAAGTCACCTCCGCGCCGCGTACGGGCGTCTTCCGCCCTCGATACGGGGCCCGCATGAAGGAGTAGAGATGAGACGATCGACCATCGTCCGCGCCATGGGCTGTCTGGCGGCCGCGTTCGGCCTGACGGTTGGCTTCACCGGCCAGGCGTCCGCGGTCACCAACTCGCAGATCACCTACACGGACAACGTCAGGTGCGTCTCGGGCTTGTCCGAGACCAGCGCGGGCTCCAACGGCGGCGGTTTCTCCAAGAGCTGGACATTCGGCTACAACCGCCTGAGCAACGGGTACTGCCAGATCGCGGATCAGTACACCGGCTGGCTCTCGGTGGAGCGGCATCTCCTTGCTTTCAACATGTCCACCGGAGTGTGGTGGAAGTGCGCCGGCTACGGGCCGGCCCGCAACCTCGCGCCCGCCGCCGGGGTGGGGCTGGAGGGGAACTTCAACCGGCTCTGCGGCGGAGATGTCTGGTACGCAACGAATACGGCTGCGTACGGCTGGGACGGCGTCGCCTGGCGCGGAAACTGGGTCGTCTCCGGCAACCACTGGGTGCCCCGGGTCGGCCTGGCCGGGAGCACCTCGTTGCCTCCGGCCCCGAAGATCAGCGCAGCTGAAGCCATCGCACGCGGCGAGGTCCGCTTGGGCAGTCCCACCGGCCCCAAAGCCGGAGCCGCCCAGCTGCAGGCCCCGCCCCGCGTTCCCGGAACGGCCCCCGTCGTGCCGCCATCCGTCCCGGACGGCTCGTACCGAACGATCACCCGATGACCGCAGTGGACGCGCGAGCCGAGTCCAGCGCAGCAGGACCTGGCCTTCGGCGGACAGGAGCAGCAGCGGGCCGGGTCACAGGTTGACGTCGTCCCCCGGGGTGGGGCAGGGCCGGATGGCACTCCGGGCGTTCCCCTCCGGCCCATGGGCCTGAGCGGCGGGGTACTCGAGTCTGGTCAGCGGAGCAGGCAGCCCCGAGAGGCGGCCGCAGGGCCTTTGCCCTGCCGCTTGCCCTCGTCCCTACGGGAGAGGCGTGACCATGACGAAGCCGGCTACGACCGCAGGGGCACGGCCGGAGGTGGGCGCCCAGCCGCCCCCGATGGGCGCGGAGGCCTGTGGACTGCCGGCGGAAGACGTCGTGCGACTTCTCCGCGTCGACCCGGGCAACGGGCTGACCGCGGGCGAGGCCGCCGCGCGGGCCGCCGTCCACGGGCCCAACCGCATGGCGGAAGCGGCCCGGCGGCCGGAGTGGCTGAGGTTCCTGGACCAGTTCCGCAACTGGCTCATCGGTGTTCTGCTGCTCGCGGCCGTGGTGGCGGCAGCCGTCGGTGAGGTCGAGGACGCCTTGGTGATCACCGTCGTCCTGCAGATCAACGCCGTGCTCGGCTACCTCCAGGAGCGTCGCGCCGAGCGCAGCCTGGAGTCGCTTCGGCGGATGCTCGTACCGACCGCGCGGGTCCGCCGCGACGGCGTCGAGCACGTGGTCGGGGCGGACCTGCTGGTGCCGGGGGATGTCGTGCTGCTGGAGGCCGGTGACCGGGTACCGGCCGACGGGCGGCTGATGGTCGCGGAGTCGGTGGAGGCCGCCGAGGCGGCGCTGACCGGTGAGTCGCAGCCGGTTGCCAAGGGCACGGCCCCGGTCGGGAACGACCACCCGGAGAGGGTCCCGCTGGCCGAGCGCACCAGCATGCTCTTCATGAACACCGCCCTCACGCGGGGCCGCGCCGAGGTGATCGTCACCGCCACCGGCATGCGGACCGAGCTCGGTGCCATCGCCCACGCGTTGCGCACCGGCGCCGAGCCGCCGAGCCCCCTGCAGGTCCAGCTGGACAGCCTGGGCCGCCGGCTCGCGCTGCTCAGCGGGATCGCGGTCGTGGCGTACGCGCTCACCGGGCTGCTCCGCGGCGAGGGGCTGTCCGATCTCGCGCTGCGGGCAGTGGCCCTGGCGGTCGCCGCGATCCCCGAAGGGCTGCCCGCCGTACTCGCCCTCACCCTCGCGCTCGGCGTTCACCGTATGGCCCGGCGCGGCGCCGTCGTCAAACGCCTCGCGGCGGTGGAGGCGCTGGGCTCGGCCACTGTCGTGTGCAGCGACAAGACCGGCACCCTGACCCTGAACCAGATGACTGCTCGGGCGGTGTGGGCAGGCGGACGGCTGTACGACGTCACGGGTGAGGGCTACGCCACCGGCGGCACTCTGCGCACCGGGGTGACCGGCGGTGGCGACAGCGACCTGCGGCGGGCGCTGCTTCCCTTCGCGGTCTGCAACGACGCGCACCTGACCGGCGGCGGTGACGAGGCCGGGGGAGACGGCTTCGTCGGCGACCCCACCGAGGCCGCGCTCGTCGTCCTCGCCGCCAAGGGCGGGCTGGACGCGGACCGGCTGCGCACCGAACTGCCCCGCACCGGTGAGCTGCCCTTCGACGCGGCCACCAAGTACATGGCCACCTTCCACGCCGAACCGGACGGCCGCACCCGCGTACTCGTCAAGGGCGCCGTGGACGTCCTGCTGGATCTCTGCCGCGCCGTCCTGACCGAGGACGGCGAACGGCCCCTGGACGACGAGCGGCGCCGGGCCGAGGTCCTCGCCGTGACCGAGCGGCTGAGCGAGGCCGGACTACGGGTGCTGGGTGCCGCCGAAGCGCTGGTGGACGGGCCCCCGTCCGCGAACGCGTTGTCCGGTCTGACCCTCCTGTCGATCGCCGGGCTCGCGGACCCGCCCCGCCCACAGGCGGGCGAGGCGATGGCGCTCTGCCGCACGGCGGGCGTGAGCGTGAAGATGATCACGGGCGACCACGCGGGGACGGCGGCGGCCGTCGCGCGCGAACTCGGCATCCAGGGGGACGTCGTCACCGGCGCCGAACTGGACGGGATGCCGGAGGAGGAGCTCGCTGAGCGGGTCGACGGCATCGGTGTCTTCGCGCGTGTGGCACCCGAGCACAAGGTCGCGATCGTGCGGGCTCTCTCGAGCAGGGGGCACGTCGTCGCGATGACCGGGGACGGCGTCAACGACGCGGCCGCGCTGCGGGCCGCCCACATCGGCGTCGCGATGGGCGTCACCGGCACGGACGTGGCCAAGGAAGCCGCCGACATGGTCCTGACCGACGACGACTTCTCCACCATCGTCCGGGCCGTCCGTGAAGGGCGGGCCATCTACGGGAACATCGTCAAGTTCGTCCGCTTCCAGCTGGCCACCAACATCGGCGCCATCCTGACGCTGCTGGGCTCGGCCCTCGCCGGCCTGCCCGCACCGCTCACCGCCGCACAACTGCTCTGGGTCAACATCATCATGGACGGACCGCCGGCCATGGCCCTGGCCGTGGACCCCGCCCGCGACGACGTCATGCGCCAACCGCCGCGCGACCCCGGCGAACGCATCCTCGACGCGAGGCGGCTGTTCGCCGTCGGCCGGGCCGGTGCGGTCATGGCCCTCGGTACCGTGGTTCTCCTCGCCGTGGCCCGTTCGCACGCCGACGCGCGGACCGCCGCGACCATGGCCTTCACCACGTTCGTGCTCTTCCAGCTCTTCAACGCCCTGAACGCCCGCGCGGACGACGGGCCGCTGCTGAGCCGCTACCAGCTGCGCAACCGCACACTGTGGCTGTGCCTGACGGGTGTGCTGGCGGTCCAGGTGGCCGCCGTCCATCTGCCGCAGGCGCAGAACGTCTTCGGGACCGTGCCGTTGGACGCGGCGCAGTGGGCCGTGTGCCTGGGTACGGCCTCCACCGTGTTGCTCGCCGAACTGTTCTGGCGGGCCGCCGTCGGCGGGCGCACCGGCGGGCATCGAGCGGGCCGAGGGCGACTGCCACGCCGAGTCGTCTCCGGATGGTCCGGTTGACCTCGAAACTCACCGGCAGCACCAGGTTACGACGTATCACTTGACCCGGTGGTCGGGGTGGACTCCCCGGTGAGCTGCGGTTCGACGCCCACGACACCCTCCACGGCGCGGATGAGCCGGACGGCAACCGGGACGAGTGAGGTGTCGCGGATGTTTCCGCGGAGGGTGACGACTCCCTCGTGCACGTTCACGTGGATGGCATGACTGAAGGCCGGAAAGAGGTAGGACACCACCGTACGGCGTACCTCCTCCTCGATGTCCTCGTCCGGCCGCAGGAAGACCTTGAGGAGGTCGGCGCGGCTGACGATCCCCTGGAGCATGGCCGACTCATCGACCACGGGCAGCCGTTTGACGTGGCGGACAGCCAGGATCCTCGCGGCCTGAGCCAGGGTGGCGTCGGAGTGGACCGTCACGGCGGGTCTGCTCATGAGATCCCCGGCCGTCACCGCACCGGCCCTGACGACGTCGGACGGGCGCCGACGCTCCTCGACCGGGGTCGGATCACTGTCGCGGAACTCCTCTTTGGGGAGGAGGTCGGCCTCGGAGACGACTCCGACGACGCGTCCCTCGCCCTCGAGCACCGGCATGGCACTGACCCGCCACTGTTCCATGGTTCGGACGATCTCCTTGAAGGGCGCGTCGCGTCCGACGGCCACGACCGTCCGGGTCATCACATCGCTCACGATGTGCGGGGTTTCCGGCACCGTTCACCTCCTGGTCTCTGCGAGTACCGGACCGTGCGGGCTGCGGCCCGCTGGGTGCACTCCGGAGCTGACGGCGGTGCCGTGCCCCGGCCGGGCGGCAGGTCGGCACCACGCCGGCCGGACGAGGGCGGCTAGGCCGGGATCGCCGGGGTGCTCTTCGCAGCCAGGTCGGCGGCGAGCCTGTCCCCGCACTCGCCGCTCGCCGGCGAGACCGGTCGCGCAGGCGGCACCGGGCCGACGGAACACCTGCTTCCGCCCGGGCGCCGGCACTCTGGCCGACGAGAGTTTCATGACCGGTCGCCCTCCGTACTCCACCATTTTGTACGCGGAGTCCGGAGACGGCGCGTCGGCCTGGCCCTCTGGGCTTCGGTGCCGGCCCTCGGCTCGGCTCCCCGGCCGCGCGCTGTTCACTTCCGCGGTACGACCATGACAGGACACTGTGCGTGGTGGAGCAGCACGTGGTTGATCACGCCGAGTTGCAGGCCGGGACGGCCCTGCCGTGCACCGGCGCCGACGACCAGCAGATCCGCTTCCGCCGCCGCGCCCAGCAACGCGCTTCGCGCGGGCCCCTCGACCGTCCGTGGCGACACCACGACGTCCGGGTACCGCTTCGCAGGGCCGCGCAAGGCGTCGTCGAGCACCTGCGCGGGCGGGCGGCGGTGGGCTTCGAGCGCGTACCACGACCCGGGCGGAGGCTCGGGAAGCGCACCGAGCGGTGCGTTCCAGGCATGGACGGCCACGAGCTCGCATCGCCTCACGTGAGCCTCACGGAAGGCGTACTCCACGGCCCTGTCGCTTTCCGTCCCGTCCTCCACTCCCACCACGATCCTCCTGAACCGGCCGGACCGGTGCTCCTGCGAGCCACGGACGACGACGACCGGGCAGTCCGCCCGCGCCGCCACGGCGAGGCCGACGGAGCCCAGGAGCAGTCCGGTGAGCTCCCCGCGCCCTGTGGCCCCGACCACCAGCGCGAAGGCCTGACGTCCCTTGCCGATCAGGGCCGACACCGCGTCCTCGCGCGGCACTTCGCTCGACAGCCGCAGGCCGGGGGAGACGTTCGCGGCCCGTTCGGAGGCCGCGGTGACCGGACCGGACGGGTCCGCACCCGGGCCCGCCGCGTGCACCAGGTGAAGCGGCCTGGTGTGCAGGGCCGCATCCCGGGCGGCCCAGTCCACCGCGTCGTCCAGGCTCGGTTCCGATCCGTCGACCCCCACCACCAGGGGCATCGCTGCAGCCATCTCTGATCCCTCTGTTCCGAGAGGCTTACCCGGTCACCACCGTTCCAGCTTCGTACGAGACGGAGGCGGGTGCCATGGGACTCGGCCGCGCCGATCCGGGCTTCCCACGGCGCCGGACGCGAGCGGTCACCGGCCGTCGGCGCCGGCGGCCCAGCGCCGGCGGACGCCGTCCTCCTGCTCGGACTGTTCCAGGGCCAGGCCCGCCCGGTGGAGTTCCTCCCGCAGACGGGGAATCCAGTGGCGCCGCAGGGCACGGACCCGGTGCCGGGTGCTGACGACCTCCGAGCCCACCAGCTCGGCGGCGGCGCGAGCGGCCGCGTACTCGGCTGCGGCGCGCACGGCTCCGGCGTAGGCCGCCTGGGCGTGTACCAGGGCCGTGTTGGAGGGCGCGGCGGCAGTCGCCGGGCGGGGCGGTACGGACACGGAGGCCGACACGGGGCGGCGCACACCCATGAAGACGCTCCAGCCGACCGACACCTCGGCGAGGGCGGTGCCCGCGGCAGCCGAGTCGAGGGCCTGCTCCCCTCCCAGCAGCAGCCCCCGGAGCAACCATGTCTCGGCCCCGGACAGCAGATTCCGCCAGGTCCGGCCGGCCGCCTCCGCCACGCGCAGCAGCCGCTCGTGCTCGGTGCGGAGAATGCGCAGCTTCTGCTCCAGCAGGTCGGCTCCGCGTTCGGCGACATCGAGGCTGTGTCGCAGACGAAGCCGTCCCGCACGGCCGGGCGGGGTACGCCGGGCGGTCGTCATCGCGGCACCTCACCGTCAGGATCGGCGAGGTCTTTCGCACCATGGGCGTCCAGCAGCCGTGCCGGAAGCATGGAGAGCTGACCGCGGGGCAGGACGAGCAGGGCCCGCCAGGCGCGTTCCAGTGCGGTGTCGAGGTCGCGTGGTGCGTCGCTGCGCTGGTCGACGAAGTCCCGCAGGAACGTCTCCTCGAAGTCCAGGTACCGGCGGTCCGTCGGGCTCAGAGCCGCCCGGCCGACGAGGTCCGCGAGGTCGCGGACCTGCCTGGCCCGGGCGACTGCGGCCAGCAACTGGGCCGCGACGTCGAGGTGGTCCTCGCGGGTCCGGCCGGGTCCTGCGCCCTTGCGCATCAGCCGGGACAGGGAGGACAGCGCGTCCAGCGGCGGATACACGCCCCGCGCGTGCGTCTCGGGCGAGAGCACGATCTGGCCCTCGGTGATGTACCCCGTCAGGTCCGGCACCGGGTGCGTGATGTCGCCCGCCGGCATGGTGAGCACCGGCAGCACGGTCACCGAGCCCGGCCGTCCCCGGATGCGTCCGCAGCGTTCGTACAGGGAGGCCAGGTCGCTGTAGAGGTAGCCGGGGTAGGCGCGACGGGCGGGGATCTCACCGCGGGCGGCGGAGACCTCCCGCAGGGCCTCGGCGTACATCGTCATGTCGCTCATCACGACCAGGACGTGCCGTCCCCCGGTGAAGGCGAGGTGCTCGGCGACGGTGAGCGCGATGCGCGGCGTGAGGATCCGTTCGATCACCGGGTCGTCGGCGGTGTTCAGCAGCAGGACCAGTTCCCCGGCGGCGGACCGTTCCTCCAGGGCGTCACGCACGAAGGCGGCGTCCGCGTGGGTGAGGCCCATGCCGGCGAAGACGACGCTGAACGCCGCGCCGGAGGTGGTGGACTGGGCGGCGATCTGCGCGGCCAGTTCCAGATGGGGCAGTCCGGCCGTGGAGAACACCGGCAGTTTCTGCCCGCGTGCCAGCGTCGTGAGGGTGTCGACGGCGCCGACCCCGGTGAGCACCGGCTCGGACGGCGGCTCACGCCGCACCGGGTTGACGGGAGCTCCGCCGACCTCGGCGTGGTGGGAGCCGAACACCGGTGGGCCGCCGTCGAGGGGATCGCCCCGGCCGTTGCAGACCCGGCCCAGCCAGTCCGTGCCGACGGGAACGCGCAGCGGGCCGCCGGAGAAGGCCGCCCGCACACCCGACGGATCCATCCCCGACGTACCCTCCAGCACCTGGACGACGGCCAGGCCGCGGTCGGCGTCCAGGACCACGCCGTGACGCACCTCGCCCGAGGCCAGGGTGATGCGTACGTCCTCGTCCCAGCCGATTCCCGACAAACCCCCGACGACCGCGAGCGGCCCGCGCAGCTCGCGCACCGTCGTGTACTCGATTCCGCCCGACGAGTTCATGGTCGTACGTCCCCCAGCCGCGCGAGTACCGCCTCGAGTCGCGCCGCCACCCCGGCGGCGTCGTGCGGGCCGGTGTCCTCACGGGCGCGCAGCAGCGGACCGAAGTCGATCTCCTCGACGGTGGACGCCGGGACGCCCGCGTCCACGAGTTCGCGGCAGCGGTCGGTGATCGCGAGAACGGCGTCGGCCAGGGCGGCCGTCTTCTCGTGGCCGCAGTAAGCGTCCCGCTCGGACAGGGCACTCTGCTGAAGCACTCCTTCGCGGACCAGCCTCCCCGCCAGCACGCTGACGCGTTCCCGCGCGGGCAGGGCGGCGATGCCGATCAGGTCGACGAGATCGGACAACCGGTCGGCCTCCGCCAGCACCGACCCGACCCGGTCGCGGCGCCCCGCCCACGCCGGATCACCGGCCGCCCGGTGCCCGGCGGTCAGCACCGGCACGTCCCGGGAGAAGGACCCCGCCCAGGAGACCGCCGGGTAGTGGCGGGCGTAGGCGAGGTCGCGGTCAAGGCTCCACAGGCAGCGCACGAAGCGTTCCGTGTGAGCGGTCACCGGTTCCGTCATGTCCCCACCGGGCGGGGAGACGGCGCCGATCACCGTCACCGATCCGGGGTCCCCGCCGAGGGTGGTCACGGCGGCGGCCCGCTCGTAGAAGGCGGCGATGGCGGACGCCAGTCCGGCCGGGTACCCCTCCTCGGCGGGCAGCGCGCCGGTACGGGAGGCGAACTCGCGGAGCGCCTCGGCCCACCGGGAGGTCGAATCGGCGATGACGACCACGTCCAGCCCCATGTCCCGGAAGTACTCGGCGACCGTCATGCCCGTGTGCACGCTCGCCTCCCGGGCCATCATCGGCATGTTGGAGGTGTTGGCGATCACCACGGTGCGGTCCGCGAGACGCCCGCCCGTGCGCGGGTCCCGGAGCTCCGACAGTTCACTGATGACGTCGGCCATCTCGTTGCCCCGCTCCCCGCAGCCGACGTAGACGATGACGTCCGCGTCGCACCACTTGGCGATCTGCTGCAGCAGCATCGTCTTGCCGGTGCCGAAGCCGCCCGGCACCGCCACCGTGCCGCCCCGGGCCACGGGGAACAGCAGGTCGATCGCCCGCTGCCCGGTGTGCAGCGCCTCGCGGCTGCCGACGCGTTCGCGCACGGGGCGCGGCCGGCGCACCGGCCACAGGGCGCCGGCTGTCACCCGGGTGCCGCCGACCACGGCCACCACGGAGTCCTCGGAGTACTCGCCGGCACCGGCGACCTCCTCGACCGTGCCCCTACAGCCGGGCGGCACGAGGACCTTCAGCCGCGCCGGACCCGTGTCGCCGAGCGCGCCGAGCGCCTGCCCCTCGACCACGTGCTCGCCCTCCGCCACCAACGGGGAGAAGACCGAAGTGCTCTCCCCGGCCGCCTGGCCGTGCGTGCCGGGCAGCAGCCAGTCGCCGGCGGCGGAAAGAGGGCGCAGCAGACCGTCGAAGACGCCGCCGAGCAGTCCCGCGCCGAGGCGCACCGACAGCGGACGGCCCCGCGGCAGCGCGGGATGCCCGGGAGCCAGCCCGCCCGTGTACTCGTACGCCTGGATCGTGACCACGTCCCCCCTGATCGCCACGACCTCGCCGGGCAATTTGGCTGGGCCGACCGACACCAGGTCGTACATGGCGACACCGCCCGTGTACTCCGTTTCGACCAGTGGCCCGGTGACGCGCAGGATCCGGGAGGCCGGCAGCCGGGCCCTCCCGAGGTCGTCCGTCAGGTCTCCCACAGAGTCCGCACCTCCCCTCCGAGCCGGTCCAGCGCGCGCCCGGCCAGCGCGGGCAACGACAGGTCGGCCACTTTCCCCGGCGCCCGTGCCACCACGCCTCCCTCGGGATGTTCGGTCACCTCGGCGTCGGGGCCGAGCAGTGCACGGGCGCGGTCATCGAGCCGCTCCAGCAGGTCGGCGTAGCCGTCGGTCCGGCGCAGGGCACGGACCCGTGCGGTGACCTCCCGGCGCAGTTCGGCGTACGACTCCCGGCGCGCGGCCAGCGTGCGGGACCTGGCCTTCCGCCGGGCCCGGACGAGGAGATCGCGGGCGGCGTCCGCGCCGTCGGCCTCGCCCTGGCGGTGGGCCTTGTCCAGGACGGCCCGCGCCTCGGCGCGGGCCCGGTCCAGCAGGGCGGCCGTCTCCTGCTCGGTGCGGGCCAGCAGCGCTTCGGCGTCGGCGTGGGCGGCCCGCAGCAGCTCCGCCCGCACCGGGTGGAGTGCGTCCGCCGTCCGGTCGGGCACCGGGCTCATGGCGGCATCACGGTGATCAGCGGGGAGTGGCCCGGGGGAGCCGCGGGGCCGGACCGAAGCGCCTCGGCGGCAGCCGGGGTGAGGATCACCAGGTCGGTGTCCTCCGGCAGGTCCCGCCAGGCCCGGCGTGCCGCCTCGGGGCTGTCGGCGACGAGGACGACCGCTCCGGCCAGGGCCAGGCCGCCAACCCGGGTCTGCTCACCGATGGCGGCGACGCGGCCCACGGTCAGGCCTTCCCGATGAGGATGACCGCGACGACCAGCCCGTAAATGGCGATGCCCTCGGCGAGACCCACGATGACCATGGCGCGGCCGAAGAGTTCGGGCCGTTCGCTCAGCGCCGCCAGCGCCGCCGCACCCGTGTAGGCCACGGCGATGCCCGCCCCGATCGTCGACGCGGCCACCGCGATCGCGGCACCGATCAGCGCCGCGGAGCCCGAGCCGGTGTTCTGCGCGGCCGAGGTCGCGGCCTGCGCGGACCCTCCACCGGCCGCCAGGGTCAGCACCACGGTGGCGGCCACGAGCAGCACGGCGTCGGCGCCGACCATCCACCACAGGGCCGTGCGGCCGGACCGCCGCAGCACCAGGCGTACGGCGACGAATCCCGCCACGAGGACGGGCAGGGCCAGAAACCAGGTGATCACACTTCCTCCTCCCTCGCCGGACCGCGTTCGGCGCCCGCCCGCGCCGCGGACGCCTCTGCCCCGACGGCCGGGGCCGTGAGGCGCAGTACGGGCAGATGCCAGGGTCTGAAGGGGCGGCCCTCACTCTCGAAGAGCCGGGAGAACAGCTCGTAGAACTCCAGACGCAATGCCTGGACCCCCGCCACCAGCGCCTCCAGGGCGAAGGCCAGCGCGTTGCCGAACAGGAAGATGAGCACCGCCGCGGCGACGCCCGCCGCACCCCGGTCCGCCAGTGACGTCGTACCGTCCCAGACGACGGCCCCCAGGGCCGCGTGAGTGAGACCGAAGGCCGCCAGCCGTGCGAACGACACGACGTTGGAACCGATCCGCACCACCACGTCGAACAACTGCACGCCGGTCTGCACGACGCCACCCGCCCCGCCCGCCGTACCCGCGTACACGCCCACGCCCGCGAGGCCCAGCCCGACGGCGGCGACCGAAGCGCCCACGATCCCGTACGCGGCCTGCCCCAGCCACACACATCCGGCGAGGGCGGCGAGACCGAGGTAGACCGCTGCCCCGGCGACGCCGGACGTCGCGTACAGAGCGGCCGAAGGTCCGCCCTCCCGCCGGCGGTTGACGATCCCCGCGCCGTACGCGACGGCGAGCAGTACGGCGCCGAGCCCCACGGCGGCGGCCAGCAGCCGCGTGGGCTCCTCCATCGGCGCCAGCCACAGCACGGGCAGTACACCGGTCGGGCCGAAGAACTCGCCGTACGCCACCCCGGCCAGGGTGGCGGCCAGCCCGGCCGCGGCGACGAACGGCCACAGCGGGCGCAGCGCCGCCGCCCGGCGCGGCCGTCCGGCCCGCAGCACCAGCGCGAGGGCGAGCAGCAGCAGCCCGTGCCCCGCGTCGCCGAACATCAGGCCGAACATCACCACGTACACGATGCCGGCGGGCAGGGTGGGGTCGAGGTCGGCGTAGGGAACCGTTCCGTACGTGGTGACCAGCGGTGTGAAGGAGCGACGCACGGCCCGCCGCTGCCGGTGATTCGGGGGGCGTTCCGCCGCGCCGGCCAGCAACGTGGGCGGATCCACGCCGCGCGGGGTCCGAAGCGGCACCAGCGCACCCCCTGCCCCCGCGACGCGCGCGGCCGTCGCTCCCACCTCCGCCTCCGGGCACCACCCGGCCAGAGCCGCGACCGCACCGTGCCGCACCGCGCTGCCGAGCCGCTCCTCCAACTGCGCCTCTCCCTCCAGCAGGTCCGCGCGGCCCTCGTGCTCGAGCGCGTCCAGGTCCGGCGGCGCCGCGCTGAGGACGGCCCGGCCGGGCCGGGCACGCAAACGCTGCAGCCGCGCCGCGGCCGGTCCGCGGACGTCCGGCCCGCCGTTGCCGGCCAGGTCGATCTCGACGAGCCCCGCCTCGGCGATCCGCACCAAGGTCTCCCGCAGCGCCGGCTCCGGCGCCACAACGGCCACCCGGCGCATCCGGACCGGAACCACCGACTCAGCCCGGAGCATCGAGCACCTCCGCCGGCCGGTCCCCCCGGCCGCCGCGAACGGCCAGCTCCAGCGCGCCACGCGTGCGCCACGTGTCGGCCGACAACAGGGCCACGGCTCCCACGACCGGCCCGGGACCGAACCGGGAACGGCGCAGCAGGTCCCGCGCGTCCCGTTCGACGGCGTCCCACCACCGCGCCTCGGCGCGCCACAGATCCGCAGCGTCGTCGACGTCCTTGAGCAGCCATCCCGCGGTGTCCGGCAGCGCCTGCCGGAAGTCGGCGTACGAGCTCGCCTCCGTCGCACGGGGCCCGAGCAGGCGCGCGGCCCGGTGAACGGAGACGTCCGGGAGGCGGTGGCCCACGACGAACACCTCCCTGCCCAGCAGCAGGGCGAGCCGGGCCGCCGCCCAGCGCGCCGCGTCGGGCACGGCGCCGGAGAGCCGTACGGCGGCGGAGACCCGCATGCCGGTGGCGACCGCGGCAGGGGAGTCACCGCCGGGGTCGCCCCAGGCCGAGGCCGTCAGCGCGCCGCGCAGCTCGGCCGGTGTACGGGTGGAGGAGAGCCGATTCCAGGCGATCGCCAGCGCGCCCAGGCGGTAGGGGGAGGCACGGAGACGGTCCGGGCCGGATGGTGACGCGCCGGTCACGAGGGCGCTCAGGTGGCGTTCCGCGTTGGAGATCTCGAATCCGGCGGCCAGCGCGCGGACCGCCTCCGTGCCGGCGGCCGGCTGCCAGCCGGCGAGGATCCTCAGATGCCACAGCAGGCTCGTCGTGATCGCCCGCTGGGCTTCGGCGAGAGAGGCGCCGGCCGTGGTGAGGCGGCTCCTGTAGGGAGTGGCCGCCAGATAGCGCAAGGCGTCGTCGAGCGTGCGGCACCCGGCCACCTCCTGGACTCCCCGGGCACCGAGGCACCTGGCCCGCAGAGCCCGGGCCCGGGTCACGCCGGCCACCCGTCCGGCGTCGGTCACGGCCCTCCCTCCTCGTGATCCTCCCGATCGGGTGGCCGGTGCCCCTGCGCCCCGAGGTCCTCCAGCACCAGTGCCACAGCACGGCCTGCGAGCACGGGCATCCGGTCCCTGGCCCGGCCGTGGAGAGCGGCAGCCTCACGATCCGCTTCGGCGAGCAGCGACACCGCTCTGCTCTCGGCTGCGCGCAGCACCTGTTCGGCGGTCCGTGTCCGCACCCCGCGGGCCTCGTGGCGAGCTGCGGCCACCAGTGCCTCCGCCTGCCGCTCGGCTTCATGACGGCGTGACGCGGAGGCTTCGGCGGCCTGCTCACGTACGCTCCGCGCCTCCGCCTGCGTCCGTTCGAAGAGGGCGAGCGGCGGCGCGAGTTCCGCGCTCAGCTCCGCTGCACGGTCGGCGGGGACACCCGTCGGTGCGGCCCGGCCGGGCGAGGCGGCCGGCCGGAACCGTGTCAGAAAGTCCCGGAAACCAGTCACGGCCTTCCCTCCAGACGGTTCCTGTCGATCCAGCTTCCCAGTCTTCCCGTAATGCGGGGATATGTCGTGTCACGTAGGGCCGTCCCTCCCCCGAAGCGCTGTCCTCCGGCCCGCAGGACTCTGCCCGGGATCGATGCGACACTGACGGCAGAGGTGAACGCAGTCCCCCGGAGGCAGCCGTGAGCGGCTTCGAGCACAGCTCCGCTGAGAGGGAGGCCCGCAGTGCCACGCCGGGCCGTCACTGGACACCCCGCGAGGAACCACGCCAAGAGGCACTGGGCCGCTATCTGACCGCGGTGTCAGCCGCCGCGTCAGCCAGGGGCACCGAGGAGCCCGCTCCCACGACGGCGGAGTCCGGACCGCCGTCCGCGCGCCCCTCGGGCGAGGAACAAACGATCCTCCGAGTACGGGACGTCATGCGGGTACCGGCCGTCTCCGTGCCAGGTGACATGCCTTTCGTGGAAGTGGCCCGCACACTTGCCCGCGAGCAGCTGAGCGCCGTACCGGTGGTGGACGCCGGCGATCACGTGATCGGCGTAGTCTCCGAGTCGGATCTGCTGGCCAAAGCCGCCGTCATGACGGAACCGCACCGGCACGGCCCTGTCGGCAGGCTGTGGCAGCACCGCCTGTACGACAAGAGCCACGGTGATACGGCGGCCACGCTGATGACCTTCCCGCCGGTCACCGTCCACCCGGCGGAGCGTGTGTCGGACGCCGCCTGGGCCGCCGCGCACGCGCGGCTCAGGCGACTGCCCGTGACCGACCATCGCGGCCGACTCGTCGGCGTGGTGAGCAGGCGCGACCTGCTGCGGGCCCTGATCCGTGACGACGCCGAGATCCGGGCCGAGGTCGACTCGCTGATCGGCCGGCACCTCGCGGATCCGCGTGCCCTCCGGATCACGGTGGCGAACGGCGTGGTGACCGTGACGGGCACGCTGGACAAAGCCGTCGCCCCCCAACTCCTCGCAGCGGTAAGGGACATCCACGACGTGATTCAGGTGCAGGACGACACGGTCGAGGACTGAACGGGTACCGCGGCGCAGGCCAAGGCAAGCGGCTCCGCCGCGTGTGCTGCGCCGGGCCGCTCTGCTCGCTCACCGCGAGGCGTACCCGTCCGGTCGCCGGCACATGTGAGCGCGCCCGCTCCGCACGGGTTCAGGCGCTGCCGGAGGGCGGGTGCCCCTGCGGGCGAAGCCGGGGGCCGGGGTCCGTGCCGTGCGGCGTCGTGACCAGTTCCGCCCAGACGACGCGTCCGGGGCGGCCCGGGGGGCGGGTGACCGCCCAGTCGCTGCTCAGGGTGTCGACCAGGAGCAGCCCGCGGCCGTTCTGGTCGTCGGGGCCGGGACGGCGGAGCATGGGCAGGCCGGGACCGCGGGCCTGGTCCTCGACCTCGATGCGGATCCGGTCCGCCAGCAGACGCAGCCGGCAGACGATCCGGTCACCGGCCGCGTGGGTGAGCGCGTTGGTGACGAGCTCCGAGGTCACGACGACAGCGTTGTCACGCACGTCGTCGTCGACCGCCCACGCGGTGAGCAGCTCACGCACGCCGCCGCGGGCGGTACGGACCGAGGCGGGCGTCGCCGGCAGGTCGAACGTGCGGAGCCCGGAGGCGAGACGGCCGGGGCCGTCCGGCTGGGGGAGTGGAGCCGCTGGCTCGCCTCCGGGCGGTCTGGGGCAGGAAGGCTCGTGTCCGGCGTGGTGCAACGGCCTGGGTAAGGGGGGCCGAACCATCTCCGTGGGCCTTTCTTCCACCTGCGCGCATGGGGGGTCCGTCACCTTCCGGCAGCGGTCGACTGGCCGGTCCGGCGGGGCCCTTCGGCGGGCCGGGGGACGGTGCGAACACTCTGGCACCCGCCAACGGCAGCTCGCAACAGGCAAGTTGAAAATTGCAACCCGCTGCGTGCATGCTGCTTCCGCCGACGAGTGACGAGAGCTGTCCGTGCCGCGGGCGTCCGCATGAGACGGTGGGCCCGGAACACCCGACGCGAGGGGGCGAGGCGTGACCGCCGAGACCGACTGGGGCGGTGCCCCCTCCGTACTGCGCATCATCCTGGGCAGACGGCTGGAGGAGTTACGGACCCGGGCCGGTCTGACCTACGAGGAGGCAGCCACGGCCATCGGGGTCAGCCACTCCACGATCCGCCGGATGGAAGCCGCCAAGGTGGCCCGGCTCCGCCTGGCCGACGCCGAGAAACTGCTCCGCGTCTACGGGGTGACGGACCAGCAGGAGATCGACACCTTCCTCAAGTCGGCCCGCGAGGCCAACAAGCGGGGCTGGTGGCACACCTACCGCGATGTCATGCCGGACTGGTTCGCCGCCTATCTGAGCCTGGAACAGGCGGCCCTGCAGATCCGCGCCTACGAGAGCCAGTTCGTCCACGGGCTGCTGCAGACGGAGGCCTACGCCCGCGCGCTGCTGAGCGCCGGCAACCCGCACGCCCCCGCCGGGGCGACCGAGCGCCGGATCGCGCTGCGGACCCGCAGGCAGGAACTGCTGCGGCGCGAGACACCGCCGAGGGTCTGGGTGGTGATGGACGAGACGGTGCTGCGCTGGCCGGTCGGCGGCCCGGACGTGATGCGCGCCCAGATCGACCACCTCATCGAACTGCACCGACTGCCCCAGGTGACCCTGCAGATCATGCCGTTCACTGGAGGCCCGCACCCGGCGATGCGCGCCGGATCCTTCCAGCTCTTCCGCTTCCGGGCGCGCGAACTGCCCGACGTCGTCTACCTCGACGGCCTGGTCGGCGCCGTCTACCTGGACAAGGGCGACGACGTCATGGTGTACCGCGAGGCCCTCGACCGGTCCGGTGCCCAGGCGACGCCCTCCAGAGCCACCGAGGCCGTCCTGAACCGCATCCGCAAGGACCTCTGACCCACGACTCCAAGGAGACCCCAAGTGCCCGAGAACGGATGGCCGGCCGACCGCATCGACACCGAGAACGCGCACTCCGCGCGGATCTACGACTACATCCTCGGCGGCAAGGACTACTACCCGGCGGACCAGGAGGCCGGCGACGCCATGGTCCGTGAGTGGCCCGCGCTGCCCGTGCACATGCGCGCCAACCGGGACTGGATGAACAGGGCGGTCCGCTGGCTCGTCGAGGAGGCGGGGATGCGCCAGTTCCTCGACATCGGAACCGGCATCCCCACCTCCCCCAACCTCCACGAGATCGCCCAGTCCGTGGCCCCCGAGTCACGGGTGGTCTACGTCGACAACGACCCCATCGTCCTCACCCTCTCCCAGGGGCTGCTGTCCAGCACGCCCGAGGGCAGGACGGCGTACATCGAGGCCGACTTCCGTGATCCGGCGAGCATCCTGGACGCCCCCGAACTGCGGGAGACGCTCGACCCGGACCGGCCGGTGGCCCTGACGGTCATCGCCATCGTCCACTTCGTCCTCGACGAGGACGACGCCGTCGGAATCGTCCGGCGGCTGCTGGAACCGCTCCCCCCGGGCAGCCACCTCGCCATGACCATCGGCACCGCGGAGTTCGCCCCCGAGGAAGTGGGGCGGGTGGCGCGCGAGTACGCGGCCCGCAACATGCCGATGCGGCTGCGCACCGCCGGCGAGGCCGGGGAGTTCTTCGAGGGCCTCGAACTGGTCGAGCCGGGCATCGTCCAGGTGCACAAGTGGCACCCGGACGGAACCGGCGAGCAGGGCGTCCGCGACGAGGACATCGCGATGTACGGAGCGGTCGCCCGCAAGCCGTAGCGCCATGCCTCCGGGCCGGGGCCGTGCCGTCTACTCGGCGGCCCCGGCCGCGGCACGGGCGTAACGGCGCGCCAGGAGCGCGAAGGCCTCCCTCAGCTCCGGCGGGCCGACGACCTCGATACCGGCGTCGAACCGCCCCACGGCGGCGGCCAGGGCGGGCCACGACCAGGAGCCGAGGAGCAGCCGGCAGCGGCCCGGCCCGAGTTCCTCGACGACGGCGTCGTGCGCGTGGCGGGAGACGGTGGCGGCGGGCAGGTCCAGGATCACCTCACCGCGGCAGGGCCACTCGCCGGTGCCGTCCGCCCCCCGGAACCTGCCGTTGACGAAGGCGGCCACGTCACCCCCGGGCAGCTCGCGCGGGGCGAAACGGGGGCCCGCGGGGGAGCGCGGGGTGATCCGGTCGGCGCGGAACGTGCGCCAGTCCGCCCGGTCGAGGTCGAAGGCGACGAGGTACCAGCGCCCGCCCCGGCTGACGAGGTGGTGCGGCTCCGCCCGACGCGGCGGACCGGCGGCCGCCGACTCGGCGGAGGCGTAGTCGAAGCGCAGCACCTCGCGGGCGTGGACGGCGGCGCTCAGCGTCATGAGCAGCGCGCCCCCGACGGAAGGACGCGGCCCGGCGGCGGACGGCTCGACGGCGGTGACCCGGACGGCGTCCACGCGGTGCCGCAGCCGCGCGGGCATCACCTGCCGGACGGTGGCCAGCGCGCGGGCCGCGTCCTCCCGGATGCCGGCGCCCGTGGCGGCGGCGGTCCGCAGCGCGACGGCGAGGGCGACGGCCTGCCCGTCGTCGAACAGCAGCGGCGGCAGCCGGCTGCCGGCGTCCAGCCGGTAGCCGCCGTCCGGGCCCTTGAACGCCGCGATGGGATAACCGAGTTCACGCAGCCGGTCGACATCGCGGCGCACGGTCCGCGGGCTCACGCCCAGCCGCTCCGCCAGCAGTGCTCCCGGCCAGTCACGGCGCACCTGGAGCAGGGAGAGCAGGGACAGCAGTCGCGCGGAGGTCTTCGGCATGCCGTCGATGCTGCCCCAGGAAGAGGACACATCCTGACCGCTTCCCCTGAGACGGTTCTGCCGTGTCCGACCACGACGACCAGAAGGACCCGATCACCGTGACAGCCACCCCTACGCCCCGACCCGCCCCCGACGCGGAGCGGACCGACCTGCTCGCCGCGCTCGCCGCCGCGCGGGCCGCCCTCACCACGACCACGCGAGGACTGAACGACGAACAGGCCGCCGCCCGCCCGACGGCGAGCGCGCTCTGCCTGGGCGGGCTGATCAAGCACGTCGCGGCCATGGAGGAGTCATGGATGGCCTTCGTCACCGAGGGCCCGTCGGCGATGCGCCACGACCTGCCCGACGGGGTCACCTGGGCCGACCTGGCGGCCGGCACCGCCCGCGAGATCCCGCAGTGGGTGATCGACCACCAGAACGACTTCCGGATGCTGCCCGGCGACACCCTGGACGGCGTCCTCGCCCGCTACGCTCGGGTCGCCGCCCGCACCGAGGAGATCGTCGCCTCCGTTCCCGACCTGTCACGGACGCGACCGCTGCCCGAGGCGCCCTGGCACGAGCCGGGAGGAGTGCGCAGCGTGCGCCGGGTCCTGACGCACCTCGTCGCCGAGACCGCGCAGCACGCCGGCCACGCCGACATCCTGCGCGAGACGCTCGACGGGCAGACCTCCACCTGACCGCCGCCGCCCGCCGGACGGACGGAGCACCCCCGTCCGTCCGGCGCTCCTGCCCTCCCCTCACGCCCGCCGTCGAAGAGATCCGGATGCCACTCCTCACCACCCGGGCGCTCAACCGCGCCACACTCGCCCGGCAGTCGCTGCTCGACCGCGCCGGGACACCGGTCCTGGACGCCGTCGGTCACCTCTGCGGACTGCAGGCGCAGGAACCCCAGGAGCCCTTCGTCGGGCTCTGGTCCAGGCTGGGATCCTTCGACCCGGCGGAACTCTCGGCCCTGCTGACCGGGCGACGCGTCGTGCGGACCCACCTGATGCGCCGCACCGTGCACCTCGTCACCGCCGGCGACGCCCTGGCCTGGCGCGCCCGGCACGACGCCATGCTGCGCCAGCGGGTCCTCGGCGTGTACCGCCGTGAGCTCGACGGAGTGGACCTCGGCGAACTCGCCGCCGCGGGCCGCGCGGTGCTGGCCGACGGCGAGCCGCGCTCCATGGGCGACCTGGGACGCGCGGTCGCCGGGCGCTGGCCGCGGCCGACGGCGCGGGCGCTGGGGGAGACGCTGGTCGGCGCGCTCGTGCCGGTGGTGCAGCTGCCGCCCCGCGGACTGTGGCGGACCAAGGCGGGCGCGCGCTACGAACTGCTCTCCTCCTGGCTGGGCCGCGAGATCGACCCGCTGCCGGCGGACGCCTCCGACCCCGTGGGCCAGACGCTGGTACGCCGCTATCTCGCCGCGTTCGGCCCCGCCGCCTCGGCCGACCTGCGCGCCTGGTGCGGCCTGGCCGGGCTGCCGGCCGCCGTCGCCGCCGTACGGCCGGAACTGGTCGCCTTCCGCGACGAGCGGGGCCGCGAACTCCTGGACCTCCCCGACGCGCCGCGTCCCGATCCCGGAACCCCGGCTCCCGTGCGGTTCCTGCCGGCCTTCGACAACGCGATCCTCGGCTACCAGGACAGGAGCCGGATCATCGACGACGCCCACCGCGGACTGTCGGTCGCCGGTGAGCGTGTCGTCCTGGTCGACGGCCGGGTCGCCGCCACCTGGCGTGCCGACGGCGGTGCCGTGACCGTCACTCCGCTGGGCCGGCTGTCCCGTGCGGAGCGGACCGACGTGGCCGAGGAGGGGCGGGCGCTGGCCCGCTTCCTCTCCGGCGGCGGCAGTCCGCCCGTACGGATCGGCGGCTGACCGGGTCCGGCGGACCCGGCCGGGAGCGGTCAGCGGGCGTGCTGCTGCTGGGTGAGGACCGCAGCCAGGAGCTCGGGGTCGAACAGCGAGGTGTCGGCGAGCCGGGTGGTGGCGGTGAGCGAGTTCAGCATGGCCTTGGTGACCCGCAGGGCGGAGGCCGGGCGGCGCAGGACGGGCTTGGCCCAGGCCATGACGGCGTCGTCGAGCCCGTCCGGCGGCACCACCTTGTGGAGGACGGACAGACCCAGGGCCTCCTGGGCGTCGAAGACGCGTGCGGTGAGGATCAGCTCGCGCACCCGGGCGACCCCCACCTCACTGATCAGACGGGGGAGCAGCCCGCCCCAGGCGGGAGGCAGACCGAGGGCGAGCTCGGGCAGCCGGAAGGTGGCGCCCTCGGCGCCCACGCGCAGGTCGCAGGCGAGCGCGAGGCCGACGCCGGCGCCCACGGCCCGGCCCTGGACGCGGGCGATGGTGAGGGCGGGATGGGAAGTGAGGGCCTCGCAGACGCGCAGGGCCTTCGCCCCGTTGGCGCGGATGCCGCCGCCGGCCGGGTCCTCGGCGAGGTGCCGGGGGAACTCGCGCCGGTCGCCGCCGAGACAGAACTCGTCGCCCGCCGCGGCCAGCACCAGGACCCGTACCGCGGGGTCCCGCTCGTCGAGGACGGTGAGGAGGTCCTCCAGCATGACGTCGGTGACGGCGTTGCCCTCTTCGGGGACGTTCAGTTCGACGGTGAGGAGGGGACCCTGCCGGTAGGTGCGCAGGGTCTTGAGTATCCGGTCGACGGGGAGATCGACCCGGGGCGGGGTGCTCATGTCGTTACTCTCAGTGAAGTGATGCGGCGGAAGACGAGCCGGGAGACGTCGTAGGCGGGGGGCGCGGCGGGCCGCAGGGTGGGGAACCGTTCCAGCACCTGGGCGATCAGCTCCCGGGCCTCGGTGCGCGCCAGGGCCGCGCCGAGGCAGTAGTGGGCGCCGCTGCCGAAGGTGATGTGGCCGCCGCCGCGCAGGATGTCGAAGACCTGGGGGTCCGGGTTGCGCCGGGGGTCGTGCGCCGCCGAACCGTAGAGGATGTGGACGGTGGTGTCCTTGGGCATGGGGGTGCCGGCGAGGACGGTGTCGTCGGCGGCGACATGGGAGTTGAGCCACACCGGGGGGTCGTAGCGCAGGCTCTCCTCCACCAGGTCCTCGATGTGCTCCGGGTGCGCGCGGAGCCACTCCGCCCTGGCGGGGTCCTCGGTGGCGAACCGCACCGCGTTGGTCAGCAGCACCGCGCTGGTCTCCAGGGAGGCGATGGTGATGAACATCGTGAGGTGGTAGATGACCCGTTCGGCGGCGGCCGGGTCGTCGGGGTACTGGGCGTCCCAGTAGTGGATCCAGCCGGTGAGGACATCGTTGCCAGGCCGCGCCCGGCGGTCGCGGATCAGCTCGGAGAAGAAGGCCCGCATCTCCAGCGTGGCCTGGGCCGCCTGGGCGAGTTCGTCCTTGCTGGGGAACAACTCCTGCGCGTAGGCCTGCCGGTGGGTGAAGTTCAGGATGTGCGGGATGTGCTCCTCGGGGATGCCGAGCCACTCGCAGACCGTGCGGACCGGGAGGAGTTCGCCGACGGTGTGGACGAAGTCGGCCTCCCCGTCGGTGCGCAGACGGTCCTCGAGGTCGTCCAGCAGGACGGAGGCGAAGGCGGCGATCCGGGGACGCAGGTCCTCCAGGGTGGCGCGGTCGAACGGGTTGCCCAGTGCCCGTCGCTGACAGGTGTGCGCCGGCGGGTTGAGACGGGAAAGGGTGCCGCTGAGCTCCTGGGTGGCCAGCTCGTGCCATCGCCTCGGGTCGGGCTGCCGCTCCTGCCAGGCGAAGTCCGGCACCAGCCAGTCCCTGCTGCGCAGGACCTGGCTGCATGCCTCGAAACTGGTGACGAAGTAGCCGCCCCAGGGGGACGGTACGACGTCCCCCAGGGCGCGCAACTCCTCCCAGAACGGGAGGGGGTTGGCCTGCCCTTCGGCCGAACGCAGGCGGCGGAAGAGCGAGATGACGGCTCGGCGGTGGCTGGTGGTCCCGCGTATGTCGCCAACGGCGGTCACGCAGAGCTCCTTTTACTGGATGCTATTGATCAATACCGCCGGAACCTACCCTTCCACCTACCCGTGTCATGCACCCCTATGTGTTGCTCCTGTCACATGCCGTGTGTCAGACACGGAAGATGTCCAGGAAACTGCTCCAGAATCCCTTTCGCCGCGCCGGCTCCGGCCGGGCCGCGGCGGACGAGGACGACGCGAGCGGCTGCTGCGCGCCCGGCGCCGAGGCACGGTCCTGGAGCGCGGCCGCCATCCGGGTGGCCGGCGTGGGGCTGAACGTCACCGGCAGCGCGACCAGGGCCCGGTGGAACGGTCCCGGCCGCCACTCCAGGTCCTTCTCCGGCACGGCCAGGGTGAGGTCCGGCAGCGCGTTGAGGAGCCGTTCGATCGCGGTGGTGGCGATGACCTGTGCCGGGTCCTTCGCGGGGCAGGCGTGCGGCCCGGCCCCCCACGCCAGATGGGCGCCCTTGCTGTGCTTGCGGCGGGCCTCGGCGAGCGCGGGGTCGCTGTTGGCGCCCGCGAAGGAGATCACCACCGGGGTGTTGGCCTCCGCCACATGGCCGCCCAGGTCGACGTCCTGCACCGGGTAGTGGGTGGCGTAGTTGGCGATCGGCGTCTGGTTCCACAGCACGTCGTCGAGGGCTTCCTCGATCAGCATGCCGCTCTGCCGGCCGCCCGCCCCGGAGAGCAGCGGCACCAGGGCGCTGCCGATGAGGCTGCGCTCGGGCTCGATGCCGGCGCCCATCAGCAGCACCAGCTGGTCCTTGAGCTCCTCGTCGGTCAGCCCGGCCGGGTGCTGGATCAGCCAGGAGGTGACGTCGTCACCGGGCTGGCGCCGCTTGAGCGCGATCAGCTCCATGAGGCAGGCGGTGAGATCCTCGTTGGCGCGCAGCGCGTCCTTGCCGTCGAATATCGCCGACAGGGCGATGGTGATGGTGTCACCGATGTCCGCCGGGCAGCCGAACAGCCTGTTGAACAGCAGCAGCGGCAGCAGCTTGGCGTAGTCGTTGAGCAGATCGGCCCGGCCGCGCTCGCTGAACTGGTCGATGAGGTAGTCGGCGATCGGCTCGACGTCGCGCCGGATGCGCGTGGTGCTGAGCCGGGCCAGGCTGTCCACCACGGCCTTGCGCAGCCGCAGGTGCACCGCGCCGTCGGTGAACAGGCAGTTGGGCCGGTACACCATCATCGGCAGCACCGGGTTGTCCATGCCGATCCGGCCCTCGTTGAGCGCCTTCCAGCGCCGGGCGTCACGGGCGAACAGCTCGGTGTTCTGCAGCACGCGCAGCGCCATCTCGTGCCCGACGACCAGCGTGGCCTCGGTGCCGGGGGCGAGTTCCACGGGGCCCGCCGGGGCGTGGGCGCGCAGCCGGTCGTACACCTGCTGGGGGTCGGCGGCGAACGCGGCGTCGTGCATGGGGCATCTGCCGGCGCTGGCCGCAGACGGGGTGTGAGGATCCATGAAGTCTTCCTTAGTGATCCGGGAAACCGCTGTTCCCGGTCCGGGAGGGCGCGGAGCGGTCAGCCCGCGCGCTCGAGCAGATGTCTCACCAGGGCGATCAACGCCTTGGCGGACGACTGCTGGTCGCGGGCGTCGCAGTAGACGACAGGGGTGTCCGGGAGCAGGTCCAGCGCCTCGCGCACCTCCGCCTCGCTGTAAGTGGCGGACGGATCGAAGCAGTTGACGGCGATGGCGTACTCCAGGCCGTACCGCTCGATGAGGTCGATGACGGGGAAGGTCTCCTCCAGCCGCGCCGGGTCGACCAGGAGCAGCGCCCCGAGCGCACCGCGCGCCATGTCCTCCCACAGCTGCATGAAGCGCTGCTGGCCCGGGGTGCCGAACAGGTACAGCACCAGGTCGTCGCTGAGGGTGAGGCGGCCGAAGTCCAGGGCGACCGTGGTGGTGGTCTTGTCCGTCACCCCGCGCAGGTCGTCCACGTGGACGGACGCCTGGGTCATCTTCTCCTCGGTGCGCAGCGGAGTGATCTCCGACAGCGAGCCGATGAGGGTCGTCTTGCCCACGGCGAAATGGCCGACGACGAGGATCTTGGCGGCGTTGGTCACCGCGCTGGAGACGTAGATGGACCTCTGCGCCGTCTCAGCCGATGAGGGATTGGAGTCCATTCAGAACCTTCTCGAGGGTCGCTCTGTCAACGTTCTGGGCCCGGGGCGGCTCGGCCCGGCGCAGCAGGTGCCCCTGTTCCGCTAAATCGGTGAGCAGCAGCCGGGCCACTCCGACGGGCAGGCCGAGGTGGCCCGCCACCTCGGCGACCGACAGGTAGCCACCCGCGCACAGCTCCCAGATGGCCCTGACCTCGGGCCCGGCCCCCAGCGGAAGCGTCCGCTCGGGAGCCAGGGTGACCAGGGTGTGCAGTGCCAGTTCGTCCGAGGACGGCAGGCTCCGCCCGCCGGTGATGACATAGGAGCGGACGAAGTCGCTGGTGACGGACGCTTCCTCGCCGGGGGTCGTCATGCGCCGCCGCCATGGTCGGAGCGCGGGGCCACGCTCATCGCCTTGCTCAGCGCCGTCACCGTCTTCTGCATCCGGAACGACATGGCCTCCATGTCGACGTCCAGCGCCGCCGAGACCGCGAGGTAGGCACCCTGCCCCGCGGCGATCAGGAAGATCCAGCCGCCGTCGTACTCCAGCAGCGTCTGCTTCCAGATGCCGTGCCCGGCCCCCACGAAGCCGGCGACCGCCCGGCTGAGGGACTGCATGGAGCTCATCGCCGCCGCGTTGGTCTCCGCGTCGTCGCGTGAGATGTCGTCCGAACGCTGCAGCAGCAGGCCGTCGCCCGAGACGAGGACCGCGTGGCGGGCTCCACGCACCTCGAGCACGTCGTTCAGCACCCACGACAGGTCGGTGTTCACTGGTGGTCAGGTCCTTCCGTGGTGTTCGTGTTCCGCCCGAGCTGGGTGCCGCGCGCGAACGCCCCCAGGCGTGACGCGGTCACCTCACCGGCCGACTCGGTCGTCTGCTCCTCGATGGCGGGCTCCGACGGGGCCGGCACCACCGAGATGGGTCCCTGACGCCTGCGGCGCTTGGGCAGCCCGCCGGTGGTCGTGCCCACCACGTGCGACGGTCCCACCGGGACGGGGGCAAGCCGCTGCGGCGCGCTCTCCTGGATCTCGGCCTCGGGCTCCCGCGCCGGTTCGGCGGGGGCGACGGCCTCGGCCGCCAGGAGACTCTCCGGGACACGGATCACTGCACGCACTCCGCCGTAGGGGGACACCGAGCCGACGGACACGGCGAAGCCGTACCGGGCGGCGAGCATGCCGCACACCGCGAACCCGAACCGGGGCGGGTCGCCGAGGCCGGTGATGTCGACGTGACCGTCGGTGGACAGCAGCGTCGCCGCCCGGTCCTTGGTCTCCTGGTCCATGCCCAGACCGGCGTCGTCGACGATGAAGCACACACCCGTCGGCACGGCCTGGATGTTGACCTCGACCGGGGTGCCCGGAGCGCTGTACGTGGTCGCGTTGTCCAGCAGCTCGGCGAGGACCATGGCCACCGGCTCGACCGCCTTGCTGGCGACGGCGACACTGGCCTGGGCGTGGATGCTCACGCGGTTGAAGTCCTTGATGCGGCCCTGCGCGCTGCGGGCCACGTCGTAGACGGTCGCCACGCCCTCGCGCCGGCCCAGCCATCCGCCGCACAGCACCGAGATGCCCTTGGCCCGGCGGCTGAACTGGCTGCCGGTGTGGTCCACCGACATCAGGTCCGCCAGCACCTCGGTGTCGTTGCCGTACTTCTGCAACAGCCCGTCCAGCAGCAGCTGCTGCTCCTCGGCGAGTGACTGGAGCGTACCCATCGCAGACTTCAGCACCGCCTTGGTCGACGACTCCGCGTCCGCGCGGACGTCCGCGAGGCTACCGCGGTGCTGGGTGTCCATGGAGGCGATGTGCCCCTGGAGCTGGTCGATCCGGCCCCGGGCCTGGCCCAGACCGGTCTCCAGATCGGTTTTCGTTCTTCGGAGCGCCAGATTGGTTCTCCGGGCCCGCTGCACTGCGAACACCGCAGCGAGGAGCACCACAAGCAGGATCCATAGCAGTGGATCCCCGATCAATGACGTCATGAGACTCTCTTCAAGTCGCATCGCGCCGGGATTGCTGCCGGTCCGCGCATGCGTGGGACGGGTCCGGGCCGTGGAACGGCACGGGCCTACGGCGGACCAAGCCTCAACTCCTCAGCGATGGGGCCTTAGAGACTGTCCCCCGTACGCGTTCATGACGCGCCGCCAGCCTGCTGAAAGTTTGATGATCTTATCAGGTCGGTCGTGGTAACCCGTCGCTTCGGGGCTCCACTTGGCGACCCTCACGAGACCCACACACCACACGGCCCGACGGCCTCCGCCGCGGAACCCGGGCCGGGCCAACGGGACTTCGCCACCGCATGGCCGCCGGGGAAACGGGCGTCGGCGCGCACGCACGGGCCACCCCCCGGCCGCTACGGCAGGCCGCTCCACCACGTCCAGAACCGGGTCAGCACCAGCTCCAGGGCGGCACGTCCGCGCCGGGGCAGCGGGATGACGCCGTCGCCGTGCCGCCCTCCGCGCTCATACCGTCCGCCGCCGGTAGACCAGGTAGGGGCGCACCAGGTAGCCGACCGGTGCGCTCCACACATGGACGAGCCGGGTGAACGGCCAGGCGGCGAAGAGCAGGCAGGCGGTGAGCGCGTGCAGCTGGAACAGCAGCGGGGCTCCCGCGATCGCCCCCGGCTCCGGGGACAGGGTGAACAGCCCCCGGAACCATACGGAGACGGTGGAGCGGTAGTCGTAGCCGGCGCCGAAGACGTTGTGGGCGGCGGTGGCGGTGATGCCGAGCAGGACGGTCGCCGACAGCAGCGGGAAGAGGACCTTGTCGCTGCGGTCGGTGCGCAGCCGGATCCGGCGGCTCAGCAGCCGGCGTGCGCACAGCATGCCGAGACCGACGACCATGGCGGCCCCGGCGAACGACCCCGCCCATACGGCGGTGGTGTGGTAGGCGTGCTCGTCGACGCCCGCCGCCTCCGTCCAGGAGGCCGGCACCGCGAGGCCGGCGGCGTGTCCGGCGATCACCAGGAACGCGCCGAGGTGGAACAGCGGGCTGCCCCAGCGCAGCCAACGGTGCTCCAGCAGCTGGCTGGTGCGGGAGGTCCAGCCGAACTGGTCGTGCCGGTACCGCCAGACGTGCCCGACGGCGAACACCGCGAGGCAGATGTAGGGGACGGCGACCCAGAGGAGCAGGTCGGCTCCGGAGGTGTTCATCAGCGGCCTTCCATGCGGTGCGCGGCGGGCGGGGGAACGAGGGTGGGCGGGGCCTGTTCCGGCGGGACGAAGGCGTCCGGCGGCGCGAACTCGCCGTCTCCGTACGGGTCGAGCCCGACGTCCTCGTCGGGCGGGCCCTGGGCGGCCAGTTCGGCCACTGCCCGCAGGTCGGCCGCGGTCGCCGGCGGCAGCAGCTCGGTCAGCGCGGCGAGTACGTGCCGGTAGGGGGAGCCCGCGTCGGTCAGCGCGTGGTGGATCAGCCGGATGCCGCGTCGGTGCTGGCGCAGCGGGGCCTCGCCCCTGCCCGGGCCGGTCAGTGCGGCGAACTCGAGCACCACCGGCAGGTGGTCGGGGAGTTCGCCGCCGTCGGTGTCCCAGCCGGCCGCGCGGTAGCGCCGGGCGAGGGTGAGCAGGGCCATGCCGCGGCGGCGGGTGTCGCCGTGCAGGTAGTAGGTGAGGTAGAGGCCGCTGCGGCGCCGCAGGTCGAACGTCTCGACGTAGTGCCGCTCCAGGGCGTCCGGCTCCTGTCCGGTGAACCAGGCGGTGAACTCGGCCAGGTGGCCGGCCGCGGGCGAGGGCGGCAGCGCGCCTACGGCGTCGGCGATCTGCGGCCGGGCGGTGGCGAGTTCGGCGTCGGGGTACTGCAGCAGCAGCGACATCAGGCGCAGCAGCAGCGCCCGTCGCTCCGTCTCCCCGGGGCCGGGCGGCGCGGTGCGGGCCGGGCGGCGCAGCGCGGCCCGGACCCTGGTGCGGACGATCGCGGGCACGGTGGCGGGCAAGGGGGTCACGGCCGGCCTCCCGCGGGGGCTCCGGGGGAGCGGCGGCGCAGGGTGGGGAAACCGAGCATCACGCGACGGCCGCCGTCGGAGGGCTCCGGGCCGCCGGAGGACTCGACGGGGCAGCGGTTCTCCATCGCGGTCAGCGCGGCGGCGTCCTCCCTGTGCGCGGCGGGGACGACGTAGCGGTCCCCGTACTTGGCGACCGCGAGCAGCCGGTGCAGGTCCCCGGCCTCCCGCGCGGTCAGTCCGACCGCCTCGACGAGGGCCTCGTCGCCCTCCTCGCCGAGCGTGATCCCGCGCATGTACGAGCGCAGCGCGGTGAGTTTCATCAGGACCCCTCCGACGACGTCGGTGTCCCCGGCGGTGAACAGCTCCGCCAGATACTCCAGGGGGATGCGCAGCCGGGTGACCGCCGCGAAGACGTGGTCGGGGTCGTCCTGGTCGCCGCCCGCCGCGTCGACGGCGTCGAGCACCGGGGAGAGCGGGGGCACGTACCAGACCATCGGCAGCGTGCGGTACTCCGGGTGCAGCGGCAGCGCCACCCGGTACTTCGACACCAGGGCGTACACCGGGGAGCGGCGGGCCGCGTCCAGCCAGTCCTCCGGGATGCCCGACGCCCGCGCGGCGGCGACGACGTCCGGGTCGGACGGGTCGAGGAAGACCCCGCGCTGGGCGTCCAGCAGGTCCTTCTCGCCGGGTGTGGCCGCCGCCTCGCCGACCCGGTCGGCGTCGTACAGCACCAGGCCGAGGTAGCGCAGCCGGCCGACGCAGGTCTCGGAGCAGACGGTGGGCTGGCCGGCCTCGACGCGGGGGAAGCAGAAGGTGCACTTCTCGGCCTTGCCGGTGGTGTGGTTGACGTACACCTTCTTGTACGGGCAGGCCGTCACGCACATCCGCCAGCCGCGGCACTCGTCCTGGTCGACAAGGACGATGCCGTCCTCCACCCGTTTGTACATCGCGCCGGACGGACAGGCCGACACACAGGCCGGGTTGAGGCAGTGCTCGCACAGCCGGGGGAGATGGAAGAGGAAGGTCTGCTCGAACTCGAACCTGACCTTCTCGGCCCACTCACCGCTGAGGTTGGGATCGTGGCCCGCGTTCTCCGGGGCGCCGCCGAGGCCGTCCTCCCAGTTGGCGCCCCAGGTGATCTCGGTGGGCTCGCCGGTGAGGACCGAGCGGGGCCGGGCGACGGGCATGTCGGGCCCGGCGGGGGCGCTGATGAGATTGTCGTAGTCGTAGGTGACCGGCTCGTAGTAGTCCTCGAGAGACGGCAGGTCGGGGTTGGAGAACAGGGACAGCAGCCGCCTGATCCGGCCCCCGGAGCGGAGCATCAGCCGTCCGCGTCCGTCGAGCGCCCAGCCGCCCTTCCACTGTTCCTGGTCCTCGTAGCGGCGGGGGTAGCCGACACCGGGCTTGGTCTCGACGTTGTTGAACCAGGCGTACTCGACACCGGTGCGGTTGGTCCACGTCTGCTTGCAGGTGACCGAGCAGGTGTGGCACCCGATGCACTTGTCGAGGTTCATCACCATCGCGATCTGGGCCATGACCCTCATGTCAGTACTCCACTCGCTGGCTGCGCCGGCGGATGACGGTGACCTCGTCGCGCTGGTTGCCGGTCGGGCCGTAGTAGTTGAAGGCGTAGGTCAACTGCGCGTAGCCGCCCGCCAGATGGGTCGGTTTGAGCAGCAGTCTGGTCAGCGAGTTGTGCATGCCGCCCCGCCTGCCGCCGACCTCGGTCCTCGGCACGTTCACGTTGCGGTCCTGGGCGTGGTACATGTACACGGTTCCCCGGGGCATCCGGTGGGTGACCACGGCCCGGCAGGCGACGACGCCGTTGCGGTTGTACGCCTCGATCCACTCGTTGTCCCTGACGCCGATCGTCTCGGCGTCCTCCAGGGACATCCAGACGACCGGGCCGCCGCGGGACAGGTCGAGCATGTCCTTGTTGTCCTGGTAGTTGGAGTGGATGGACCACTTCGAGTGCGGGGTGAGGTAGCGGACCGTGACCTCCGCCCTGCCGTCCTCGTGCAGCCGCTCGTCTCCGTAGTGCCGCGGGGTGTTCAGCGGCGGCCGGTAGACGGGCAGTTGCTCGCCCAGCTCGGTCATCCAGTCGTGCTGCACGAAGAAGTGCTGCCGTCCGGTGAGGGTGTGCCAGGGTTTCTTGTGCTCGGTGTTGATGACGAACGGGGAGTAGCGGCGCCCGCCGGTCTCCGAGCCGGACCACTCGTAGGAGGTCATCACCGGGCGTGGCTGGGCGCGGGTGTCGGCGAAGGTGATCCGCTCTGCCTCGCGTTCGGAGGCGAGCTCCACCAGGCCCTCGCAGCCGGTCTGCCGCTCCAGCTCACGGAAGCCCTCCGTCGCCAGCCGGCCGTTGGTGGTTCCCGACAGGGCCAGGATCGCCTCGCACATGTCGGAGGCGGTGGCCAGCGACGGCCGCCCGGCGGCCACGCCGTCGCGGACGGTCCCGCAGCGGCGCCGCAGGTCCTCGATCTCCCGGTCGGGGTGGACGGTGACGCCCTTGGTGGTGGTGCCGAGGGTGTCGAGCAGCGGACCGACGGCCCGCATCTTCTGCGCGACGGCCGGGTAGTCCCGTTCGACGACCACCAGCCTGGGCATGGTGCGCCCGGGGACCGGCTCGCAGTCGCCGGTCCTCCAGTCCCGCACCACCCCGCCCGGCTGGGCGAGTTCGTCGGGGGTGTCGTGCAGCAGCGGCACCGCCAGCACGTCGGTCCGCCTGCCCAGGTGCCCGGCGGCGAGTTCGCTGAACCGGTCGGCGATGGTGAGGAAGCCGTCGTAGTCGGTGCGCGCCTCCCAGGGCGGGGCGATGGCCGGGGTGAAGGCGTGCACGAAGGGGTGCATGTCCGTGCTGGACAGGTCGTCCTTCTCGTACCAGGTCGCGGCCGGCAGGACCACGTCGGAGAGCAGACCGGTGGAGGTCATCCGGAAGTCCATCGTGACCAGCAGGTCGAGCTTGCCCTCGGGCGCCTCGTCCCGCCACACCACCTCCTCCGGCCGTTTCTCCGGCGGGGTCTCCTCGGAGCGGACGGCCGCGTCCGTGCCCAGCAGGTGCCGCAGGAAGTACTCGTTGCCCTTGCCGGAGGAGCCCAGCAGGTTGGCCCGCCACACGGTGAGCACCCGCGGGAAGTTGGCCGGGTCGTCGGGATCCTCGGCCGCGAACCGCAGCCGTCCCGCCTTGAGTTCGCCGACGACGTGCTCGGCGACCGGCCGGCCCGCCGCCCTCGCCTCGTCCGCCAGGTCGAGCGGGTTGCGGTTGAAGCCCGGATGCCCGGGCGTCCAGCCGAGCCGCACGGCCTGGGCCAGGCAGTCTGCGAACCCCTTGCCGGCGAACCGCCCTCGCCCCAGCGGGGAGGCCAGCTCGTCCGGCCCGAACGCCTCGTACCGCCACTGGTCGGAGTTGAGGTACCAGTAGGAGGTGCCTGCCATGTGCCGGGTGGGCCGCTGCCAGTCGAAGGCGAACGCCAGGTGCTGCAGGCCGGTGACCGGGCGTACCTTCTCCTGGCCGACGTAGTGCGCCCAGCCGCCGCCGTTGACGCCCTGGCAGCCGGTCATGGTGATCAGCGCCAGGAACGCCCGGTAGATGGTGTCGGAGTGGAACCAGTGGTTGGTGCCCGCCCCCAGGGCGATCATGGAACGCCCCTGGGTGCGCTCTGCGTTGCGGGCGAACTCGCGGGCGATGCGGGCCGCCTGCGCGGCCGGCACCGACGTGATCGTCTCCTGCCAGGCCGGGGTGTACGGCTCGTCGGCGTCGTCGTACGACTCCGGCCAGCTGCCCGGCAGACCCGGCCGCCGCACCCCGTACTGGGCCAGCATCAGGTCGAAGACGGTGGTGACCCGGCGTCCGCCGACCGTACGGACGGGCACGCCCCGGACCATGACGGTGCCGCCCTCGGTGGCGCCCTCGTCGAAGCGGGGCAGCACGACCTCGGCCGTGTCCCCGGCCCGCTCCAGCAGGGTCAGTTCGGGTGTCACGTCGCCGAGGTCGAGGTTCCAGCGGCCCTGCTCGCCCTTGGCCCAGCGGAAGCCGAGCGAGCCGTTCGGCACCACGGGATCGCCCGTGGCCGAGTCGAGCAGGACCGTCTTGGAACCGGCGTTCTCCTCCTCGTGGCCGAGGTCCGCGGCCGTCAGGAACCCGTCCGGGACCAGACCGCCCCCCGCGTGCTCGCGCAGGGTGACCAGGAACGGGGCGTCGGTGAACTTCCGCAGGTAGTCCCGGAAGTAGGGCACCTCGCGGTCGACGAGGAACTCGCGCAGGATCACATGGCCCATCGCCATGGCGAGCGCGCCGTCGGTCCCCGGGTGCGGGGACATCCACTCGTCGGCGTGCTTGACGTTGTCGGCGTAGTCCGGGCTGACCGCGACGACCTTGGTGCCGTTGTAGCGGGTCTCCGTGAGGAAGTGCGCGTCGGGTGTCCGGGTGACCGGGATGTTGGAGCCCCACATGATCAGATAGCCGGCGTTCCACCAGTCCGCGGCCTCCGGCACGTCGGTCTGGTCGCCGAACACCTGCGGGGAGGCGACCGGCAGGTCGGCGTACCAGTCGTAGAACGACAGCAGGGTGCCGCCGATCAGCGACATGAACCGGGCCCCGGCCGCGAACGACGCCATCGACATCGCGGGGATGGGGGAGAAGCCGGCCACCCGGTCCGGGCCGTACCGCTTGACGGTGTGCACCTGTGCGGCGGCGACCAGCTCGGCCACCTCGTCCCAGCCGGCCCGCACCAGTCCGCCCTTGCCGCGCGCCCGCTTGTAGGCGCGGGTCTTCGCCGGATCACCGGTGATCTCGGCCCAGGCCGCCACCGGGTCGCCCAGCCGCTCGCGGGCCTCCCGCCACAGCTTCAGCAGCGCTCCGCGTACGTACGGGTGGCGGACCCGGCCGGGGGAGTAGGTGTACCAGGAGAACGACGCACCGCGCGGGCAGCCGCGCGGCTCGTACTCGGGGCAGTCGGCGCCGACCGACGGGTAGTCGGTGGCCTGGTGCTCCCAGGTGATGATGCCGTCCTTGACGTACACCATCCAGGAGCAGGAGCCGGTGCAGTTGACGCCGTGGGTGGAGCGGACCACCTTGTCGTGGGACCAGCGGTCCCGGTAGAACCCCTCCCACTTCGGGTCGCCCTCACCGAACACCGCGCGCCCGTCGGACGAGACCTCACGGCGGTTCAGCAGTCTGCGCGCGGCCAGCGGCCAGGTCCCCGGGGCGGGCTTGTGACCGCCGTCTGCGCTCTGATCGTTCTCCATGGTCAGGAACCTAGGCTGCCGCCGGGGCGGTGGCCTTGGGCCGAACGGCCCCCGCCACCCGTCCTACCGGCCCGGTCGCGGGACGCGGCACGCGCACGGAGCAGCCGGCGGGCTGGGAGCGGCCCGTGCCCCGGCCGTGCGGCCGGGGCACGGAACGGGTCAGCGGCGCGTGACCTGGGGAGCGATGTCCTCGGTGAAGCCGCGGGCCGGGACAGCGGACTTGGCGGTGGCCGGGCCGGAGCCGCAGAACGCCGCGTCCAGCGTGGCGCCCAGCGTGGTGTTCACGGTCCCGTTGTTGGAGGTGTTCGCCAGGGAGGTCATGCTGCGGGCGCCGTCGCCGGTGGTGAAGGCGTAGGTGTAGTAGCCCTGGACGGTGCCGGTGTGGCCGTAGACGGTGGTGCCGCAGGACAGCTTGCGGGCACGCAGGCCCAGCCCGTAGGACTGCTTCCCGTCCGCGGTGACCGGGATCATGGTGGTCATCGCATCCAGCTGTTCGGCGGGCAGCAGCTCGCCGGACAGGAGGGCGGAGAAGAAGCGGTTGAGGTCCTTCGCGCTGGAGATGACCGCTCCGGCGGACTGCGCCCAGGAAGCGGTCTGTTCCGTGGAGTCGACCAGCGGCAGGGCGGTGTCGTCCGGGCGGAGGTAACCGCGGGCGTAGGAGCCCGAGAGGGTCGTCCGCGGGTGGACGTAGGAGGTGTTCCGCAGTCGCAGGGGCGCGAAGACGCGCTGCTGGTACTGGGTGGCGATCGGGGTCCCGGTGAGGTGCTCCACGAGCTGCCCCAGCACGACGAAGTTGGTGTTGGAGTAGCTGTAGGCGGCGCCCGGTTCGTTGTTCGGGGGGCGCGCGGTGGACAGGTCGATGAGCTCCTGGTA
This sequence comes from Streptomyces fungicidicus, assembly GCF_003665435.1. Taxonomy (NCBI): domain Bacteria; kingdom Bacillati; phylum Actinomycetota; class Actinomycetes; order Kitasatosporales; family Streptomycetaceae; genus Streptomyces; species Streptomyces fungicidicus. The sequence goes on from NZ_CP023408.1 coordinate 661,455, forward strand.
GCTGAAGACCTTGTTGCGCACCGCCTCGAACCCCGGGACGGTGTCGTAGAACATGTCGTTGGTGTAGTCGTACAGTCCGCTGCGGTGGCTGAGCAGGTGCCGCACGGTGATGCGGTCGTCGGGCAGCGGCTCGGGCAGATAGCGGTTGGCCGGGGCGTCGAGGTCGACGCGCCCCTCGGCGGCGAGCTGCAGCAGCACCACCGCGGTGAAGGTCTTGCTGACACTGCCGACGCGGAACCGGCGGCCGGTGTCCATGGCGGTGTGGGCGCGGGTGTCGGCCTCCCCGGTCGCGACGTGGTACCGGACGAAGCCCTCGTCGATCCGGGTGAGTGCTCCGGGAGCACCTTGCGAGAGGGCCGTCCGGTGCACGGTGCGCACGGCGGCGAGGTCGGGGGAGGGGAGGGAGGAACCGTCCGCGAGGGCCGGGGAGGCCCCCAGTGTGACGAGCAGGGTGGAGCCGGCGAGCACCAGGCTCACGTCTTTGATCCGCATCCGCATCTTTCTGATGGTGGGGAACCGGAGGGGCGCCCACGACCAGGGAGCGGCTCAACTCCCCGCGCGTACGGGTGAGTTCGCTCAGTCACCTGCGGCCGGAGCGGCACCGCGGGCATCGTAGTGCAGATCGGCTGCCCGCCGGGGGACGCCACGGCCGCAGGGTGCCGCGGTGCCGCCCCCCGGCGGACGGGCCCGGAGCCGGGACGGAGCGGCGGTCGCCGTTACTTGCTCAGCCAGAGGTCGGGGCCGAACACCTCGTAGTGGACGTCCTTGGGGCTGAGCCCCTGGGCGAGCAGGTCGCCGCGGACGGCCCGCATGAACGGCAGCGGGCCGCAGAGGAACGCGCTGACACCCTCCCGCAGCGCCAGCCGGGTCACGTCGGCCCGGCCCGTGCGGACGTGGGGCGTGAGCGGCTCCTCCGCCGTCTCGTACCACAGGTGCAGCGCGGCGTTCGGCAGCCGGCCGACGAGTTCCTCCATCTCCAGGCGGTGCGCGTGGTGGGCGGCGGAGCGGTCGGCGTGCACGACGGTGACGTGACGCCCGGCCGCGGTGTCGACCAGATGGTCCAGCATCGACAGCATCGGGGTGATGCCGATGCCGGCCGAGGCCAGCAGCAGCGGGCTGTCGCCCTCGGGAAGCACGAGGTCGCCGAAGGGGAGGGAGACCTTCAGCAGGTCGCCCGGCCGGGCGTGGGCGTGCAGCCAGGACGACACCTCTCCCTCCGGCGCCCGGCCGTCCGCGGACCGCTCCCGCTTCACGGTGATCCGCCAGGTCTTGCGGCCGGGAGCGGTGGAGAGGCTGTACTGGCGTATCTGCTGCGCCCCGTCGGGCAGTTCGACCTGGACGCTGACGTACTGGCCGGGGGTGAAGGGCTCGGTGGGCCCACCGTCGGGCAGGCGCAGTTCGAAGGAGGCGGCGTCGAGCGACTCCTCGACACGGTCGGCGATCTCCATGTCCCGCCAGACGGCACCGTCCTCGACCCCCGCCCCGGCGTACAGCCGCGCCTCCATGGCGATCAGCGCGTTGGCCATGAGCCAGTACACCTCGTCCCAGGCAGCCGCGACCTCAGGCGTCACGGCCTCCCCCAGCACCTCCCCGACGGCGCCCATCAGATGCCGTCCCACCAGCGTGTACTGGTCGGAGGTGATGCCCAGTGAGGCGTGCTTGTGCGCGATGCGGCCGAGGACGGCGTCCGGACGCTCACCGGGGCGTTCCACCAGCGTGGTGGCGAAGGCCGCGACCGCTCCGGCAAGGGCTTCGCGCTGTGCGCCGCTCGCCTGGTTCGCCCGGTTGAACAGCGAACGCAGCAGCTCCGGGCGCTCCTCGAACATGCGGCGGTAGAACAGTTCGGTGATGCTGCCGAGGGAGGCGCCGACGGCGGGAAGCGTGGCGCGGACGACGGGCATCGACTGGGTGGAGAGCATCCTGGGGCTCCTAAAGGGAGTTACTCATGTGCTTCGTTGATCGCACACCAGCATGCTAGTTAATTGGCATCTCAGATACCTATTTAAGGGCGTGTGATCTGTGCGACTCGGTCGCATGCGGGGAGGTGTCTCAGCGAGGGGGGGGTGTCGGCCCCCGGACCCTTGACGCACGGGCGTGCTGAAAATATCTTTCAGCTCCAACCGGGAAGTGCGAAAGTAAATTTCGTCCCACGCGACAGCCGCACCCTCACAGCAAGGCATGACCGCACCATGAGCGAAGAGAACAAGCATCACGCCACCGCTGCCGCCATCCTCCCGCTCGTCGGCGGCGCGCGGAACGTGACGTCGGTGGCCCACTGCATGACCCGCCTCCGGCTGGGGCTGCACGACCGCTCCCTCGTACAGGACGAGCGCATCAAGGCTCTCCCCGCGGTCATGGGGGTCGTCGAGGACGACACGTACCAGATCGTGCTGGGGCCGGGGACCGTCGCCAGGGTCACCCCGGAGTTCGAGGCCCTCGTCGACGCGGAGAAGTCCGCGGCCGCCCCGGAGTACGGGCCCGAACCGGTGACGGCCGGGGAGCTCGCGGCGCAGGGAGCGGCGCTCAGGGCGGAACGGAAGGCCAGGAACGCCACGCCGTTCAAGCTGTTCCTGCGCAGGATCGCGAACATCTTCGTGCCGCTGATCCCCGCCCTCATCGGCTGCGGCATCATCGCGGGTCTGAACGGCCTGCTGGTCAACCTGCACTGGCTGCCGGGACTCACCCCGGCCCTGACCGCCATGGCGTCCGGGTTCATGGCGCTGATCGCCGTCTTCGTCGGCTACCACACGGCCAAGGAGTTCGGCGGCACACCCGTCCTGGGCGGCGCCGTCGCGTCGGTCATCGTCTACGCCGGGGTCGCCGACGTCGAGGCGTTCGGCCGGCACCTCTCACCGGGACAGGGCGGTGTGCTCGGCGCCCTAGGCGCCGCGTGGCTCGGGGTGTACGTGGAGAAGCAGTGCCGGCGCCGGGTGCCCGAGGCCGTCGACGTACTGGTGACGCCCACCGTCACGGTGCTCGTGGCCGGGCTGGCGACCCTCTTCGGGCTGATGTTCCTCGCCGGTGAGGTGTCCACCTGGATCGGTGACGCAGCCGACTGGCTGCTGTCGCACGGCGGCGCGGGCGCCGGGTTCCTCCTCGGCGGGCTCTTCCTGCCGTTGGTCATGCTGGGACTGCACCAGGCCCTGATCCCCATTCACACCACCCTCATCGAGGGAGCGGGCTTCACCGTCCTGCTGCCGATCCTGGCGATGGCGGGCGCGGGACAGGTCGGCGCGGCGATCGCCATCTACCTGCGGCTTCCCCGCAACACCTCGATCCGGACCACCATCAAGTCCGCGCTCTGGCCCGGATTCCTCGGCGTCGGGGAGCCCCTCATCTACGGTGTGTCCCTGCCCCTGGGCCGCCCGTTCGTCACCGCCTGCGCGGGCGGCGCGTTCGGCGGCGCCTTCGTCGGTCTCTTCAACCAGCTGGGCACCGACGTCGGTTCCACCGCCATCGGTCCCTCGGGCTGGGCGCTCTTCCCCCTCCTCGACGGCAACCACGGCCTGGGACGGACGGTCGCCGTCTACGCCGCCGGCCTGCTCGTCGGCTACGCGGCCGGCTTCCTCGCGACCTACTACTTCGGCTTCACCAGGACCATGCTCACGGAACTCAACTCGGCGCCCGCCCCCGCGCCGCAGGAGCGTCCCGCCTCCGTGGAGCGGGCCGCCGAGAAGGCCGGAACCCCGGGGGCCTGACGGGTCATGACGGAGCGTCCTCATGGAAGGCGAGGCAACTCGGCGGCGGTCGCGGGGAAGCTGTGCTTGCATTCTGCGGTGACCCACAGGAGCCCCGACGCCACGCACACCGCCGCCCCCTCGATCCGCGACCGCACCGGCGACGACCTGGAGGAGTGCGTCAGGGTGCTCGGCGAAGTCCACCGCAGTGACGGCTATCCGGTGAACTGGCCGGAGGATCCCGCCGGATGGCTTTCGCGCGGTTCCGAACTGGGCGCCTGGATCGTCGAGGCCGACGGCCGAGTCGCCGGGCACGTGAGCCTGGCCCCGGGTGGCCCGGACGACGTGGCCCCCGGCGTCTGGAGCGAGCACGGCGCCGGGAGGGCGCCGGATCGCACCGCCGTGCTCGGCCGGCTGTTCGTGGCACCGCGGGCGAGGGGGCGCGGAGTGGGCGCGCTGCTGATCGGCCGGGCCGTCGAGCGGGCCCGGCACGCCGGCCTGCATCCCGTGCTCGACGTCGTGTCCACCGACACCGCGGCGATGGCCCTGTACGAGCGTCTCGGCTGGCAGCCGATGGCCACGGTCCAGCGGCAGTGGACCCCCGGCCGGACGGTGACCGTCCACTGCTACGGCGCGCCGCCCGGCGTCCCCGCGCCGTGAGGCGGCCCGCCCGCCGCGTGAAATTCCCGGAACTGCCGCCGGTATGACGTTCCGTCGGCCCGGCGCCGGTCGCACCATGAACAGACCACGCCGCCGCTGACCCCCGTTCAGTGCCGGCCCCGTCCCCGTCCGACTGGAGAGCGCATGAAGCCCAGATCCGTACGCCCCGCCAGGGCCGGCCGCACCGCCGCCGTGCTCGCCGCCGTCCTGCTGGCGACGACCGCACCCGCGACGGCCGCCGCCACCCCGGGAACCGCCGCCCCGGCGGTCCCGCTGCGGGTGGCGACGTACAACATCCACGCCGGGGCCGGCGAGGACCAGGTCTTCGACCTCGACCGCACCGCGGCGGCCATACGCGGTCTGCGCGCCGACGTGATCGGCCTGCAGGAGGTCGACGTCCACTGGGGCGCCCGGAGCGACTTCGCCGACGAGGCACGCGCACTGGCCGACAGGCTGGGCATGCGGGTGTTCTTCGCCCCCATCTACGACCTGGACCCGGCCACCGCGGACGGCGAGCGCCGGCAGTACGGAGTCGCCGTGCTGAGCCGCCACCCGGTGCTCGCCGCCGAGAACCACGAGATCACCCGGCTCTCCACCCAGAGCTCCGACCCGGTGCCCGCCCCGGCCCCCGGCTTCGCCGAGGTCGTGGTCGGCGTGCGGGGCGCGCGGGTGCACGTCTACACCACACACCTGGACTACCGGGCCGATCCCTCGGTCCGCGAGGCCCAGGTGGCGGACATGCTCGAGGTGCTCGCCGCCGACCGCGGCCCGAAGGTCCTCGTCGGCGACTTCAACGCCGAGGCGACCGCCCCCGAGCTCTCCCCGCTGTGGGGGAGGCTGCGGGACGCCGCCCCCGCCGCCGGCCCGACCTATCCGGCGGCCGAGCCGGTCAAGCGGATCGACCTGATCACCGTCTCACCCGGCATCGGGGTGAGGGACGCCCGCACGGTGGCGACGGAGGCGTCGGACCACCGGCCCGTGGTGGCCGACCTGACGATCCACCGCCGCGGCCGCTGAACCGTTCACTCCTCGCCGGAGACGGTCCGCTCCTCACCGGCGGCTTCGGGCGCGCTGCCGCCCTGGAGACGCTCCAGGTCGGAGGGGCGGACCTGAATGGCCAGCACGGCGATCAGGGCGGCGAGCACGGCGAAGGCCGCCGCCATGACGAAGGCCGCCGAGACACCGTGGGTGAGGACCTCGTCGCCCCAGGGCGAGGGCAGTTGCCCGGTGCGGCGGAACTGCGTGAGCTCGGCGGGGTTCGCCTGCCGCAAGAAGAGCGGGACCTGTTTCGCCGCCTCGTTGCTGCTCGCCGTGCCGTAGACCGTGACCAGGATGGACAGGCCGAGCGAGCCGCCGACCTGCTGGGTGGCGTTGAGCAGACCGGACGCCGCGCCGCTCTCCCGGACGCGCACGTTGGACAGCGCCATCAGCGTCAGCGACACGAACTCCATGCCCATCCCGAGGCCGAAGACCAGCATCGGGCCGAGGACGCTGCCCGCATAGGTGGAGTGCACGTCGGTCAGGGTCAGCCAGGCCAGGCCCGCCGCCGCCAGCACCCCGCCCCCGACCATGAAGGGCTTGGGGCCGTACACCGGCAGGAACCGCGAGGCCAGCCCGGCCCCGACGGCGATGACCGCACTGACCGGCAGGAAGGCGAGTCCGGCCCGCAGCGGACTGAAGTCGAGCACGTTCTGCACGAAGAGCGTCAGGAAGAAGAACATGCCGAACAACGCCGCGGCCAGGCACAGCATGATGCCGTACGTGCCCGCACGGTTGCGGTCGGCGAACATGTGCAGCGGGGTGATCGGCTGCCGGGACCTCCTCTCGACGAGGACGAACACCACGAGGACGACGACGGCCGCCCCGAACGAGGCCATCGTGAGCGCGTCCCGCCAGCCGTCCTGCGCCGCCCTGATGAACCCGTAGACCAGCAGCACCATGCCCGCGGTGGAGGTCAGCGCGCCGGTGATGTCGAAGCGCCCCGGATGGCGCTCGGACTCCTTGATCCAGCGTGGTGCGGCCAGGGCGATGAGGATGCCGATGGGGACGTTGACGAAGAGCACCCACCGCCAGTTCAGCCACTCGACCAGCATCCCGCCGGCGAGCAGCCCGATCGCGCCGCCGCCCGCCGACACCGCGGCGAACACCCCGAACGCCCGGTTGCGTTCCGGCCCCTCGCGGAAGGTGGTGCTGATCAGCGCCAGCGACGTCGGGGACGCGATGGCCCCGCCCACGCCCTGGAGGGCGCGCGCGGCGAGGAGTTGGCCGGAGTTCTGGGCGAGCCCGCCGAGCAGGGACGCCACCACGAAGAGCAGCACGCCCACGATGAAGACGCGCCGTCTGCCGAGGATGTCACCGGCCCGGCCACCGAGCAGCAGCAGACCGCCGAAGGTGAGGGTGTAGGCGTTGACCACCCACGACAGACTCGTCGTGGAGAAGTCCAGGGCGCTCTGGATGTGCGGCAGCGCGATGTTCACGATGGTGATGTCCAGCACCACCATCAGCTGGCACGACGCGATGACGAACAGGGCCATCACGTTCCCGCCGCCCTTGTCACGGGCGGCGTCACGCGGTGCGGCGGCCGAACGCGGACTGCTGCGGGTCATGCCTGGTCGCCCTTTCGGGAGTCCACCGTTCGACCGTACGCGCACCACCCCCCGCCCACCACTCGGGCTCCCGTGCCAGCATGCCGGGCATGAAGCATGCCGACGGGGACCGCGGACTCGACCACTTCCGCCTGCGCGACGTGCCCCTCTACACCCTCACCTTCGCCAGGGGACTGGCGCCCGGAGAGCTGCTGACCCGCATGGGCGTCGACCCCGACACCCTGGCGGTGTACGACTCGGAGGAGCTGGAGGACGAGTTCGGCGACACGCTGTTCGACGAGGACGAGCCCGTGGTGACCACGGGCACCGACGGCCCGTGGACATGGGCCTGGGAGTGGGGCGGCCGCCACGGGCTGGACGAGCGGATCCTGCGCGCGGTCTCACGGGGCACGGAGGCCGTCGCGCTGCACTACAACGAGAAGCCCATGCACGGGTTCCGGTACGCGGTGGACGGCGACGTCGTGGTCGGCTTCGACACGCTCCGGCCCGTCGCGCCCACCGGCCTGGACCCGTGGCGCCTCGGCCCGTACATGCGCCCGCTGGGTCTGACCGCGGGGCAGGCCGCCGGGCCGCACGCCGTCCTGGCCCTCGCGGAGAACGCGTTCGGGCTCCGCGTGACCCCGGCCGGTGACGGCGAGCGGCGCTGGGGCGGCAGCCTGCGCGCGCTGCCCGCCTGAGGTCAGCCGGTCGCGCGGCGCTCGACGTACAGGCGGCCGTCCTTCCGGCCGGTCCACTCCAGCCGCACCACCCCGGGCACGGCGGCGTCGCCGACGCGCTCCGGGTGCTTCCAGTGCCCGGCGGCCGGGTTGCGGAAGAACGTCGCCCACAGACGGCCCTGGTGGTCCTCGAAGAAGTTGTTGTGCCCCGCGCCCACGCCCGCGGTCCACCGCTCGGAGTACGGGCCCTCGAAGCGGTCGGAGACGGCGACGATCGCGTCGTACTGGTACTGCACACGCCCCGTGCCGGGCGGGTCGTAGGCGTTGCGGGTGCTGCCGTAGGCGTCGACCGAGGTACGGTCCCACGCGGCGTGGACCAGGTAGTACCTGCCCTGGTACTTGAACACGTAGGCGCCCTCGAGATACGGCTCGGGGGAGTAGGGCGTCTGCCGGAACCTGGGGAGGTCCGTCGTCGTGACGATGTCCTCCATGTCGTCCCGGAACCTGGCGTACAGGTCGTTGTGCAGCACCAGCCAGGCGGCGTCGCCCTCGCTGTACAGACCGCCGTCGATGTGGTGGTAGGCGCCGGGCTCGATGAAGCCCGGCCCGCCGATGAAGGAGTCGCCGAAGGGCTTCTCCAGATTCCCCTTGATCAGCCGGTACGGCCCCTCGACGCCGCCCTCGCTCACGAGCATGAACGAGCCGACCTTGCGGGAGTGGTCGCCCATGCACGCGACGATGTACCACTTCCCCTTGAAGTGGTGCACCTCCGACGCCCACACGTTGCCGCGTTTGCCGAACTGCTCGTCGTGCCAGTACTCCTGCCAGGGGGCGACGACGGTACGGCCGGGCCGGTTCTCCCCCGCGAACTCGGGCGACCACACCTTGCCCTTCTCGGCGTCCGGCCGGATGCCGGTCGTGTCGGCCAGCCGCCACGGCCCCTCGAGTGAGGGAGCCACCCACACGAAGATGCCGTCGTTCCAGGGTCCGGCCGCTTCCAGCCCGGGCACCCGGGTGGTGCCCGTGGCCACGTAGACGGGGCGCCCGCCGACGACGAAGTAGTTGACGTAGGTGTCCCGCATCCACACCCGGCCCAGTTCCCGGTCACGGGGGCGCGGCTCCAGCGGGAGGACGAAGGAGTTGTCCTCCCGCGGCCACAGGTCCAGCCGGGTGTCCGCGACACCGTAGGGCTCGGGATCGGGCCAGTTCGACGGCCGGCGCCGTGACGACGCGGCGTGTGACGGCGCGGGCGGGGCCGCCTGCGCGGTGGACGCGGGAAGGGCGGCAGCCGTTCCCAGGCCGGCGGCGCCGGCCAGCAAGGAGCGGCGGCGCACACGGTTCTCGGCACCGGTCATCAGTCGCGTTCTCCTTCGTCGGCCCCGCCGGAACCCATCGGCGGCTCAGGGCGGAGCCGGGTGACGGGGGTGTGCGGCACAGCATGCGAACGCCGGTGCATTTACGTCAACAGGGCGGACGAATAATCCTGGAAACCCAGGCAGCTGGGCGCGAGCCGATCAGCACGTATGAACGCTTCATTGCAATTTTCTGTCGGAGTGTTGACGGAATAATCCGGTCTCCCTACGTTGACCGGCATGCAGATGCCCAGCGGAGTGCACGCACTGGTCAGGCGTACCCATGAGGAACGCGTCCTTCGTGCGCTGCAGGAGAACGGCGCCATGAGCCGCGGCGAGATCGCCCGCGTCGTGGGCCTGTCCCGCACGACCCTCTCCGAGATCACCGGACACCTCCTGCAACGAGGCGCGATCGTGGTCGTGGACACCGACGCCTCGAAGCGGGAGGGCAGCGGCCGGCCCGCCGCGCGGCTGGCGCTCGATCCCGCGTCGGCGCAGTTCATGGGCGTCGACTTCGGCCACCGCCGGGTCCATGTCGTCGTGGCCGACGCCTCGCACGAGGTCATGGCCTCGGGAGCGGCCCGGTACGACGACACGACCCCCTGGCAGGAGCGGACCGGGCTCGCCCTCGGGCTGGTCGAGCGGCTCACCGCCGAGGCCGACGTCCACTTCGGCGCGCTCCAGGGCATCGGCATCGGCGTGCCGGGGCCCTACCCGGCCCCGGAGGGCTCGGCCCCGTCCCGCGCCACCCCCGTGGGGACGGTCCTGCGCCCTGCCCCGGAAGGCGTCGACGTCGCCTTCGCGGAACGCTTCGACGCCCCGGTGATCGTCGACAACAACACACGTCTGGCCGCCCTCGCCGAGGCGATCACCGGCGCCGACAGCGTCGCCGACCTGGTGTACGTCCGCCTGTCGGACGGCGTCGGCGGCGGCCTCGTCGTCGGCGGGCACCTGGTGACCGGCTCGTCGGGGCTGGCCGGCGAGCTCGGGCACGTGACCGTCGAACCGGCGGGCCGGCCGTGCCGGTGCGGCAAACGGGGCTGTCTGGAGACGGTCGCCTCGGTCCCCGCGATCCTCGCCGCCTGCTGGGAGTTCGGCCTGCCCCTGGAGAACCTGCGGGACCTGGCGGACGCCGTCTCCCGTGCCCACCCGGTCGTCGACCGGGTGCTGCGCGAGGCGGCCGCCGCGCTCGGCCGCGTCGTCGGAGCCGCGACGATGACCCTCAACCCGGCGAAGGTCGTCATCGGCGGCGAGATCACGCAGCTGGCGCCCGTCATCGTCGAGCAGGTCGCCGCCACCCTCGCCGCCGACCTCTTCCCCACCGCGTCGGCCGGTCCGGCCGTCGAGGCCGCGCGGCTCTCGGACGACGACGGCGCCATCGGCGCCCTCGCCGCGGTCTTCCACAACTCCCCACTCCTGGCGCGGTACCCCGAGACCACCGATGTGACGGCAGGTCCGGGGACCGACGATCCCACCATCGAAGGAGCCGTCCATGTCCGTCCTTGACAAGCGGCGAGCCGGACCGCGCCACCCCGCCGGCGGGGAGACGACCCCGGCCGCGGACGACACCGGGCCCCCGGACGCCAAGAAGACCGCGGCGGAGCGTCCGGGAACCGGCCGGCGCGGGCTTCCCCTGGCCCTCAACGCCGTGTCCGTCGCCCTGGGCATCGCACTGTGGTGGGCCCTGGCGTCCGCCGGGTTCAAACTGCCGACGCCGCCGGAGGTCGTCTCCCGGGCGGGGACGCTGATCGAGGACGGGACCCTCGGCGAGGACGTCCTCGCCAGCCTCACCCGCGTACTGATCGGCTTCGCGCTGGGTACGGCCGCGGCCGTACCGGTCGGCTTCCTCATGGGCTGGTACGGCATCGCCCGCGGCCTGATGGAACCCTGGATCCAGTTCTTCCGCACCGTCCCGCCGCTGGCGATCATCCCGCTGGCCGTGGTCGTCATGGGCATCGACGAGACCCCGAAGATCTTCGTCATCTTCCTCGCCGCGTTCCTCGCCTGCGTGATCTCCACGTTCCAGGGCGTGGTGAACGTCGACCGCACACTGATCAACGCGGCACGGGTCCTGGGAGCGAAGGACGCGGTCATCTTCGCCCGTGTGGTGGTGCCCGCCTCCACCCCCTTCATCCTCGTCGGCATGCGGGTCGGCCTCGGCTCGGCCTGGGCCACCCTGGTCGCCGCGGAGCTGATCGCCGCCCAGGAGGGCCTCGGCTACCGCATGCAGAACGCCCAGCTCTACTACGACCTGCCGACCATCTTCGTCGGACTGATCTCGATCGGGATCCTCGGTCTGCTCATGGACCGCATCCTGCTCCTCGCGGAACGCAAGCTCACCGGATGGCAGGAACGCCGATGACCAGCAAGCCGGCCAAGATATCCGTCCAGGGCGTCACCAAGACCTTCGCCCTGGGCCGCGACACCTTCACCGCCCTGGACGACGTCTCCCTCGACATCGCCGAGCACGAGTTCGTCACCGTCGTGGGCCCCTCGGGCTGCGGCAAGAGCACACTCATGAACATCCTCGCCGGCCTGGAGACCCCCACCGCCGGCCGTGCCCTGGTGGACGGCGCGACCGTCTCCGGACCGGGCCCCGAACGAGGCGTGATCTTCCAGCAGTACGCCCTCTTCCCCTGGCTCACCGTGCGCCAGAACGTCGAGTTCGGGCTGCGGACCACGGGCGTGCCCAAGGCCGAACGCCGCGCCCGCGCCGATCACTTCATCGAGCTGGTCGGACTCGAACGCTTCGCGGACGCGCTCCCCAAGACCCTGTCCGGAGGCATGCGCCAGCGATGCGCCATCGCCCGCGCCTACGCCGTCGACCCCTCGATCCTCCTGATGGACGAACCCTTCGGCGCCCTCGACGCCCTGACCCGGGTCACACTCCAGGAGCAGCTGCTGGAGACGTGGAGCCAGGACAGACGCACGGTGCTGTTCATCACCCACGACGTCGACGAGGCCGTGTTCCTGGCCAACCGTGTGATCGTCATGGCGGCCCGCCCCGGCCGCGTCTACGACGTCATCGAGGTCGACCCCGCGATCGAGCGCGACGAGGCGTTCCGCCTCAGTCCCGAGTTCGCCGCGCTGCGCAACCGCGTGTGGCACTCCGTCTACCACCAGGAAGGCCGGACCGCCGCCCCCGCGGCCGCCGGCTCCGCGACGACCTGAAGCACCCGGAAAGGGACCAGCAGCCATGCCACGCTCCATCACACGCAGACACGTCCTCGCCACCCTCGCCCCAGTGGCCGCGACGGCCCTGCTCACCGCCTGCGGCGGCAGCTCCTCCGGCGGGTCGGACGACACGGTGCGCTTCGGTTACATCGGCGACTTCAACGGCGCCAGCCTCATCGCCGTCGCCGACGCCAAGGGCCTGTGGAAGAAGCACGGACTGAAGGCGGAGAGCAAGGTCTTCACCAACGGGCCGCTGCAGATCCAGGCACTCGGCACGGACAACCTCGACTTCGGCTACATCGGACCGGGAGCCATGTGGCTCCCCGCCTCGGGCCAGGCCAAGGTCGTCGCGATCAACACCCTCGGCAACTCCGACCGCGTCATCGCCCAGCCGGGCATCACCTCGATGCGGCAGCTCAAGGGCAAGACGGTGGCCGTTCCCGAAGGCACCTCCGGCGACATGATCCTCACGCTCGCCCTGGAGAAGGCGGGCATGACCAAGAGCGACCTGAAGATCGTCCCCATGGACCCGTCGACCATCGTGTCCGCGGTCTCCTCCAAGAAGGTCGACGGAGCCGGCTTCTGGTACCCCGCGACGGCCACCATCAAGAAGCAGATCCCCGACCTGCAGGAACTCGCCAAGAACACCGACTTCGAGGACGAGATCTCCTTCCCCACGGCCTTCGTGGCCGGCAACAAGCTGGTGGCCGACAACCCGGAGAAGGTCAGGAAGGTCCTCGCCGTCCTGCGCGAGGCCATGGAGTTCCGGGCCGCGCACACCGACGAGGCGATCGCCCTCACCGCCGACAAGCTCAGGATCCCCGTCGAACAGGTCGAGGCCGACGCCGCCAACAACAAGGTGCTCGACGTCGGGGAGCTCGACAGGCTGACCGAGGACGGCACCATCGGCACGTGGCTGAAGGGAATGAACGACTACTTCGTCGAGGCGGGCAAGCTCGAGCAGCCCGTCGACCCCGAGAAGTACTACACCGGCGACCTCTTCATCGGAGCGGGCAAGTGACCGAGTCCGGCACGTCCAGGAAGAACATCCTCTTCCTCATGACCGACCAGCACCGGGCGGACACGCTCGGCGCGTACGGCAACCCGCTCGCGCACACCCCGGAGCTCGACGAACTCGCCGCCACGGGGACCCGCTTCGACCGCTGGTACACCCCCACCGCGATCTGCACCCCGGCCCGCGCCAGCCTGCTGACCGGCCAGGCGCCCTTCCGGCACAAGCTGCTCGCCAACCACGAGCGCAACGTCGGCTACCTGGAGGACCTCGCCGAGGACCAGTTCACGTTCTCCCGGGCGCTGCGGGAGAACGGCTACAACTGCGGTCTCATCGGCAAGTGGCACGTCGGCACCCGCCGGACGGCGGCCGACTACGGCTTCGACGGCCCCGAACTGCCGGGCTGGCACAACCCGGTGGACCACCCGGACTACCTCGCCCACCTCGCCGAGCACGGGCTGCCGCCGTACCGGATCAGCGACCGCATCCGCGGCACCCTGCCCAACGGCGGCCCCGGCAACCTGCTCGCCGCCCGGCTGCACCAGCCCGTCGAGGCCACCTTCGAGCACTACCTGGCCACCCGCGCCATCGAGAAGCTCGAACAGTACGCGGCGGACTCCCGGGAACGGGACCAGCCCTTCTTCCTCGCCCTGCACTTCTTCGGACCGCACCTGCCGTACATCCTCCCCGACGAGTACTTCGACCTGGTCGACCCGGCCGACGTGGAACTCCCGCGGTCCATCGCGGAGACCTTCCACGGCAAACCCCCGGTGCAGCGCAACTACAGCGCCCACTGGACCTTCGACACCATGCCGATCGAGACCACCCGCAAGCTCATCGCGGTCTACTGGGGCTATGTGGCGCTGATCGACAGACAGATCGGCCGGGTCATGGAGGCCATGCGGCGTCTCGGACTGACCGACGACACCGCCGTGTTCTTCACCTGCGACCACGGCGAGTTCACCGGCTCCCACCGGCTGCACGACAAGGGCCCGGCGATGTACGAGGACATCTACCGCACCCCCGGTCTGCTCCGCGTCCCGGGCGCCCCCGGCGGCGTCGTGCGCGACGAGTTCGTCAGCCTGCTGGACTGCACGGCGACCGTGCTCGAGCTCGCGGGCATCGACCCGAAACCGGCGGTCGACTCGCGCAGCCTGCTGCCGCTCGTGCACGGCGAGGAGGCGGACTGGGCGGAGGACATCGTCTGCGAGTTCCACGGCCACCACTTCCCCTACCCGCAGCGCATGCTGCGCGAGGACCGCTACAAACTGGTCGTCAACCCCGACTCGGTCAACGAGCTGTACGACCTGTGGACCGACCCGGACGAACTGCAGAACGTCCACGACCATCCCGAACAGGCGGAGGTCCGCTCCCGGATGACCCGCCGCCTGTACGAGCTGCTGCGGGAGCGCGGCGACAACTTCCACCACTGGATGACCTCCATGTACGACGTCGGCGAGGTGGGCCACGACCCCACCCTGAGCGGCCTCGACGAGTCCACGTACCGGCCGGCCGGCCACCCGGACTCGCCATGACCGGGCCGCACGCACCCTGCTGTACGCCGTCCGGCGCACCGGTCGCCGTCACCGCGCCGGCGCCCCTGCCCGCCGCGGGGAAGCGCTCGACCCGCGGGCAGGTCCGCCTGCCCGGGGGCGAGTTCGCCATGGGCGACGCCTTCGGCGAGGGATACCGGGCCGACGGCGAGACCCCCGTCCACCCGGTGCGCCTGACGCCCTTCCACATCGACGAGACCGCCGTCACCAACGCCCGGTTCGCCGCCTTCGTCAAGGCCACCGGCCATGTCACCGACGCCGAACGCCACGGTTCGTCCGCGGTCTTCCACCTGGTGGTCGACGCCCCTGCCGCCGACATCCTGGGCAACGCGGCCGGGGCGCCCTGGTGGATCAACGTCAGGGGCGCCCACTGGCGCCGTCCGGAAGGCGTCCGCTCCGACGTCACCGGCCGGCAGAACCACCCCGTCGTCCACGTCTCGTGGAACGACGCGAGCGCCTACGCCCGGTGGGCGGGCAAACGCCTGCCCACCGAGGCGGAGTGGGAGTACGCGGCACGCGGCGGCCTGGACGGGCGCCGCTACGCCTGGGGCGACGAGCTCACCCCCGACGGCCGCTGGCGCTGCAACATCTGGCAGGGACGCTTCCCCCACACCAACACCGCCGAGGACGGCCACCTCACCACCGCACCGGTGAAGTCCTACCGTCCCAACGGCTTCGGGCTGTGGAACACCGCAGGCAACGTGTGGGAGTGGTGCGCCGACTGGTTCTCACCCGCCTACTACGCCCACTCCGCCCCCGAGGACCCGCACGGCCCGGACACCGGCACCGCACGGGTGCTGCGCGGCGGTTCCTACCTCTGCCACGACTCCTACTGCAACCGCTACCGGGTTGCGGCCCGCTCGTCCAACACCCCGGAGTCCTCCTCGGCCAACCTGGGCTTCCGCTGCGCCAACGACGACACGTGACACGCCCGCCCGCCGGTCAGAGGCGGGCGAGCAGGTCCTCGAGCGGCGCCGGTACACACTCGGGGCGGAGCGCCTCCACGAGCACCCGGCCGTAGTGGATCTTGCGGCCCTTCTTCGTGCCGAGGAACCGCCGCAGCTGCTGCTGAGGCGTGCGGTCCCGCTGCGCGGGCTGGCTGAGGAAGGTCCGCAGGGGGCGCAATTCTCCCTGCGCCCGGACGAGCTCCTCCACCCGCGTCACACCCAGCGCGCGGATGAGCTCGTCCTCCAGGTCCGCGGCGCAGACGAAGAACTCCGCCCGCCCGGCTCCGGCCCGCTCCAGCCCGCGGGCGTAGAAGCCGCGCTCCCGCTCGTCGCACAGCCCCGTGAGGCGGAGGTCCAGGCCGGGCGGCCCGAGCACACGGGCGAAGTGCCCGACGTTCATCGCGCCTCCCATCGGCATGACGCAGATTCCCTCGGCCGCCAGGTCCCTGCCGCGTCCCGCGGCCAGCGCGCCGACCGCCGCGGCGTCGCTCAGCCCTTCGAGCAGCACCACCGTCCGGACGTCGAGCCGCGCCGCCAGCTCGCGCGCCGGACCGCCGGGGCCGCCGGCCGCCCACGCGGTGACCGCGTCCCGGAAGGAGTCCATGTCCGCCATGGCAGCAGTCTGCGCCCTTCCGGGGCGGTCCCGACAGGGAATTTCCGCCGGCGCTAGGGTGCCACGCAGCCGATCGTGCCCACCGGGAAGTCGTTCCCGGACGACGTGGCCGTGAAGCCGAACGTCACGCTGCCGTCGGGTTTGATCACACGGTTGTGATCGACGTTGCGCACCGTCACC
Source organism: Streptomyces fungicidicus (assembly GCF_003665435.1). NCBI lineage: Bacteria > Bacillati > Actinomycetota > Actinomycetes > Kitasatosporales > Streptomycetaceae > Streptomyces > Streptomyces fungicidicus. Next base: position 677,885 of record NZ_CP023408.1, read on the forward strand.
GTGCCGTCCGAAGCGGTGGACAGGGAGCCGTTCCACGCGCCGCCGATCGTGGTACCGGAGCCGGGCTTCCAGCGCACGGCCCAGCCGTCGAGCGGCGACGTCCCGTGGTTCATCACCTCGACGGAGCCCTGGAAGCCACCGTTCCAGGAGTTCACCACGTTGTAGACGGCCATGCAGGAACCGGTGTGGTCCGGGGGATCGGTCGGATCCGGCGTCGGGCCCGGGGTGGGCGTGCCGCCCGAGCCGCGGATGCCCGTCACCTCGCCGTTGCCGCCGTCGAAGACGACGTCCGAGCAGGAGAAGAAGTTCTCCTGGCTGTCCGAACGCACCCACTGCATGAAGATCAGCGCGTCCCCGCTGCGACCGGAGGGCAGCTTCAGGTCCCAGTAGTAGTGGCCCCCGTTGGTGCCGGGCGAGCCCTGCTGGGGCGGGTTGGTCACGGTCTGGACGAGGTCCAGGTCGGACCAGCCCAGCCGGGACGTGGGCGACCAGCCGGGCTTGGTGACGTAGACCCGGAAGTCACCGGGGTGGGCGGCCCAGTTGCTGTACTGCACCTTGACCGTCGCTCCGGACGTCAGGTGCGTCCGGGGCCAGTCCGCCCGAGCCGCGTTGTACGCGGAGAAGTCGTACGGGGACCGGTCGCCGGCGCTGCACAGTGTGCCGTCCGGCACGTATCCGGCGCCCCGCCCGGCGGCCTGGGAGTCGAGGACGGCGAACCAGTTGTACAGGGCCGACGCGCCGCTCTGGTTCAGCGCGTTGCGGCACGCCGGATTGGTCGGGTCGAGTGCGCCGGTTCCGGTGATGGCGTCCAGCTGGCAGAGGTAGGTGCGCGAGCCGGGCATCATCGCCACGCCGTGCGCCTGCGCGTCGTTCTGCCAGAGGAAGCTCAGGCCGAGACCTCCGAGGAGGGTGGCGAGGACTGCCGCCAGGGAGACGAGTCTGCGTCGTAAGGCCATGGGGTCTCCTGTGCCGTGTGTGGGGGTGGGAGGGACGGGGGAGTGGAGTCCCCGCCCGTCCGGGGAGACGTGCCGACCGGACGGGCGGGGGGAACGGGAGGCAGCCGGCCGCGTCAGGCGGTCCTGCAGGCGGTGCCGTTGAGGCTGAAGCCGGCCGGCTGTGCGAAGGCGCCGCTGTAGCTTCCCTGGAAGCCGAAGCTCTGGCTTCCGCCGGGCGCGATCCGCGCGTTGCTGCTCAGCGCGCTCGCAGTGACCGCGCCCGAGGAGGGGGCGACGGACGCGTTCCAGGCGTGGGTGACACGCTGCCCCGAGGGCAGGGTGAAGGCGAGGTCCCAGTCGTCGACGGCGGACGAACCCTCGTTCCGCACGGTGACGTTCGCGGTGAAACCGTCCTGCCAGACGTTCGTGGCGTACGACACCGTGCACGCCGCGGGGCCTCCGGGCTCGCCGGGACCGCCGGGGGTGCCGCCGGTGTTGATCGTGGACGAGAAGGAGTTCACCGCGAGTCCCGCGCCGTTCTGCCAGGGTTCGAAGCCGGCCTGGACGCTCGTCAGGTACCAGTCGCTGCCCGCCATTCCGCGCGCGACGGTCTCGCGGACGAAGTCCATGACGTCGAAGCTCCAGCTGCTGATCGCGGACGGGGCGACGAACGACAGCACGTCGTTGGTGCCGTTCCCGCCCGACCACACCTGCCAGCTGCGCCCGGCCACGGTGGCCGTGCCGACCTGGGAGCCGATCGGCTGGATCGGGCCCACCTTGTTCAGCCAGATCATGATCTCGGTCCGGTTCACCCCGTCGGTACGGGGCGTCGGGTCCAGCCAGATGTCGTACGAGGCGTTGTACACGGCGTCGCTGACGTAGCCGTACGAGATGCTGCTCGGCGCGCCGGAGATCGAGCTGATCCGCGCGGGGAGGGCGGTGCCCGGCGAACAGTTGGTGTAGTGGCAGCCGTTGAAGACGGACGGGTACGACTTCGGGGCGCCGTTGGTCGGTACCGAACCGTCGGCCCGGGTGAGGCGGAAGCCGGTGTCCGTGGCGGTGACGCACTGGGTGGCGCTGCTGCCCCAGCGGTTGTTCTGGACGACGTAGCGCCCCTGGATGGTGGTCGATCCGTACGTTTCGCAGATCGTGGTGTCGGCCTGTGCCGGAGGCGTCGCGGTCATCAGCGCCGCGACCACGGCGAGAACGGTGAGCAGCGCAGCTGACAGGCCGCGCGGGGCCCGGAGTCGGTGCGGTAACCGTCGCATGGGGGGACCTCTCCAAGAGGGTGCGGGGGCGACCGGCGGGAGCGCCCCCTTCTCCCCAAATGATGGGAGCGCTCCCAATGGTGTTCGGGACGGGACTGTAGAAGCCGCACATGTCCCTGACAAGGCTGTGCGCGAGAAACTGTCGAACCTGTTTCGAAGCCGCTGGTCAGTGCGTTGATCCGAAAGGGGGGACCCGTGTCGGGAGCGCTCCCGAAACATTCGGTGACCCCGTGGTGCGTGGGACGGGGAACACCGGAGGAGTCAGGCGGAGCCGCGCAGCACCAGTTCCGTGCGGAGGATGACGTGCCGCCAGGCCATGGCGGGCTCCTCCATCTCCTCCAGGAGCAGCCGCACCATCGTCCGGCCGATCTCCTCCAGCGGCTGACGGACCGTCGTCAGCTTCGGATCGGTGTGCTGGGCGAGCGGGAAGTCGTCGAAGCCGATCACCGCGACGTCCTCCGGTACCCGGCGCCCCGCCGCCCGCAGGGCGTTGAGCGCGCCGGCGGCCATGGTGTCGGACGCGGCGAACACGGCGTCGATCTCCGGGGCCCGTTCGACGAGTTCGGTCATCGCCCGGTGCCCGCTGTCCGCCGAGAAGTCGCCCTCGGCCGTCCAGGAGGGCCTGGCCGCGGCGCCCGCCCGTTCCAGCGCCTCGCGGTACCCGCGCAGCCGGCACTGGGCCACGTACATGTCGAGCGGCCCGGTGATGGTCGCGATCGCGCGGCGGCCGGTGCCCAGCAGGTGCGCCACCGCGCTGCGGGCCCCGCCCGCGTTGTCCGCGTCGACGTAGGTCACGCCTTCGTCGCCCGAGCGCCGCCCGAGCAGGACGGTGGGCAGTCCCACCTCGGCCAGCATGTCGGGCAGCGCGTCCTCGGCGTGCACGGACATCAGCATGACGCCGTCGACCCGGCCGCCGCGCGCGTACTCGACGAGGCGCCGCCGCTCGGCGTCCGTGCGCACCAGGGTGAGCAGCAGCTGCACCTTGGTGTCGGTCAGCGCGTCGCCGACGGCGCGGACGATCTCCGAGAAGAACGGCTCGCCGAACTGCCGCCAGTCCGGCTCGGTCATGACCAGCGCGACGGCGTCGGCACGCCGCCCCGCCAGCGAACGGGCGGCCAGATTGGGCACGTACCCCAGTTCGGCGATGGCGCGCTGCACGGCACGGCGCGTCGAATCCTTCACGCCCGCCGCGTTGTTGATGACACGGGAGACGGTGCCCCGCCCGACACCGGCGAGCGCGGCCACCTCCTCCAGCGTCGGTGAGCCGGGACGCTGCCTGCCCATGACCACCCCCAGGAGATCACTAGATCTTACGGCTCCCGCCGCGGCTGCCGCGCCGTGCCGTCACCCCGCCGTGCCGTCACCACTCGTGCCGTCCAGCCGCAGGTGCGGCCAGTCCGCCAGGTCCCGCAGGAGCTGACGGTCGTGGGTCGCGACGACCACGGCGGCGCCGGTGCCGCGGACCGCCGCGGTCAACTCGTCGACCAGCGGCGCCGACAGATGGTTGGTCGGCTCGTCGAGCAGGACCAGCGTGGGCCTCCCGGACAGCGCCAGCGCCAGGTCGAGACGGCGCCGCTGCCCCTGCGACATCCGCCCGACCGGCGTGCCCGCGGCGTCGGGGTCCAGCAGGCCCAGGGAACCGAGCGGCACGGCCTCGGCGTCCCGGAGCACCCCCTGGGCCACCAGCCGCCCGACGTGCCGGTCGTACACCTCGCGCGCGCCGAGCCCGGGGTCCTGCCCGGCGGTCTCCTGGGTGATCCGGACGACCCGCGCCCCGCTCGCCGTCCGGACGTGCCCCTCCGTGGGCTCGAGGGCGCCGGCCAGCACCCCCAGCAGCGTGGACTTGCCCGCGCCGTTGGGCCCGGTGACGAGCAGCCGGTCGCCCCCGTCGAGGGTGAGGTCCACCGGTCCGGACAGCCGTCCGCGGACGGCGACTCCGTGCGCCCGCAGCTGCGGCGCACCCGGCCGGACATCCGGTTCGGGCCACCGCAGCACCGGCGGCGGGGCCGGAACGTCGACCCGGTGCGCCTCCAGCGCTTCCCGCTGCCGGCCGAAGGCCTGGACGACGCCCGCCGCCCGGGACTGGCGCTGGTGCCTGCCGGTCCCCTTCTCCGGCCGCCAGCCGGTGGAGAGCCGGTCACGGGCCTTCGCCACCGCGTCCTCCAGCCGCCGGCGCTCCGTCAGCTGCTGCGCGTGGTCCTGCTCCCAGCGCTCCCGCTCCCGGCGCCGCGCGTGCTGCCAGGCGTCGTAGCCGCCCGCGTAGTGGCGCGGCCTTCCGTCGCGCGCCGGGTCGAGGTCGACGAACCGGTCCGCGACGTCGCGCAGCAGCGCCCGGTCGTGGCTTACGACGACGAGACCCCCCTCGTGCTCGCGCAGCCTGCGGGTCAGGAACTCCAGCCCGCCGGCGTCGAGGTGGTTGGTCGGCTCGTCGAGCAGCAGCACGTCGTGCCACGCGCCGAGCAGGCAGGCCAGCCGGACGCGGTAGCGCTGCCCGACCGACAGCGTCGACAGGGGGCGTTCCCGGTCGGCGCAGGCGCCGAGGGCGCCGAGGGCCACGTCGACGCGGCGTTCGGCGTCCCAGGCGTCGAGCCGGGTGGCGGCGTCGAGCGCGGCGGCGTAGCGGTCCCCGGCGGCGGGGTCGCCACCGGCCATGGCGGCGGACGCCTCGTCGAGCGCGGCGAGGGCCGTGCGGGACGGGGCGAGCGCCCGGGAGGTCAGGGCGCCGACCGTCTCACCGCCGGCCGCGGACAGTTCCTGACGGGCCAGGCCGACCGTGCCCGTGCGGTGCACGGCGCCCTCGTCGGGCACGACCAGTCCGGCGAGGACGTGCAGCAGCGTCGTCTTGCCGCGGCCGTTCTCGCCGACGACGGCGATCCTGGACCGGGCGGAGACGGTGACCGAGACGTCGTTCAGGACTCGCCGGGATCCACGGCTGACGATGACGTTCTCGGCGCGGACGTGGGCGCTGCCGCCCGCACCGGCGTGGGCGGACGGGGTTTCGGGGGCCGGGGTGAGGTTCAACGGGTGCTCCGCAGCTCGCAGTGGAGCCGGGCAGCACGGAACGGCCGCCCGGCGGGAACCGGGACGGCGAGCGCGGATTCAGCAGGAAGGGCGCCGCCGTCAGCGGGCGGAGCGGACCTTCTGCGACCAGATGCCTCGTGCCATGCGGAACATGCTACCGGCCCGTCGCGTCCCTCCCGGCTCGCGATAGAAACGCCTCATGGCGTACCTCTTCGGATTCATGACCCGCGCGGGCGGGGACACGGCGCGGACCCGTCTCGCGGCCGCGGTGGCCGCCCTGCTGACCGTCGGCGCGGGACTGGGCCTGAGGGCCACGGCGTCGGGAGACGTGGCCAAGTACGGCGGGGACGCCCTGTACACCCTGCTCCTCGTCGCTTTGGCCGTCGTGGTCGCGCCACGGCTGACACCGTCGCGGGCCGCGGCGGTCGCCCTGGCCGTCAGCTGGGCCGTGGAGTTCTCACAGCTCACCGGTCTGCCGGCGGAGCTCTCCCGGCGGAGCACCGTCGCCCGTCTGGTCCTCGGTTCCACCTTCAACGCCCCCGACCTCCTCTGGTACGCGGTCGGCGCGGCCGTGGGCCGGCTCGTCCTGCGGCGATGCGCGCGGGGCGCGGCCGGGGTGCGGGCGGATGCCGCCCACCGCACGCTGGGGACATGACGAACGAGCGGCCCGTCGTGATCTACCCGCCCGGTGAGGACGGCGGCCGGCGCGTCCGCGCGGGCGTGCGCTTCCTCGGGATGGCGTACGGGCTGCTGGACGTGGTGGAGTTCCTGCGTCTGGCCGGGCTGGAGGACGCCGACGACGACTGGCTGCGCGGGTCCGCGATGGTGGAGTGGCGCGGTGGCGGCCCGGACGCGTGGCTGAACGGTCCCCGCGGTGCATGATCTCAACCTTCACGGCGCCACCCGGTTCCCCTGAACCGGACGTCTCCCGGCAGTCCCCGGCGGGGAGTCGTCCACTCCCCGCCGGGGCTTTCAGGAGGCGCTGCTCAGCGGGTGAAGGTGACCCGGTGCTCCTTCAGCGCCGCGCAGTTGGAGCCGTAGACCTGGACGTACACGTTGTTGATGCCGCCGCCCCAGTCGACGCAGTGGCCCTTGCCGTAGACGTAGGTCGGTCCCGCGTACGAGGTGAAGCGTCCGTCGTCCTGGTCGCCCGCCTCGGTGTCGGGGACGTAGATCCACGCGGACATGTCCAGGGCGGTGCCCGGGTTGTTGCGGATGGTCGTGACGCAGTTGCGGCCGTTGGTGGAGTTGTACGTCAGGTAGACGGTGCCGAGGGATCCGACGGCCGCCGAGTTCACGGTCTTGTAGCCGCTTCCGCAGACCTTCTGCGGGGTGGTGTTGGGTGCGGCCGAGGCCGGAGCGGCCAGGGCGGTCGTGGCACCCACGGACAGGGCGGCCAACGCGGAGGCGGTCAAGACGGAACGGGTGAATCTCATATTTCCCCCTTGCGACTCTTGGAGCGATTGCTCCTCACCGGTGTGACCCGCGGGCCGCGCGAATGGTTGTGCCGCGTCCCGGCGGAAACGCCACCGGGCGCGCGCCGGACCGTCGCCGGGCCGGTCACCGTGTGTATCGGCGGATCCGGTAACGCAGGCCGGACGTGGAGATCCGCGGGCCCGAGTCCTCGGCGACCTTCCATTCCGCGTCCGGCACGGGGGCGTAGGTGTCGCCGCTCACCGGCGTGTCGACCTCGGTCACGGAGAGCGTGGTGGCGTACGGCAGGGCGGCACGGTAGATCTCGCCGCCGCCGATCACCCAGGCCGTGCCGGCGGGCGCCGCCGGCTCCGGCGTCCGGGACGCCAGTTCCAGCGCCTCGGCGACGGACCCGGCGCGCACGGCGCCCTCGGCCGCCCACCCCGGATCGCGCGTCACCACGATGTTGCGCCGGCCGGGCAGGGGACGGAACCGCGGCGGAAGGGAGTCCCACGTCCTGCGCCCCATCACCACGGGATGCCCGAGGGTGACGGCCTTGAAGTGCGCCATGTCCTCCGGGAGCCGCCACGGGATCGCGTTGCCCGCCCCGATCACACCGTCGGGGGTCTGCGCCCAGACCAGCCCGACGTTCACACCGCCACCGGGGCCTTGATGGCCGGGTGGTGCCGGTAGCCGGCCACCTGGACGTCGGAGTAGGAGTAGTCGAAGAGCGAGTCGGCGCGGCGCAGCTCCAGCGCCGGGAACGCGAACGGCGTGCGCGAGAGCTGCTCGGTCACCTGCGCGACGTGGTTGTCGTAGATGTGGCAGTCCCCGCCGGTCCAGATGAAGTCGCCCGGTTCGAGACCCGACTGCTGCGCCACCATGTGGGTGAGCAGGGCGTAGCTGGCGATGTTGAACGGCACACCGAGGAACAGGTCGGCGCTGCGCTGGTACAGCTGGCAGGAGAGCCTGCCGTCGGCGACGTAGAACTGGAAGAAGGCGTGGCAGGGGGCGAGCGCCATCTTCGACAGCTCGGAGACGTTCCAGGCGGACACGATCATCCGGCGGGAGTCCGGATCGCGGCGCAGCGTGCCGAGGACCTCTTCGATCTGGTCGATGTGCCTGCCGTCCGGGGTCGGCCAGGAGCGCCACTGCGCCCCGTAGACCGGGCCGAGGTCACCGTTGTCGTCGGCCCACTCGTCCCAGATGGTGACGCCGTGCTCCTGGAGCCAGCGGACGTTCGAGTCGCCGCGCAGGAACCACAGCAGTTCGTAGACGATGGACTTGAGGTGCACCTTCTTGGTCGTGACCAGCGGAAACCCCTGCGACAGGTCATAACGCAGCTGGTGTCCGAAGACACTTCGGGTACCGGTGCCCGTGCGGTCGGCCTTGGCCGTTCCGGAGGTGAGCACCAGCTGCAACAGGTCTTCGTACTGGGTATCCGCCACAGGCGTCGAGTCTACCGGCCGCCCGTCGGCGCACTCCCGCGGCGTGCCTCGGCCGCGCGGCCGGCCGGCGGCCCGAGGATCGAGGGGCCGGCAGTCGCCTCCTCGGCAGGCACCGCCCGGCGCCCCCCACCGCATCGCGAGAGGACCGGCCATGGCACACATCGACGAAGGCACCCCGCGCACCGGGCCGGCGACGTGAACGCGGCCGGCCGCGGCGACGCCCCGGGCAGCGGCCGCTACGGCGAGGCGGTCTTCCGGCCCGGGCAGCCCGACGAGGGCGGGCGCGTCGACCTGGGCGCGCTCGCCTACGACGACATCACCCTGGCGCGGCTGCGGGCACTCGGGGCCGGCCCCGGGTGGCGCTGCCTCGACGTGGGCGCCGGCACGGGCACGGTCTCCCGCCGGCTGCTGGACGAGGCCGGCGTGACGAGCGTGCTCGCCGTCGACCGCGACGTGCGCTTCCTCACCGGGCGGCCCGTGCCGGGACTCGACGTGCTGGAGGCAGACGTCACCGCCCCGGACTTCGACCCCGGCCGCTTCCGGCTGGTCCACGCGCGCTTCGTGCTGATGCACCTGCCCGAACGCCTCCGGCTCGTCACGGCACTGGCCGGACTCGTCGAACCGGGCGGTGTGCTCGTGCTCGGCGACGCCGTGGACCTGACCAGCGACCGGGCGCCCGACAACCCGTACGCCCGCGTGATGCGGGCGATGTGGCAGGGGCTCCGGGACGCCATCGGCACCGATGTCACCTGGGTGCCGTCCTGCCCCCGCCTGCTGCGCGACGCGGGGCTCGCGCCCGTCGCCGCCGAGATCCATGTGCCGCCGCTGCAGCCCGGCAGCCCCATCAGCCGCTTCTGGGTGGACACCTGGGAGCGGAGCCGGGAGGCGATGCTGGCCACCGGGCTGGTCGACGACGCGGCCGTCGACGCGGCGATCCGCTACCTGGACTCCGACGCGTGCGCGGCGCTCTCCGCCGGCCTGCTCACCGCCTGGGGACGGAAACCCGCGGAGACCTGAGCGGTCCGCCTCCCGTGCCCGGTCCCGGAGTCACCCGTCGGCCCGCACCGCGGGCCGGGGCAGCGGGGTGCCGTCGACGTGGAGGTCGACGCGCTCGTTGAAGAACGCCACCATGCCCGCGACGGGGTGCGCCTGGACCGTCGGGAAGTCGTACGCCCAGGCGATGTCCTCCTGGGTGCCGGCATCGCCGTCGAACGACCAGTAGCCGCTGGTCGTCCCCTTGTACGGGCAGCGGGTCACCGTGTCCGAGCGGCGCAGCCGGGTCAGGTCTACGTGCGCGCGGTCGAGGTAGTAGCGGGTCGGCAGACCCGTCTCGAACAGCTTCACGCAGTGCGGCGCGTCCGCCAGCACGACTCCGTCCAGCTCCACCCGCACACCGCTGGACGAGCGCAGCGCGTCCACCCGCGCGTAGGGGCTCCTCGGGTGGACGAAGACCGGCTCGTCCTCCTCGAACCAGGAGTCCAGCGCCGCCCACACGAAACGCACGGTGCCGTGCAGGGCCTCCGGAGCGCCGTCCTCCCAGACCCACGCCGCACCCTCGCGGACATCCGGGCCGACCCGCAGGGAGTGCCGCCGCGCGGGCCCCGCGCCCCGCTGCTCGACGTGGTCCTCAGCCGTCAGCACCCCCTCGGCCAGGTCCCCGAGCGGGATGCTGAACTGCGGGTAGGCGCGCCGCTCCCACACGTACAGGGCGCGCCGGGTGTCGAAGACGACGCGGCCGCCGATCGTCCCCCGGACCCGCCTGGGCACCGGCTCGACGTGTCCGACCGGGACGATGAGCCCCGGGTGCAGCACGCTCTCCTCGGCCACCGCCGCCCACCTCGTTCCCTCGTTCGCGGTGTGCCCCCGTGCTCCTCGTGTGCGAGCGTAGGCGGGTCCGCCGGCCGTCGCGCGTGCGGCGCGGCCGGTGTCCCGCCACCGCTCGCCGGTATCTGGATGCCACCCCGGAGAGTTCGGCGTAGTGTCCGTTTATGGGCGACGTTCGGCAGCCGGGAACCGGGGTGCCGCCGCGGTTCCGAGAGGACGCCTGATGGACGCCGCGATGAACGCCGTGGTGCGGGAGAGCGGCGCCTTCGCCGGGCTGCTGTACGTGCTGCCCCCCGGCGGGAACGCGCTGTGGCTGGTGACGGTGACCGGGGTCCCGTACGAGTTCGCGGCTCCGTGGAGCCGGGTCGCCCTGACCGATCCCATCCCGGTCGCCGACGCCGTGCGGGAGCGGAACCTGGTCTGGATCGCCACCCAGGAGGAGATGGCACGCCGCTACCCACGCCCCGCGCTCGTCCTGCCGTACGAGTTCGCGCTGTCGGCGGCGCCCGTCACCTCCGGCCCGGAGCTCCACGGCGGACTGGTGCTGCTGTGGCACGGGAACCGGGAGGCGCAGCCGAGCGCCCACGAGCGCGACGCCGTCGTGCGGGGCTGCCGGCGTCTGGGCGGTGCCCTGCGACGGGCCGCCGACCGGGGCGAACCGCTGCTGCCTCCCGGACGGCCGCGCACCCTGCCGCCGTCCGCCGGGCGGGACCACTCCCGCGCCGAGGCCGCCGCGGCCGCCGCCTTCGTCGACCGCCTGCCGGGCGGATGCTGCGCCCTGGACGTGAACGGCCGCATCACCTACGTCACACCGGCCGCCGCCGCTCTCCTCGGCGCCGACGAGGCCGGCCTGCTGGGCGCCCTGCCCTGGGAAGCGTTGCCCTGGATGGACGTCCCCCAGGTCGAGGACCGCTACCGCGCGGCGATGATCAGCCGTCGGCCCCAGGCGTTCACCGTGCTGCGCCCCCCGGACACCTGGCTGGCGTTCGAGCTCTACCCGGACCTCTCCGGCGTCAGCGTCCGCGTCATGCCGGGCCACCCGGCCGAGGACCCCCTCGTCGCGCTGCCCGAACCGACCGCCGCGGGCCCCAGCCGTGCCCCGCTGCTCTACCAGCTGATGCATCTGGCCGCCACCCTGACCGAGACCGCCGGTGTGCACGACGTCGTGGAACGGACCGCCGACCAGTTGCTGCCCGCGCTCGGCGCGCAGGCCATGGTGGTGATGACCGGCGAGGACGGGCGGCTGAGGGTCCTCGGCCACCAGGGCTACCGCGACGCACTCGTGGAGCGCTACGACGCCATGCCGCTGAGTGCGGCCGTTCCCGGCAGCCGGGTCCTCACCACCGGCGTCCCGGACTTCTTCACCACCTTCGCCGACCTCCGGCGTGTCTACCCGGCCATGGTGCACGAGGACGGGATGGCCTCCTGGGCCTTTCTGCCGCTGATCGCGTCCGGCCGCCCCATCGGCTCCCTGATGCTGGCCTACGCACGGCCGCACACCTTCCCGCCCGGCGAACGCGCCGTGCTGACGTCCCTGGCCGGCCTGGTCGGGCAGGCCCTGGACCGCGCCCGGCTCTACGACGCCAAGGACCGCCTCGCCCACCGCCTGCAGACTTCCCTCCTGCCGCGCGCCCTGCCCAGGATCCCGGGCCTGAGGGTCGCCGCCCGTTATCTGCCGGCCGCCCGGGGCCTGGGCATCGGCGGCGACTTCTACGACCTCGTCCGCCTCGGCGGACGGACCGCGGGCGCCGCGATCGGCGACGTCCAGGGGCACGACGTGGACGCCGCGGCCCTCATGGGGCAGGTGCGCACCGCCGTCCACGCCCACGCCGCCGCGGGCGCGTCGCCCAGCGACGTCCTCGCCGGCACCAACCGCCTGCTCACCGACCTCGACCTCGGACGCTTCACCAGCTGCGCCTACGTCCACCTCGACCTGGCCACGCACCAGGCGTGCGTGGCCGTCGCGGGCCATCCGCCGCCCCTGCTGCGCCATCCCGGCGGACGCACCGAACTCCTGCGCGTCCGCCCCGGGCTGCTGCTCGGCGTCGAACCGGACACGCGCTACCCGGAGCTGCAGTTCCGGCTGCCGCCCGGCTGTGTGCTCGCCCTCTTCACGGACGGCCTCGTGGAGGCACCCGGGGTCGACATCGAGGACGCCATGGAGGCCCTCGCCGGGCTCCTGGAGCACGAGAGCCCGGACGACCTCGACGCCATGGCCGACTGTCTCGTCCAGCACGCCCCCGCACCCGGCGACGACATCGCCCTGCTCCTCATCAGCCCCGGCGGATAGCGAGTGACGCGAGGGCCCGCGCCCCGGCCGTTCAGCCGTTCAGATGCCGCTCCAGCCAGTCCGCGGCGGCACGGCGGAACAGCCGCCTGTTCTCCGCGCGCAGGAAGTCGTGCCCCTCGTCGCGCAGGGTGAGCAGCTCGGCGGTGCGGCCACGCTCGCGCGCGGCCCTGACGAACTGCTCCGACTCGCGCGGCGGGACATTGGTGTCGTGCTCCCCGTGCACCGCGAGCACCGGTACGCGCAGCGCGTCGATCCGGTTCATGGGGGAGAGGGAGCGCAGCAGTTCGCGGTCGCGTTCGGGGTGACCGTACTTGTGCGCCGCGGACTGCGCGATCCACGGCTCGGTGCCCTCGAAGAAGGTCGCGAAGTCCGACATCCCGCAGACCGCCACCCCGGTACGGAACAGGTCGGGGTGCCGGACCAGCGACGCGAAGGTGAGATAGCCGCCGTACGAGCGGCCCATGACGGCCAGCCGTGACGGATCGGCCGGGCCGGCCAGCACCGCGTGCCCGGCGCAGTCCGCCACGTCGTCGAGGGCGGCGAACCGGCCCGTGCCCAGGTCGGCGTCGACGAACGACCGCCCATGGCCGGACGAACCGCGGACGTCGGGCGCGAAGACGTCGAGCCCTCTGCGCAGGATCTCGTGGTAGAGCGGGTTGAAGACCGGCCGCTCCTGTTCCTCCGGGCCGCCGTGCAGATGGATCACGCACGGGGCCGGCTCCGCGGGACCCCGGCCCGGCGCACGGTAGTACCAGCCGCTCAGGGGCAGACCGTCCCGCGCGGTGGGCCGCAGCGCGACGGGACGCACGGGCGGCGGGCCGGGGGGTACGGCGTCCTCGTCCCTCGACGACCACGGGGTGCGCAGCAGCGACACGCCCCCGGAGAGCCACCACACGCCGGGGCGGCGCTGGGAGCCGGAGAGGGCCAGCACCAGTCCCGCCCGGCCGGCCGGCGCGATCCGGGTGACGACCTCGTGCGGCAGGGGCACCGAACGCGGCGGCCCGGTGACGGCCCCGTCGGCACCGGGCGGGAAGGTGTCGACGACTTCCAGGTCGCTCGCGCCGCGGACGTTCCACGCCAGTACGGCGGTCCGGCCGTCCCGCGCGAAACGCAGCAGCTCCAGGTCGCGGCCCTCCCGCTCCGCCGCGACGGTCCACCCCTGCGGCCGTCCCCCGCCGTCGAGGGAGGCGGCGGTGAGCGCCGCGAACTCACGGCCGGCGTCGCTCCGCAGCCAGACGGTGTCCGCCCGGGGCGAGAACCTGCCGATCCACGGATCGCCGTCGGCCACCGGCACGACCCAGGTGGTGGCGTGGTCTGCGGTGCGGACGACCACCGCCTCGCGCCGTCCGCGCGGGCCGCGGCGCAGCAGCGCGAGCCGGCCGTCGCGGCTCAGATCGCACACCCGCAGCGTCGCGGCGTCCGACTCGGAGGCCAGCAGGACGGGCGCGGCCGGCCCGTCGGGATCGATCAGATAGGCGGACAGGCCGTCGCCGAAGTCCGCCCGGGGGTACGTCCGGCCGTGCCCCGGACCACCGGACGCCGCGATCCCGTCAGCGCCGGCGGGGGGCGCGGCGCCCCGCTCGCCGCCGGTGACCCCCGGCGCGCCGAGGAGTACGGCCCCGCCCTCCCGGCCCGGCCGGCCGGCGGCCGGCGCCCCGGCATCGTCCGGGAGCCCTGCGGTGTCCTGCGCCGCGGGCGGCGCGGCGGGGGCGGTCGGGACGGCCACCGTGACCGCGACGGCCGAACCGTCGTGCGCCCAGCAGCCCAGGTAGGCCGAGGTGCCGGGCTCCGCACCCGCCAGGACGTGGCGGCCGGTGCCGTCGGGGCGCACGCACAGCACCCGCTGGTGCTCGCCGCCGCCGGGGGCCGTCGTGTAGGCGATCCAGCGGCCGTCGGGCGACCAGGACACCTCCCGGACGGGGTCCGGTCCGGAGTCGAGCAGCCGTACCCCGGCCCCGTCGACCGGACCGGCCCACAACTGGGGCACACCCCCTCGGTCGCAGATGAACGCCACCCGCGCCCCGGCCGGGTCGGCCGAGGGGTACCAGCAGCCGTGCGCGGTGAGCCGCGCCCTGACGTCACGCGGTCCGGCGGCGTCGGGCAGGGCCACCCGGGAGGGGGCGGCGTGCGGCGAACCGCGCTCGTCCGCTTCCCGGGCCGCCGGGCCGGGGCCCCGTACCCGCTCGGGAGTGGCTGCCGGTGCGGCGGCCGCCGCACCGGCGCCGTCCGCTCCGTACGGGGCGCGCGCGTCGGTCAGATTCCGTGTGTCTGAAGCCATATCTCCAACAGGGCCACTTGCCACAGGGCGTTCGCCCCGCGGTTCGTTCGGTGGGCGCCGGGCGCCTTCAGCAGTCCGGCGACACAGGACTCGTCGAACAGGCCGCGACGTCTCGCCTCCGGAGCGCGGAGCGCCTCTCGGACCCGCTCCAGGACGGGCCCGGCCATATGGGTGATGGCGGGGACCGGGAAGTAGCCCTTCGGGCGGTCGACCACGTCCTGCGGCAGCAGTTTGCGGCCGGCCTCCTTGAGCACGCCCTTGCCGCCGTCGGCCAGCTTGAGATCCGGCGGGCAGGCGGCGGCCAGCTCCACCAGCTCGTGGTCCAGGAACGGCACCCGGGCCTCCAGGCCCCAGTCCATGGTCATGTTGTCGACCCGTTTCACCGGGTCGTCCACGAGCATGACGTGCGTGTCCAGCCGCAGTGCGGCGTCCAGCGCGGTCTCCGCGCCCGGTACGGCCATGTGCTCCCGGACGAAGCGGCCGGAGACGTCCTCCGGCGCGCGCATGTCGGGCTGCAGCATCCGGGTGAGATCGGCGTGCGGCCGGTCGAAGTACGTCTCGGCGTACCGGTCGGGTTCCCGCTCCCGGGCGACCGAGGCCAGCCGCGGATACCAGTGGTAGCCGGCGAACACCTCGTCGGCGCCCTGACCGCTCTGGACGACCTTCACATGCTTCGCCACCTCCTGGGACAGCAGATGGAAGGCGACCGCGTCATGGCTGGTCATCGGCTCGCTCATTGCCGCGACCGCCCCCTCCAGGGCCGTCGACACGCGCGCGGAAGGAACCGTCAGCCGGTGGTGGTCGGTGGCGAACTCCCCGGCGATCAGGTCCGAGTACCGGAACTCGTCCCCCTCCTCGCCGCCCTCCGACGCGAACCCGACGCTGAACGTCGCCAGGTCCCGCTGTCCCTCGTCGGCCAGCAGGGCCACGATCAGACTGGAGTCCAGGCCGCCCGACAGCAGGACGCCCACGGGCACGTCCGCGACCATCCGCCGCCGCACCGCGGTGCGCAGCGCGTCGAGGACCGCGTCCCGCCACTCGCTCGGACCCATGTCCGCGTACTCGGGGCGGCGTGTGTACGACGGCTGCCAGTAGTGGCGGTCCCGGTGGCTGCCGTCCGGTTCGACCACGCGCACGGTGGCGGGAGGGAGCTTGCGCACCCCGGCCAGCACGGTGCGGGGCGCCGCCACGGTCGCGTGCCAGCTGAGGTACTGGTGGACGGCCGCGGGATCCAGCGAGGTGTCGACGTCCCCGGCCGCGAGCAGAGCCGGAAGGGAGGAGGCGAAGCGCAGCCGCCCGGGGGTACGCGCCAGGTACAGCGGCTTGATCCCGAGCCGGTCGCGGCCCAGGACGAGCCGGCCGGTGCGGTGCTCGACGAGGGCGAAGGCGAACATGCCGTGGAAGCGGTCCACGCAGGCGGTGCCCCACTGCCGGTACGCCTTGAGGATGACCTCGGTGTCGGAGGTGGACCGGAAACGGTGGCCGAGGCCCCGCAGTTCCTCGCGCAGGTCCCGGTAGTTGTAGACGCAGCCGTTGAAGACGCCGGTGACCTCCTGCTCGGCGTCCGTCATGGGCTGGGCGCCCAGGCCGGAGAGGTCGATGATCTTCAGTCGCTGATGCGCCAGCGCCACGGCGTCCCTCGCCCAGATCCCGTGTCCGTCGGGACCGCGGGCGGCGAGCCGGTCGCTCATGCGCCGTACGGCCGCGATGTCGGGCCGCCCGCCGTCGAAGCGTATTTCCCCGCTCAGACCGCACATCGGGCGCCACCTCCCCCCTGCGCGTCGGCGGTCCGCGCACGGGGTGCGCGCGCGGGCCCGCCGGTCGGAACCCGGTGCGGGCTGGTGGCCATGGGTCTTCTTCTCCTTCGGAACGGGGACAGGTGCGGGAGGGAGCCCGGAGGGCATCCGTCCCTGTGACCCGGTGGGCGGGGCACGACTCCTTCTCAGCGTCCGGGCACCCTGGCCGGACGGGTACGGGAGTCCTTCGCGCCCACCCGGCCGGGCGGGAAGTCCATGGCGGTGGGCCCGGTGAGCCGCCGGTGCCCGCGGCCGCCGCCCCGGGTCTCGGCCATCAGCAGATCCGTGCAGGCCCGCAGGTCCTCGCCGTGGGCGGTGCGGCGGATCCGGCGGGCGGCGCTGCCCTCCGCCAGGGCCTCCTCGGCGAGTGTCCGGACGGTCCCCCAGTCCCCGTGCGCCCCGAGCTCCGGGCGCACCTTGTCCAGGAGGCCGCGCACGACGTCGGCCGCCGGCGACTCACGGCAGGTGCGGGGGTCCACCAGGCCCCCTTCGAGGCCGGACCTGGCCGCCCGCCAGGCGGCGGCGCGCAGCCACTCGTGCCGGGTCCCGCACCGCGCGGACGGCCGGGCCTCCAGCCGCCGGCGCGCCTCGGACACCAGGGCCCGGAAGAGCCCCGCGATGAGCACCACCGTCTCGGCGCGCGGGCAGGAGTCGGAGATGCGCAGTTCGAGGGTCCGCTGGTGGTCGGAGGGCCGGACGTCGTAGTAGATCATCCCCGCGTCGCTGATGACCCCGGAGTCGATGAGGCCGCGCACGGCCCCGTCGTACTCGGCGGCGTCCGCGAAGCATCCGGCCGGTCCCGCGGTGGGCCAGCGCTGCCACAGCATCGTGCGCCAGCTCGCGTATCCGGTGTCGCCGCCCAGCCAGAACGGGGAGCTCGCGGACAGGGCCAGCAGCGCGGGCAGCCACGGTGACACCTCGCACATGACCCGTACCGCGGTGTTGCGGTCGGGGACGTCGACGTGGACGTGGGCGCCGCAGATCAGCTGCTCGTCGGCGACCTTGCGGTACTCGTCGACCATGCGGCGGTAGCGGGCACCGGCGGTGGGCGGCACACCGCCGGGGCGCGGCAGCGGCACGGTGCCCGCGGCCACCACGGCCAGCCCGTGGGCGGCGGCGGCCGCGTCAAGCCTCCTTCTGGCGCCGGTCAGGTCGGCGTACAGATCGTCCAGGGACGTGTGCACCCCGCTGTTGGACTCCACGGCCGCCTGTTGCAGCTCGGTCGTGAAGAGGTCGCCGGGAAGTCCTTCGAGCACACTGTCGGCACGTGGTTCCGGCAGACCGGTCTCCACGTGCACGAGGTGGAACTCCTCCTCCACGCCGATGCGAACGCTCACTACGACTCTCCCAGTGGTGGCGGACGGACATCCGTGCCGGTCGCCCGGGCCCGGCATCCCGCCTGCCGGGGACGACAGGAGGACGCTGCTCACCCCGGAGTTCCCACATGCCGCCCTAATAAGCGCGGGGCGCTCCCGAGTACTGCCCGCACCGCAGGTCCCGCCCGTCCTGCTGGAGTTGAGCGCGCATTTCTCCGGATACGGGATCACGGTGGCGAAGGGGGAGCGGGGCGACCACTCGCAGCACCTCTCCGGCGTTCCGTTCCCCTCAAACAGGAGCATGGCGGTCTCCTCGGCCGGCGCGGCGGGCCGCGGCGCTACTGTCGGCGTATGAGCGAAGACTCCCGGCGTTCCGTCGTCATCGACCGCACCGGCCCCGGCCACTTCGTCGCCACCAACGCCCGCGGCGGCACGATCCGGTTCAGTACCGCTTCCGGTGACGACCGGGGCGGCGGCTTCACCCCGGTCGAACTGCTGCTGGCCGCGATCGGGGGCTGCACGGCCGCCGACGTCGACGCGGCCACCGGCCGGCACGCCGAACCCGCGCGGTTCTCCGTCTCGGTCACGGGCGACAGGATCAGCGACGAGCTGGGCAACCGCATGACCGGCCTCACGGTCACCTTCGGCGTCACCTTCCCGGACGGCGAGGGCGCGGACCGTGCCCGCGCGATCCTTCCCCGCGCGGTCAAGGCGTCGCACGACCGGCTCTGCACGGTCAGCCGCACGGTCGAGACCGGCACACCCGTCACCGTGACGGTCGAGGACGCCTGACCGCAGGGAACGCGCTCCCCGGCCGGCCCGACGGGGCTTTGCCTTCCCTTTACAACCCGTGCCACCGCTCTCCCGTCTCTTCGCACGATCCATGACCCAGCCCGCCGGGTCGACCGTGCGGGCCGACCGACGAAAGAGAGCGATCCATGCGCCGAACCGTCCTCAGCGCCACCGCGCTTGCGTGCACCGCCGTGCTGGCGAGCACAGTGCCCGCCTTCGCCGACGGGCCGTCACCCGTCCCCGCCACCACGGCGGCCCCCAGCGCGTCGCCGGTCCCGGCCGAGACGGCCGACGCGAGCCCGGTGCCGGCCGAGACCGCGTACCAGAGCCCGGTCCCGGCCGAGGGCGGCACACCGGCCACGACGGCGGCACCCGGCGAGGTCACCGTCGTCCCGAGTGGCGCGCCCGACACCGGCGTCGCCCCCGCCGCGGCTGAGCCCGGAGCCGGTGGCGCCCTGGTCGGCGGCGGCGCCGCGGCGGCGCTCGCGGCCGGAGGCGCGGCGGTCCTCCTCGTACGCCGCCGGCGGACGACCGCACGATGAGACCGGTCTCCAGGCGCGCCCTCGTCACCGCGTTGACGGCCGCCCTCCTCGCCGGTTGCGGCGCCGGTCACGGGACCGGCCGTTCCCCGTCCGGAGAGCCCGGGCGGACGACGACGCCGGACCCGCGTCCCTCCGCCGGCCGGGCGCGCGTGCCGGGCCCTGGGGTTCCGGTCCGACTGGAGATACCGGCCATCGGCGTCGACACCCCCGTCATCCGCCTCGGGCTGGCCCCGGACCGCACCGTCCAGGTGCCACCGGTGACGGCACACGACCGGGCGGGCTGGTACCGGCACTCACCGGCGCCCGGCCAGGACGGCCCGTCGGTGATCCTCGGCCATGTCACGGTCGGGCCGTACGGGGACGGTGTCTTCCGTCATCTGGCACGCCTGCGCCGGGGCGACCGGATCGTGGCACGCCTGGAGAACGGCACCGCGGCGGAGTTCGCCGTCGACTCCGTCCGGAGGGTCGCCAAGGCGGACTTCCCGACGGACGAGGTCTACGGGAGGACCGGCCGTCCGGAACTGCGGCTGATCACGTGCGGTGGCCCGCGCACCGGCGACGGCTACCGCGACAACGTGATCGTCTTCGCGGTGCCGCCCTCCGCGGGACCCTGATCCGCCACCGGGTCCCGGGCCGGCCGGCCCTCGTGCCGGCCGCCCCGGGCCCGTGCCCCGCACGACCGCGCGCCCCGGTGCGGCCCCGACCATGGAGAGCATTGAAACGGTCCCGACAGCAGGCAGCGTCCGAACTCTTCGCCGCTCTGTACCCCCGCCTCGCCGGCTGGTGCCGCCGTCTCGTCGACGACGACGAGACGGCCCACGAGATCGCCTCCGAGGCGTTCACCCGCCTGTGGGCCCGCTGGACGTCGGTGGCGGAGCCGCGCGGCTTCCTCTACGTCACCGCGGCCAACCTCGTCAGGGATCACTGGCGCACACTGGAGCGCGAGCGCAAGGCCGTGCGCCGCGTCACCACCGAGACGGCCGTCCGCCCGCACACCGAACAGTCCGACCCGTCCGTACGGCTGCTCGTGCAGTCGCTGCCGGAACGGCTGCGCGTCCCGATCCTGCTGCACTACTACGCCGACATGCCGATCCGGGAGGTGTCCGCGGTGACCGGACGCAAGGAAGGAACCGTCAAGGCCGACCTCCACGCGGCCCGCGAGCTGCTCCGCGCCCACCTGAGGAGAAGTCTTGATCACACACGCTGACGAGGGCCCGGAGTTCGAACCGGACGATCCCCTCGCCGTCATCCTGCGGCCCGGCGACGACTACCTCGGTCCGCCTCCGGGACGGTACGAGGCGATCCGGCGCCGCGCGGTGCGCCGCCGGCTGGTTCGCGCCGCGGCCGGCGCCGGGCTGACGTGCGCCGTCGCCGTCCTCGTCGCCCTCCCTCTGCGGTCGGCGGCCCCCGGTGAGCCGGCGGCGCCGACGGTCCCCCTCGCCCCGCCACCGGTGAGCAGCCCGTCGCACACGCCCACTCCGGCGCACACGCCCACTCCGGCGACCACACCCGTACCGGCCTCACCCGTGCCGGCCGAGTCCCCGCCTCCCGCGGCCACGAGCCCGCAGGTGCCTCGGCCGACCCCCTCGCCCTAGGCCGTGTATCGAAAGTGGATCTTGGACTGTGAATGATCACAGTTCATGGCGCGAGGAGATCTCACGGACGGGCAGTGGGCGGCGCTGGAGCCGCTGCTGCCAACGGGGACGAAGGCGGGGCGACCGCCAGTCTGGCCTCGGCGGCAGCTGATCGACGGCATACGGTTTCGGGTCCGTACCGGTGTGCCATGGCGGGACGTGCCAGTCGAGTACGGTCCGTGGGGCCGGGTCTATGACCTTTTTCGGCGCTGGCAGCGTGCCGGCGTCTGGCATCGGATCCTCACCCAGCTCCAGTCGCTGGCCGATGCGGCATCAGCACGCGGCCGGTGCCCGCAAGCGGGGCGACCTGCAGAAGGAGTCGCCGGGCTCCATTTGGCCGTTGAGCAGAGGCAAACGCCTATGTCGGTCGTCATCACAGCCGGGCAGCGCGGGGACTCGCCTCAGTTCGAAGCTGTACTGGAGAAGGTCCGCGTGCCATGCGTTGGGCCAGGCCGGCCACGCGTCCGCCCTGTTCGGGTGCGTGCTGACAGGGCGTACGCCTCCCGTAAGAACCGCGCTTACCTGCGCCGTCGAGGGATCCGCTGCACCATCCCCGACAAGGCCGACCAGACGCGGAATCGCAAGAAGCTCGGCTCCTGCGGTGGCCGGCCCCCGCGCTTCGACCCGGCCGATTACCGCGAGCGTCACGCGGTCGAATGCGGGATCAACCGCCTCAAGAGAAACCGGGCTGTCGCAACCCGGTACGACAAGCTCGCGGTCCGCTACGAAGCGACCGTGCTCATCGCGGTCACCGGTGAGTGGCTGTGATCGGCGGGACGCGCGCGGGGTACCTCCTCTCTGGTAGAGGCGGGGAAGCGAGCATCGGGTCGACCAGGTCGCGGAGCCTGATCGCGCCTCGGGGGCTCGGGGACGAGCGGCTGGAAGTGCCCGGCCGCCGAGGAGCGATGCTCCTTTTACCGGGCGGCCGGAACGCCCCGGGCGCCGCGTTCACGGAGCGCCGGGGCCCAGGATCGTCGCAGTGGTGTGGCGGTCAGCGTTCGAGGAGGGCGATGCGGATGGCGCGCTCGACGTGGGCGGCGGTGTTGGCGTGTCCCTGGGCGTTGGGGTGTACCAGGGTGACGCGCTTGTTGATGAGGCCGCAGTTCAGGAGGGTGCCGGGGAGGCTGGAGGGCCAGTAGTCCTCGGCGTCGCCGCAGATGCCCTCGACCCACTTGGTGTCGGCGGGCTGGCAGGCGTCGTGGCCGACGCTGGAGGAGTACACGTCGACGTAGCGGTCGCCGAAGAACTGCGCGGCCCGCTGGATCGTGCTGTTCAGCTGCTTGAGAGCGTTCTCGCGCAGCCAATCGACGTCGGTGTGCTTGATCGAGCCCAGCTCGGTCAGGGCGGGGCGGTTGCAGGTGCTGCCTTCCTCGGGCAGGACGGCCGGGTAGCCGACCGTGATCACCTGGGCGTTGGGCGCGGCCTCGTGCACGTTGGCCAGCATCTGGATGTACTCGTCCTGGACCCGGCCGAGCCTGTCCTGGATGCTCTCCTCGCCCTCGGGCGGGTTGGTGTAGTACTCCTGGCAGGTCTGGCCGGGGATCGCGCCCAGTTGCAGGCACTTGAGGAGCATGCCTCCGAACGGCAGGCTGTTACCGCCGACGCCGATGGTGACGATGTCGGTCTGCTCGCTCAGCTTGGCCCGCTTGATCTGCGTGTCCACCGCGGACCACCCCTCGGCGGGGGGCTGGACCGGGCTGACGGGCATCTGCCTGGTCTCGACGATGTCGGCGATGGTGGCGTTGCTGCAGCTGACGTTGGTCAGCTGGACGGACTTGCCCGGCGGGAACTCCTCCAGCTCCCGCTCGACGACACCCGGATAGGCGTCGCTGGTGCGGTCACAGCCGTCGCGCGACGAGTCGCCGAGCGCGGTCTGCGGCTCCCCGACGAAGCCGCCGGCCGTGTACGAGTCGCCCAGCGCGGCCCACTGATACTGGTCAGCCACACCGGCGGAGCCCGAGGGCACGAGCGCGGACGTCGCCAGCGCGAGTCCTACGGCCAGAACTCGCGTGCGCAGGCGGGAGACAGATGTCGCATGGATCCTCCAGAATCGGCGGAAGACGACCCGGGACCGGAACGTGCCCCAGGCCGGAAGGCACCTCGGCCAAGATCATCCAGGCGATTCCGTAAGCCCTTCATAGGAATTGGACCTATAACCCCCGATCGAGCTAAATGGTCAGACTTTTGCGCCGCCGCCACCTGCTGCCGCCGCCCCACTCCACCCCGCCCGGGGGGCGTCCACCCCCACCACGCCCGTGTCCTGTGACAGCGAATCTGGATCGATTGCCGGCGAAGCTGGACCGACGGCCGTTTGTGACAGCGAAGATGGATCGCCGCAGGTCAGGGCCGAGGCGTCGCTACTCGCGGAGATCGTGGGCGATGCAGCGCCTCACCGGCCAGGATGATCCCGTGGTTGCTTCGGGAACGGCAGAGCACCGAACCGCCGCTTCGAGGTTCATGCAGCACGCCAGCCTGCGGCAGTCCGTCTTCGGCAGCGATCCAGATTCAGCCCGAGATGGCCAACAGCCAGGCTGTTTGGCCGCGATGAGCGCCCGGTCCGCACGTGTTCGCACGTCGGAGGCGCGGCAGGAACGCAGGTCGAGGTGTCAGTACGCCTCGGCCCTGAGCCCGTGGCGAATGTAGTAGAGGAACGGGGTCTTGCCGTCCTTGCCGGTCCTCATGAGGACGACCATGGCCTCGGGGTCCATGCTCTCCCCGGTGAAGAACTGGTAGCTGTCGAAGTCGGCAAGGACCTGCTCGATCCGCTCCTGTGCCTGCTGCTGCCAGGCGATCCGCTCGTCCGCGGGCAGGCGCTCCGTGATCCGCTTCAGGTACGCCTTGATGTGGCCGGTGTAGTTCTTCTTCTCGTACGTCGTCGCGACGAGGCGGTGCGCCTCGGCAACATTGAGCACCGTATGGCCGATCGAATCGGCCTCCTCGCCGTCCGTGCCACCGATGTCGAGCAAACCGGCTGCACGGGTGGAGTGCTTGCCCTCGACCACGTAACAGATGCCGTCCTCCTTGATCGGGAACGAGTCGGACAGCAACTCATCGCCGCTGAAAACGTCCTTGTAGACCTTCATGGGGGTCTCCATCACTTGGGAATGCCGGCGACCCACCCTACCGATTGCGTAGTCGAACAATTACTTAACGTTATCGAACTTGCGGGCCCAACACCGGGCTTCGCCCCCCTCGGCCTGTGATCTGTGACGCTCAACCTGGATCGCTGCCGAAGACGGACTGCCGCAGGCTGGCGTGCTGCATGAACCTCGAAGCGGCGGCCCGGTGCTCTGCCGTTCCCGAAGCAACCACGGGATCATCCTCGCCGGTGAGGCGCTGCATCGCCCACGATCTCCGCGAGTAGCGACGCCTCGGCCCTGACCTGCGGCGATCCATCTTCGCTGTCACAAACGGCCGTCGGTCCAGCTTCGCCGGCAACCGATCCAGATTCGGTGGCACGGGGCAGCCCGCCCAAGATCACCTTCGACACACGCCCTAGGAGCGCGTGCTCATTCGCCCGGGCCGCCACCGAGGGCGCGCAGGCCCCGGTCGGCGAAGGTGATCAGCCAGGTGAAGCTCTCGTCGACGTCGGTGCTCCACTGGAAGCCGCCCGCCGCCTGCAGCGTGGCGTAGCCGTGGCAGAGGCTGCGGAGCATGCGCAGGACGTGGGTCACCTCGCGCTCGTCGATCGCGTAGCCGTGCAGTACGGCGGTGAACGCGGCGAGCAGCCGCGTGCTCGCGGCGGCCAGCGGGTCGTCGGGGCCGGTGGGTTCCAGCCCGACGGTCGCGCCGTACCGGCCGGGGTGCTCGAGGACGAAGGCGCGGAAGGCACGGGCCGCGGCCGCGAGGGCGTCGCGGCCCGCGTATCCCTGGACCGCGCCGCCGACGGCGTCCGCGGCCTCGTTCATCGCCAGTACGGCGATACGGCGGTTGAGGTCCTCCTGGCCGCCGACGTGTTTGTACAGCGACGGTGTGCGCACGCCCAGCCGCTGGGCGAGCAGCCCCATCGTCAGGCGGGGGAGGCCTTCCTCGTCGGCTAGGGCGGCCGCGGCCGCGACCACGGCCGCAGTGTCGAGGCCCGCCCTAGCCACGGGTGGCCTCGGACCGGAGGAAGTCGAGCACGAGCGAGACCACCCGGTCGGGGAACTGGTCGTGCGGGTAGTGCCCGGCACCCTCGATCATCTCCAGGCGTCCGAGCCCGAACGGCAGGGCGTCGACGACTGCCGATCCCTCGGCGTGCGGGTCGGCCCAGTCGGGGTCGAGCGTGCCCATCACGATCAGCACCGGGCAGCGGACGCCCGCGAGCTGCGCGTCGGCGTCACCGGGGGCGCTGCGGCCCATGTTCTGCAGGGCCTTCATCCGTCCGGGCTCGCGCAGCATGGCGTCGACGCGGTCGAGCCTCTCGGTCCAGTGGGCCGGCTTGTCGCCGGGGTAGGCCACGTCGAAGTACGAGCGCCACATCCGGACGCTGCCGAACACGCCGGTGCCGAGCAGCCGCAGCATGCCCCGCCTGAAGCGCTTCACCTTCAGGTCGCCGAGCCGGACCGACTGCTTGCGGGTGAACGGCGCCAGCTCGACCACGGCGCTGACCAGTGAGGGTTCCCGTGCCGCGGCGATGGTGGCCGCGCCGCCGGAGAAGGAGTGGCCGACGAGCACGGCCGGGCCGCCCAGGTGGCGGATCAGGGCGAGCAGGTCGCCGGCGACGGCGGCACGGCTCCAGTCCGGCCAGTCGGTGCCGGACTCCCCGCAGCCGCGCAGATCGACCGCGGCCACCCGGTGTCCCGCCGCCACCAGCCGGGGGATCACGGCACGGTACGAGGCCCGGCTGTCACCCATCCCGTGCGCGAGAACGACGAGCGGTCCCGCTCCCGCCACCTCGTAGGCGATCACGCCGTCGTCGACGGTGAGGTACTCGGTCATGACATCCCCTGTCTGGCTAACTCCGTTAGCTAAAAGCTAATCCTATTAGCCGCATCTGTCAACGGCGGGGCGCCGCCCCGGACGCGGTCGCGGGCGGGGGCAAACGGGGGAGTCCCGGGTGCGCGAGGCGGGCTCCGGTTCGAGTCTGTGGGCATGAGCATCCGTCCCTGGATCATCGTGGAGCCGCCGGACGGCCGCGGTCTCCGGCGCGTCACCATCGGCGGTGAGGCGGCGGGGAGCGTCTGGTCGCGGACCGGGCTGCGCAGGCTGCTCGGCCGGCTCGGCTACCCGGAGACCATGGATCTCGACGATCCGGCGTCCGTGTACTGGCGTGGGGGTGACAGCGGGACGTGGCCGGACCGCGCGTTACGGAGACGCTCGGTCACGGCGCTCCTGGTGGCCGGGCTGCTCGTCTCCATGGTGTTCAACGCGGTCATCGGATGGCCGGACGCCTCGGGAGCCCTGACCTTCGCGCAGCGCATCACCGGAGTGCTGTTCGTCCTCTCGGGCGTGATCCTCGGAGCGGCGGCGATCGCGGCACTCGACTACGGAGGAAGGCGGCAGTTCAGGGCCTCCGGAGCCATCGTCCTGCTCGGGGTGATCATCGCCCTGGCCACCGACGGCCTGCTTCTGCTGCTCTGGTTCGAGGAGAGGGAGTACACCCGCCATCTGCTGATCTATGTGCCCTCCCTGTGCTGGTCCGTATGGGCGCTGTTCCTCCTTGTCCGCAGAAGATCCTGGAAGGGAATACCGCAGCCCAAGAAATTCGCGGCCGGGGTGGTCGCCACGGCCCTCCTGACGGCCGTCAGTCTTGCCTATTCCACTATGTACCAGCCTGCCGCCGCTCCCATGCACTTCACTCTGAGGGCGGAATTCGGAAAGGCGTGGGAAGACCGCGACCTCTCCTTCGTGCACGTCCCGCTGACTCTGTACATGAAGAACACCGGAGGGATACCGGTGTACATCGTCAATGACATTTACACGGTGCGCGGCAGGGTCGCACTCTATTCCAAGGGTGAGGAGGACCTGGCGGAGGAATGGAGGGCGAGCGTGGGAAAGCAGGGCTCGAGTGAGGGGGAGGCGGAGCTCTACGTCGACGGGCTCAGATACACGACCATTAGCAGTGGAAGGTTCTACGACGCCGGCAGCTCGCTCGACGTCGGACAGGAGTACGCCCTGAAGCACGTCTTCCAGCTTCCCAAGGACACCGGATTCGACATCCTGAGCGTGGAAATGCAGATCTCGTACATGAGAAAGGACCGGGGGAGGCTCGACGTGGAGGAGTTCAGGTCGTCGCATGCCTCGTGGAACGAATATGACCGACGCTATCACTGCGAACCGGCAATTTGCGGGGGTCAGCTCATATATCGTGGCAGAGTGCTCCACAACAACAATCTCATCAACGTGACACGTCAACCGCGCTATGTGACGGCCGTCTGGTCTCCGGGAGGCCAGTACCTCTCCTCCATCTCGTCCGTCCCTTTCAATTTCCACGGGCTGGGCGACTACGCGGAGGAAAGGAGGGAGCTGGAGAGATACGGAGCCGCCAAGGCCCGGGCCGACGCGGAGATATCCGTGGCCGAGGTGCTCAGCTCGGCCGGGGTCTGACCTCGGTCACGTACCGCTCCTCGTGAGCCAGGTGCCCGCCGTGACCCCGTACTCCTCGTCGAGGTACTTGGCGGTCTGCTCGCAGGACAGGGCGGAGCCTCCCAGCGTCCCGAACAGCTTGTCGTGCGGCACCAATTCGGCGAGTCCCGTGATGAGCGGCGCGACTTCGAAGGGGCCGTGGGCGCGCTCGTCGTTCCGCAACTGGGCG
Organism: Streptomyces fungicidicus; assembly: GCF_003665435.1. Classification (NCBI taxonomy): domain Bacteria; kingdom Bacillati; phylum Actinomycetota; class Actinomycetes; order Kitasatosporales; family Streptomycetaceae; genus Streptomyces; species Streptomyces fungicidicus. The sequence continues at coordinate 705,178 of NZ_CP023408.1, forward strand.
AGGACGTCGAGTGTGTCGTCGCTCTTCTCCTCCGCCTTCCAGAAGTCCTTGACCCCTTCGTCCTGCCACTGCGAGGGGCCCAGTTCCTTGAGCCCTCGCATGAGAGCGGATTCAGGTGTGGAGTCGAAGATGGCGCTGGTGCAGACCGCGGCTGCCTTGCTCAGCGACTCCTCCGGCCGTTCCTGGGCGGAGGCGGATTCCTCCTGCTGGTCCTTCATATGGGAGGTCTTGTCTTCCAGTTCCCTCCTCGCGTCGGACCGCTCCGCCTGCGATGTCTTGGGGTCGCTGATCTTCCGCAGCAGCGCGCTGACCTGTGACGTGATCTTCGCGAGCTGTTCCCGCTCCTTCGGCGGAGTCCTCCGGTCCTGCACTATCTCCTCGGAGGAGCTCGCCGTCAGCGTGTTCGGGGGTTCCCGGCTCCCTCCCTCGCCCCCCGGGGAACTCGCGCTCTCACCCGCCGGGCTGGACTGCGCCACGCCCTCGCGCCTCTCCGCGACGTAGGTCAGGTCCTTCACCGTCGCGATCATCTGATCCCGCAGGTCTTCCGGGGTCTTGGGGTCGCAGATGAGCTCCAGGGTGGACGTCGTGCGCTTGATCACCAGGACGAGCGTGGACCGTTCCTCGGGCGGCACCCGAGGGTCGCCGACCACTTCGAGGGCCGAGGTCGCCTGCTTCACGATCTCGGTCAGGTCCTCCCGCAGTTCGGGAGGTGTGTGCGGGTCACTGATGGCCGCCAGCGCGGTGGACAGATTCTCCGCGCTCTCGATGACCCCCTGCCGGTCCTGGGCCGGGGTCGACGGATCGGCGACCATGCCGACGATGTCGATCAACTTCTCCACGGTCGGCGCGAGTTCCTCGGGCACGCTGTCCTTCGCCTCGGCCAGGCTCGTGGTCGTCCTGTCGAGCTGCGTGTTCTGCTCCGGCGGGGGCTCGGTCGTGTCCCCGTCCGTGTCGCCGGTGTCCGGCGGCTGAGTGGTGTCGGACGTCCCGTCCGGCGTGGACGAGGGCTCCGTGGGTTCCGTCGGCTCGTCCGGTCCGGTGTCCGACGGCGTGTCGGGCGGTGTGACGGGTCCCGAAGGCCCGTCCGGCTCGGACGGCGGAGACGGCGGGGGCTCCGTGGCCCGAGCCTCCGCCCTCGTGCTGCCCTCGCCCTGACTCCGGGAATCCGCCGCGGCGGTCGACAGACCTGCCGGCAACGCGAGCGTTGCGGCGAGAAGGGATGCGCCGGCCGCGTGAGAGAAGTGTCGCCGGGAGATTCTGGCCATGATCATTCCCGATGCGCTTGGCGCCGTGCTGTTCTTCGCGATGCTGCGCGCCCGGTGGTTCAGGCGGCGAAGATCGAGGGGGAGCCGCGGCGCGTACCCCCGATGGTGCGCCTGCCCTGTGCGGACCACGGTCTCACCGGTCCTCCGGGAACCACGTTACGACGCCCCTCAGGGGGCGGCAAGCGTGGCCTCGCGCCGGCGCACGCCGTAGTCCAACGCCCCGATGAACAAAGGCGATAGCAGGCATGCGTCTCCATCGCCCCTCGGTTTGCCGGGGACTGCCGGCGGACGCATCGTGGGAGACGGGGGAGGGCCCGTCGCACGGCCCGTTGTCCGTCCGGCGCCCGCTTCCCCCTTCCTTCGCAGCTGAGGAGATCCACCATGCCCCAACCATGGATGCCCCAAGCACTCAAGGCGGACCTGGGAGACCACGCGCCGTGCGACCCGGAATTCCCGCCACGGGCGATCGCGCACATCACGGCGGACAGGAAGGCCACCGCCGAAGCCCCCCTGGATCTGGTCCCGTTCGCCAATCTCAAGGGATTCTTCACCGGCGGCGGCAAGGGGCAGGCCCCGCACATCCTCTGGGACCCCTTCACCGGTGCCTTCGCCCAGTTCTTCCCCGCCACGTCCCGCAGCAAGGCGCTGGCCGACGTGGCCGGCGGCACGCGGACCAACCGGGCCGGCAGGGTCGTCATCCAGATCGAGGCCCTGTTCTTCCCCCACTGCCGCGTCAACGGGAAGGTGTTCGCGAGGCTGGTCGACACTCCCTGCGCGGGCTGGGCCGATCTCCACGCGTGGATCAGCTCCTGGGACGTGCCGGACGTCTGGCCCATGGGCCGTCCGACTTCCCTGACCCGCATGACGTGCCCCGCCGACAAGTGGAGGTCGCAGGGCGGCTGGTACGCCCACGCCCATGTCCCGGAGAACGACCATGTCGACCCCGGATCCTGGCCGGAGTTCGTGCCCGCGCCGACCGGCCCGTCCACCGCTGCCCACTTCGAGCCGTTCCCCGGCACGTCGTTCTTCGAGGCGGGACGCAGGTCGCCCGTCATCGCGGGCATGCACGGCCGGCTCGTCGCCGAGGACTGCGACCGCTACACGTCCGGTGACGGCAACGACGTATGGGGAGCGGGCGACATGAGGTCGTACAGGGCCTGGCAGCAGAAGCTGGGTCTCGAGGGGGACGCGGCCGACGGCGTCCCCGGCCGGTTCAGCTGGGACCGGCTGAAGGTCCCCGACGTCTGAGGCTCTCCGGGCGGTTCGGGCGCCCTGAAGCGGCGGCCGGACCGCCCGTCAGAAAAGCCGTGTGCCGTCGCAATTCCGGGTTTGCGAGCGACCGGCATCGGGCGCATGGTGGAACGTGAGGCGACGGTGACCGGCCGGTGGCGGCACGGTTCCCGCGTCCGGCACCGGTGTGGTCACCTCTCGCACGTTCGGCAGGCCGATCCGGCTCGTGATCCGGCCCCTTACGGAAAGGAGAGGGCCATGCCCGCGTTGGCGCCATTTCCAGGAACGAAGTTCTTCCACAAGGGACAACGCAGCCCCGTGATCGCCTCCATGGGCAAGCGCCTGGTGGCGGAGGGATGCGGCAAGTACGCGGAGGGGCCCGGCCCCGAGTGGACGGACACCGACAAGCAGTCGTTCGCCGCCTGGCAGCACAAGCTCGGGTTCGAGGGTGCCGACGCCGACGGCATCCCGGGCAAGACCTCCTGGGACCGGCTCCGTGTCCCGACATCGGCGCCGGTCTCCGGTGCCCGTGTCGCCTCCCCCGTACCGGGCCACGGCGTCACGACCGCTCACCGGGTCAAGGGGCCGCACTGGAGCCTGGGTTACCACACCGGCGCGGACTACGCCGCCCCGAACGGCACACCCTGCGTCGCGGTGCTCAACGGGTCCCTCGTCCGCAACGGCCATGACCGCAGTTTCGGCAACTACCTCGTGCTGCGCGCGGGCGGTTTCGACTACTGGTACTGCCACCTCTCCGAGCAGACCGTGAAACGGGGTTCGGTCAAGGCCGGCCAGAAGATCGGCGAGGTCGGTTCGACCGGCAACGCCACCGGCCCCCACCTCCACTTCGAGAAGCGCCCGGCCGGTGGAGGCTTCGGCTCCGACGTGACTCCCAACTGGTAGTCCCGCTGCGTGGTTTCAGGGGTGCCCCGCGCCCCTGAAACTACAGTGCTGTAGAAGAATCCTCCGGAGCATGATCGTTCAGCGACGTCCGGTCCGCCGGGACGGTCGTCGCAGGCACGGAGGAGACCGGGCAGCAGGATGCCGCAACACCGAGACCACACAGCCGAGTTCACCACCCCGTCGGGGCGCCTCCGACTCGCGGAGCACTGCCGCGGCATCACCGAGGCCCGCTGGTTCGCCCTCACCGTCTTCGCCGTGATCCTCGTCAACGCCGGGCTGCTGGGGGTGGAGACGTACTCCGGGGTCGTCGCGGAGTGGCACCGCTGGTTACGGCTCGCCGAACACCTCTGCCTGGTCGCGTTCAGCGTCGAGATCGTGCTGCGCATGGCCGCCCACGCCGACCGCCCCGCGGACTTCTGGAAGGACCCGTGGAACCTCTTCGACCTCGCCGTGGTCCTGAGCACCTTCCTGCCCCTCGTCCGCGAGAACACCACGGTGCTGCGACTGCTGCGGCTGGCCCGGGTCCTGCGCACCGCGCGCTTCCTGCCCCAACTGCGCATCGTGCTCGTCGCCGTGGCCCGCAGCCTTCCCGGCACCCTGAGCTTTCTGCTGGTCGGCGCCCTGCTGCTGTACGTGTACGCGATGGTCGGCTGGGTGTTCTTCGGCCGCCACGACCCCGGGCACTACGGCTCCCTAGGCCGTGCCGTCCTCACCCTCTTCCTGCTGATGACCCTCGACGGCATCGGCGACGCGGTCCACACCGGCCTGCAGATCTCCCGCTGGAGTCTGCTGTACTACGCCTCCTATGTGCTGCTCGCCTCCTTCGTCCTCGTCAACGTCCTCATCGGGGTCGTCATCACCTCACTCGAGGAGGCGCGGGACATGGACGAGCGAAGGGAATCCCCCGACGCGCAGGGCGCGGCGTCCGCACCGGGGGACCGGCAGCTGCTGCTCCGGCGCATCGAGACCGCCCGCCGCGCCCTGGACCACCTCGAGCGCGACCTCCACGGCGCGCACGCGGCGGCGTCACTCGCGGCCCCGGAAAGGGACCGGGCCGTGCCGAGCGGCCCGCTCACGGAAGATCCGGCAGCTTCGTCCACTCGTCCCAGCTGATGTCCCGGCCGATGAAACGAGGCCGCTCGAAGGGCCAGTCCCCGGCGATCCAGCGCGGCACGAACACATCGAGAGCCCGCTCCAGCGGACCGCCCACCTCGTCGTCCACCACCCACCACGAGATCTCGGCGTCCGCCCCCTGCTTTTCCGGAGGATCGATGTAGACGCAGCCGCGCAGGGCGGTGCGGTCGGCGTTCTCGATCGTGTAGTTGAACGACTCGTGGGCCTCGATCTCCGCGGCGTGCCGCTCCAGGTCGGCGAGGTTCGCCTCGTACGACATCGTGGCCGACGGCCAGCCCCACGCGGGGCCGAAGACCGACCACAGCCGCTCCCGCGACCCCATCACCGCGGGGTAGTCCAGCGGCGCGTCCGCGCCGCTGATCGGGCGCAGCCGGTGGCCCCCGCCGCCGGGTACGGCGACGTGGAGGGGGTGGACGAAGTCGTGCGGGAGCCAGGTCATGGGCGTGAGCCAACCACGCGGGAAAACGCCGCGCAAAGAAATATGCCGGGGCTGCCCCGCCGCGGCCGGTCGCGACGTCACCCGGCGCGGTGGAACCCGTCGTGCCTGTCGGCCGCCGTCCCCGGGCCCGGTGCGGCCTGGGGCATGGGCGGCAGGCCCGCCGGGAGGCCCGGCAGCAGTACCGGCTCCAGCCGGATCCGCTCCTGCCGGCCCAGGTAACGCCCCAACTGCGGCGGCCGGTAGCCGGCGTCCCGGTCGTGGCGCTCCTTTGCGGGCACCGCCAGGAACTCGTTGCCGTCGGGCTCGCCCTCGCCGGTCACCGCCTCACCGAGCGGCCGGTGCAGCGGCCTGGACAGCCGGTACATGCCCGTCCGCGAGGCGTGCAGAGTGCCCGAAACGTCGGGCCGTACGCGGAAGTCGACGCTCTCCCGGGGACGCATCACCCGGGGCCCCTCCGCGCTGAGCGTGTCCGCGTCGAACTCCAGCCCGTGCCTGCGGGCCTGGTCGACCATCCACAGCAGGGCGATGTCCGACAGCCCCGTCTCCTTGTAGCCCCCGCCGACGTCGCAGTGCACCCCGGCGAACCACACCTGCTTCAGCTCCTGCCCCCGCGCGGCGGAGCCGGGACGCAGGTGCCACAGCGCCGGCCGGAACGCCGAGCGCTGCTCGTCGACTGCCAGCGCGTGGAACGCGGCCCTGATCCAGCCGCTCAACTCGGTGTCGTGGAACGCCCACTGGTGGTTGAACCGGTTCGCCGCCGGCTGCAGCCACGCGGCGTCCGGCACCGGGACGCCCAGCGCGCCGACCGTGTCCCACACCCCGACGAACCCGATCTCCGTCTCGTACGCGTACGAGCGCCGGAACAACGTCGCGGCGGCGCCGTTCGGTTGCTCGATCCGGTCCCGGTACAGCGCCCACGCCTCCGGGATGCGGCCGGCGTGACGCCTCCGCAGGATGCCGCTGTTGCGCACCAGTCCCGCGAGGCTGCGGGCGGTGAACGCGCCCCGGCTGAAGCCGAAGAGGAACAGCTCGTCACCGGGCTCGTACGTCTCGACGAGGAACCGGTAGGCGTCCACGATGTTCCGCGACAGCCCCGCACCGAACGCGCCGCCGCGCAGACGGTCCCGCCGGTGGGTGCCGACACCGCTGTGGTAGTAGACGCGCTGCTCTCTCCCGGCGGCCGACACGGGGCGCACGGACAGGGCGACCTTGGCGACGTTGGTCTTGCTCGGCTGGTCCGCGAAGTTCCATGTGCCGTCACAGCAGACGACCAGATGCTTGGCCATGTCCATCCCTCCTCACGAGAGCGCGGAACGGCGCACAGCACCACTTCCAGGATCGCACCGTGAGGCGGGCAGCGCGAAGCGAACGGCCACTCGGCACCCGCGCCGCGACGGTGACGTACCGGCGGCGTAGCGTTCGGCCGTATGGAACCACTGGACCCCGGCCACTCGGCACCGGACGCCCGGCCCAGGGCGCGTGACCTCGGCATCGTCGTCGGAGAAGCGGCCACCGGACCCCTGAACGCGATCACCGACGTGCCCGGAGTCCGCGTCGGCCACACCACCGTGCGCAGGCCGCCGGGAGTGCACAGCGGGGTCACCGCCGTCGTCCCCGACGCCGTCGGTCCCCACACGCCGCTGCCCGCCGGGGTCTTCACCGGCAACGGCTACGGCAAGCTCATCGGCACGACCCAGCTCGCCGAACTCGGCGCGCTCGAGACGCCGGTACTGCTCACCTCGACCCTGTCGGCCTTCCGCGTCGCGGACGCCCTCGTCGGCTGGATGCTCGAACGGCCCGGCTGCGAAGAGGTGCTGAGCCTCAACCCGGTCGTGGGGGAGTGCAACGACGGGGTCCTGTCCGACATCCGGGCCCGTCCCGTCCACGAGGAGCACGTCCGCGCCGCCCTCGACACGGCGTCCGGCGGGCCGGTCGCCGAGGGCTGCGTCGGCGCGGGAACCGGCATGGTCGCCCTGGGGTTCAAGGCCGGCGTCGGCACCGCCTCACGCACCCTGGACCTGGCAGGACGGCCGTTCACGGCGGGCACCCTGGTGCAGGCGAACTTCGGCGGCACCCTGCGGGTCGGGGGCCGCACCGTCACGGCCCGGTCCCTGGGCCTCGCGGCGGACGGCCCGGAGCAGGCGGCGGAGACCGGCTCCTGCATGATCGTGGTCGCCACCGACGCCCCTCTCGACGCCCGCCAACTCACCAGGGTCGCGCGGCGCGCGGTGTTCGCGCTGGCCCGCACCGGCGCCGCCTACAGCCACGGCAGCGGTGACTACGCCGTGGCCTTCGCGACCCGGCCCGGCGCCGGCGCCCCCGTCGCCGGCGCCCCCGTCGCCGACGCCGACCTCGGACCGCTGTTCACGGCGGTTCTCGACGTGGTCGAGGAGGCGGTGCTCAACTCCCTGCTCGCCGCGACGACGACCACGGGCCACCGCGGCCGCACGGTCCCCGCCCTTCCGGCCGACCGCCTGCTCGCCGCCCTCGGCGCGCCCGCGCCGTCACCGGCCCCCGGCAGCGGGCCGTGACCGCGCCTCCGGCTCCCTCCGGCAGGGAGCCGGAGCGCCCGTGACGGCCACGGGGGTGAACCGGCACGGTCCGGTCGGCCCTACCGGGTACCCGGCGGGGAGGAAAGGGTGGGGACGTACGGACCCGCACGCGCCACCGACCGCACCGCGACCCGGAAGGGACCCCTCGATGTCCGTCGACACGCACCAGGCGTCCGCCCCGCCGACCGACGAGGAGCTGAGGACGCTCGACGCCCACTGGCGGGCGGCGAACTACCTCTCCGTCGGCCAGATCTACCTCATGGCGAACCCCCTGCTGACCGAGCCGCTGCGCCCCGAGCACATCAAGCCGCGGCTGCTCGGACACTGGGGCACCTCTCCCGGGCTGAACCTGGTGCACACCCACCTCAACCGTGTCGTCCGCTCCCGTGGCCTGGACGCCCTGTGCGTCTGGGGTCCCGGCCACGGAGGCCCGGCGGTGGTCGCCAACTCCTGGCTGGAGGGCTCGTACACCGAGACCTACCCCGACGTCACACGGGACGAGGCGGGCATGGCGCGGCTGTTCAAGCAGTTCTCGTTCCCCGGCGGCGTGCCCAGCCACGTCGCCCCGGAGACACCGGGCTCCATCCACGAGGGCGGCGAACTCGGCTACTCCCTGTCCCACGCCTACGGGGCGGCCTTCGACAACCCCGGCCTGCTGGTGACCTGCGTCATCGGCGACGGCGAGGCGGAGACCGGACCCCTCGCCGCTTCCTGGCACTCGAACAAGTTCCTCGACCCCGTCCACGACGGCGCGGTCCTGCCGGTTCTCCACCTCAACGGCTACAAGATCGCCAACCCGACCGTGCTCGCCCGGCTCCCCGAGCAGGAACTCCGGGCGCTGCTCGAGGGCTACGGCCACGAACCCCTGTACGTCACCGGCGACGACCCCGCCGCCGTCCACCGGACCATGGCCGCGGCGATGGACACCGCCCTGGACCGCATCGCGGCGATCCAGCGGGCCGCCCGCGAGGAGGGCGCCACCGAACGGCCCCGGTGGCCGGTGATCGTGCTGCGCACCCCGAAGGGCTGGACCGGCCCCGCCGAGGTCGACGGCCTGCCCGTGGAAGGCACCTGGCGCTCCCACCAGGTACCGCTGTCCGCGGTCCGGGACAACCCCGAGCACCTGAGGCAACTGGAGCAGTGGCTGCGGTCCTACCGGCCCGGGGAACTGTTCGACGAAGCGGGCGCGCCCCGGCCGGACGTCCTCGCGTGCGTCCCCGACGGCCCCCGCAGGCTCGGAGCCACCCCGTACGCCAACGGGGGGCGGCTGCTGCGGCAGCTGCCCCTGCCCCCGCTGGAGCAGTACGCCGTGCCCGTCGACCAGCCCGGCACGACCCTTCACGAACCCACCCGGGTGCTGGGCGGACTCCTGGAGAACGTGATGCGGGGCACCGCGGGCCGACGGGACTTCCGCCTGGTCGGCCCCGACGAGACCGCCTCCAACCGGCTCCAGGCCGTCTACGCGGCGAGCGGCAAGGCCTGGCAGGCCGGGATCCTCGACGTGGACGAGGACCTCGACCGGCACGGCCGGGTGATGGAGATCCTCTCCGAGCACACCTGCCAGGGCTGGCTCGAGGGCTACCTCCTCACCGGTCGCCACGGGCTGTTCTCCTGCTACGAGGCATTCGTCCACATCGTGGACTCCATGGTCAACCAGCACATCAAGTGGCTGCGGGTCAGTCGCCGCCTGCCCTGGCGCGCCCCCATCGCCTCCCTCAACTACCTGCTCACCTCACATGTGTGGCGGCAGGACCACAACGGCTTCTCCCATCAGGATCCCGGCTTCGTCGACCACATCCTCAACAAGAGTCCCGAGGCCGTACGGGTCTATCTGCCGCCGGACGCCAACACCCTGCTCTCCGTCGCCGACCACGCGCTGCGTAGCCGGGACTACGTCAACGTGATCGTGGCCGGCAAGCAGCCCTGCTTCGACTGGCTGACGATGGAGCAGGCCGAGGCGCACTGCGCCCGCGGCGCCGGTGTCTGGCAGTGGGCCGGCACGGAGACCGGCGACCGGGAGCCGGACGTCGTGCTCGCCGCCGCCGGCGACGTCCCCACCCAGGAGGTGCTGGCCGCCGCCCAGCTGCTGCGCGGCCGTCTGCCGGACCTGGCGGTCCGGGTCGTCAACGTCGTCGACATCGCCCGGCTGCTGCCCAGCGAGGAACACCCGCACGGCATGACCGACTTCGAGTACGACGGCCTCTTCACCCGGGACAAGCCCGTGATCTTCGCCTATCACGGCTATCCCTGGCTGATCCACCGCCTGGCCTACCGCCGCACCGGCCACCGGAACCTGCACGTGCGCGGCTACAAGGAGGTGGGGACGACCACCACGCCCTTCGACATGGTGGTCCGCAACGACCTGGACCGCTACCGACTGGTCATGGACGTCGTCGACCGCGTGCCGGGCCTCGCGGTACGCGCCGCGAACCTGCGCCAGGAGATGGCGGACACCCGGCTGCGCCACCACGACTGGATCCGTGCGCACGGAACCGACCTGCCGGAGGTCGCCGAATGGTCCTGGCACGGCTGACGGCGCCGGGCCGCACGCCCTCGCCGCGCCTCCGACCCCGCCGCCACTGCTCCAGACCGGTGAGATGCGGGGGACTGGGCCACGGTGAACGGTGAAAAAGGCGGACAAGCAGCTTATCTGGATGTTCCAGCGCCACCCGATGCAAGGAGCACCACCGTGCCGTCACAGCCTCAGGGCCCCTCGTACACCGTGCCGGGCATGAGACCTCAGGACAGCCAGCGGATCATCGCGCTGCTGCAGATGCGTCTGCACAGCCTCAACGACCTCCACCTGACGCTCAAGCACATCCACTGGAACGTCGTCGGACCGCACTTCATCGCCGTGCACGAGATGATCGACCCGCAGGTCGACCAGGTCCGCGCCATGACCGACGACGTCGCCGAGCGGATCTCCACCCTCGGCGGCGAACCCAACGGCACCCCCGGCGCCCTGGTGCGCGAGCGGACGTGGAACGACTACTCGATCGGCCGCGCGGAGGCGATCGAGCACCTGGGAGCCCTCGACCTGGTGTACACGTCCGTCATCGAGGACCACCGCGAGGTGATGCGGGAGACCGAGGAGCTCGACCCGGTCACGCAGGACATGCTGATCGAACAGCTGCGCGGCCTCGAACTCTTCCAGTGGTTCGTCCGCGCCCACCTGGAGTCGAGCGGCGGCCGGCTCAGCACGCGCGGCGCCACCACGGAGACGGGCGCCGCCGGCCAGGCCGCCGAGCAGGCCCGCAAGCAGCCCTGACCGGACCCTCGCGCCCTGCACGACCGCCCGTGCCGCCCCCCTCGGCGACCGCGGCGTGCGGGGCTCGGTCGCGTCCGGCGGCCGCGTACCGGCCGTGTCCCCGGCCGGGCGTCACGTGGCTGCGCCGCCGGGACGGAAGGTGAAGACCTGGTCGAGGCCGACCACCTGCAGCACCCGCATCTGGTCGGGATTGACCCCGGCCAGAACGAGCGGTGAGCCGGCGGCCTGCGACTTCTGGTGGGCGGTGATGAGCACCGTGATGCCCGTGGAGTCGCAGTAGGTCAGTCCGGACAGGTCGAGTATCACCCCGTGGTCGTCGAAGGGGGCCTCGTTGACGGCTTCGGACAGGAAGTGGGCGGTGTGATGGTCGAGCTCTCCCACGACGTCCAGGACATAGGGGCCCGAGGGAGTCACACGGGGCGTCACGGTGAGGATCTGGTCCGAATCGGTCACGAGTTCTCCTTGGTGCGGTTCTCGGAGTCTGCGGTGCGGGCGGGGCGAAGACCGGGGTCTGCTCGTCGTGCAGCGCTCGGCGTCATCCTCGACCCGTTCCCCGATCACGTCCGTCCCCCGCGGTGGTAGCAGAGCGGCTGACCTATCCTACGAACTTGTCGCGCTCCGCCGTGCGCCCGCGAGCAGCGACGATTCGTGAGCGGTTGGTGACCGGAGCCGGCGGCCGCCGTGCCGGGCGGGCGTGAGGGAAGGGGTGGCCAGTGGAGCGCGCGCACGACGCCGCGCAACGGCCCGCGACAGCGGCCGGGGCCGATGTGTTCGCCGCCGACGCGGAGATCGGCCGGGATCTCGCCCGTGTGGACTGGACGGCGACTCCGGTGGGCCCTCCGGAGCGGTGGCCGCAGAGCCTGCAGACCGCGGTGAGCATCCTGCTGTCGTCCCGGTTCTCCATGTGGATGGCGTGGGGCCCCGAGCTGACGTTCTTCTGCAATGCCGCGTACCGGCGCGACACGCTGGGCGGCAAGTACCCATGGGCGCTGGGACGGCCGGCGCGCGAGGTCTGGGCGGAGATCTGGCAGGACATCGGCCCGCGGATCGACACCGTGACGACCACGGGAGAGGCCACGTGGGACGAGGGGCTGCTGCTGTTCGTGGAACGCTCCGGCTACGTGGAGGAGAGCTACCACACCTTCAGCTACAGCCCGCTGCGCGACGACTCCGGCGCGGTGGTCGGCATGTTGTGCGTGGTCAGCGAGGAGACCGAGCGCGTCATCGGCGAACGCCGGATGGCGACCCTGCGCGACCTGGGCTCCGACCCCAGCGCGGTCCGCACCGAGCAGGAGGTGCTGGTCTTCGCCGACCAGCAGCTGCGCCGGAACCCCAAGGACCTGCCCTTCACCCTGACCTATCTGCTCGATTCCGACGGCTCCGCGCGCCTGGCGGGCGCCACCGGACTGCCCGGTGGGCACCCGGCCCGCCCCGGCACGCTGCCGGCCGACGGTTCCGGAGTGTGGCCGGTGGCGGCACCGGCACAGGGCGAGTCCGTGCTGGTACCGCTCGACGCCGCCCCGTTCACGGACCTGCCGGCCGGGGCCTGGCCGGAACCGCCCACGCACGCGCTGACGCTGCCCCTGCTGCGGCAGGGCGGCACCCCCTACGGATTCCTGGTGGCGGGCCTGAACCGGTACCGGGTCCTGGACGGCGCCCACCGCGGCTTCCTCGAGCTCACCGCGGGGTACCTGGCGGCGGGCATCGCCAGTGCCCGCAGCTACGAGGCGCAGCAGCGGCGGGCCGAGGAACTGGCCGAGCTGGACCGCGCCAAGACCACCTTCTTCTCCCACATCAGCCACGAACTGCGCACTCCCCTCACCCTGATCATGGGGCCGGTGGCGGAACTGCGTACCCAGCTGGCGGGGGCCGATGCCCGCGTAACGGACGAACTGGACGTCATCCACCGTAATGGTCTGAGACTGGGCAAGCTGGTCAACTCCCTGCTCGACTTCTCCCGCATCGAGGCCGGCCGGATGCAGGCGCGCTACGAGCCGGTCGACCTGTCCCGGACCACGGCCGACCTGGCCAGTGTCTTCCGGTCCGCCGTCGAGAAGGCGGGGCTGGACTTCCGCGTCGACTGCCCCCCGCTCCCGGAACCGGTGTACGTCGACCGCGGGATGTGGGAGAAGGTGATCCTCAACCTGCTGAGCAACGCGCTGAAGTTCACTTTCGACGGCTCGATCCGGGTGACCGTGCGCGCCGGGGACACGCACGCCGTGGTGACCGTCGCCGACACCGGCGTCGGAGTGCCGCGGCAGGAGATGCCACGGCTGTTCGAACGGTTCCACCGCGTCGAGAACGCCCGCTCCCGCTCCCACGAGGGCAGCGGCATCGGACTGGCACTGGTCAAGGAGCTGATCGCGCTGCACGGCGGCACGATCACCGCCGACAGCACCGAGGGCGAGGGCACCCGCTTCGACGTCCGCCTGCCGTTCGGCGCGGCCCACCTGCCCCAGGACGCCCTCGTGCCCGCCGAGCACGTCCGTGCGGTGTCCGCCGACCCCTACGTCCAGGAGGCACTGCGGTGGCTGCCGGACGAGGCCGCCGCCGGGACACGGCCCGCGGTCGCGGTCGCCGGCGCGCCGGACGCCGCCGGCCGCGCCGCCCCGCCCGGACGCCTGCTGGTCGCCGACGACAACGCGGACATGCGCGAGTACCTCGCCCGCATCCTCGAGGGAGCCGGCTACCGGGTGGACACCGTCCCGGACGGCATGGCCGCCCTGCGGGCGGTCCGCACCGACGTCCCCGACCTGGTCATCAGCGACGTGATGATGCCCGGCCTCGACGGACTCGGCCTCGTGGCGGCGTTGCGCACCGATCCGCGGACCGTGTCGGTGCCGGTGGTGCTGCTGTCCGCCCGGGCCGGGCCCGAGGCGTCGGTCGAGGGCCTCCAGGCCGGCGCCGACGACTACCTGGTCAAGCCGTTCGCCGCGGCCGAACTGCTCGCGCGGGTGAGGGCCAACGTGGAACTGGCGCGTCTGCGCACCCGGCAGTCGCGCTGGCGCACGGCCCTGGTAGACTCCCTGCAGGAGGCATTCTTCGTCTGCGACGAGGAGGGCGCCGTGGTGGAGGTCAACGCGGCCTTCACCGACATACTCGGCTACCCGCCCGAAGGCCTGCCCTACCGGCCGGTCCATCCCTGGTGGCCCGACGCCGGCCTCGACCCCGAGGCCCACCGCCAGGTCAGTGAGGCGTTCACCGAGCTGCTCGGCGACTACAAGGGCTTCCGCACCATCCCGGTCACCCACCGCGACGGGCACCGGCTGTGGGTGACCGTCACCTGCCACCCGGCGCAGGACCCGGACACCGGGCGCCGCGTGACGGTCGGCACCTTCCGCGACGTCACCGCGGAGCACCACGCCGTCCAGCGCAAGAGCGCCCAGGCCGCCCTGGGCATGCGGCTCACCCAGGCGACCAGCCTCGCGGAGACCCTCGAGGGCGCCCTGGCGGAACTGGCGCACCTCTGGCACGCCGAGAGCGTGCTCGCCGTCGTCTCGGGACCCGACCAGGAACCGTCCGTGACGGGCACGGGGGCCGGGCCGCGCTGGGAGGATCTGCCTCCCGGACGCCGCGACCAGTTCACGGCCTGGCTCGACGAGCCCGTCCTGACGCCCCTGGACGGTCCCGCCGGGGCCGGTATCACCGTCAACCATCCCGAGGGCCCCATGGTGGTGTGGATCGACTTCGGGGACCGGCGTCCCTTCACAGGGGAGGACCAGCTGCTGCTGTCCCTCCTGGCCGGCCAGCTCGCCCAGGGCCTGGCCCGCGCCCACCAGATCGACCAGCAGCGCGAGACGGCCCTCGCCCTGCAGCGCGCCATCCTCGGCCCGGCCGAGCTGCCAGGGGGCTTCGCCGTACGTTATGAACCGGCCACCCGGCCCCTGGAGGTCGGAGGCGACTGGTACGACACCATCCCCCTGCCCGACGGCCGCATCGGGATCGTCGTCGGCGACTGCGTCGGACGCGGCCTGAAGGCCGCCGCCGTCATGGGGCAGCTGCGCAGCGCCTGCCGCGCACTCCTGCTCCAGGACCCCCGGCCCGCCCGGATCCTGACGGCCCTGGACCACTTCGCCGCGAGCGTCCCCGGCGCGCGGTGCACGACGGTCTTCTGCGGAGTCCTCACCCCCGGCACGGGCCGGCTGGCCTACTCCAGCGCCGGGCATCCGCCGGGCATCCTCGCCCACACCGACGGCACCGTCCGTCTCCTCGACGAGGGACGGTCCGTACCGCTGGCCGTGCGCCCCGGCGACAGCCGTCCCGAGGCGACGTGCACCGTGCCCGCCCGCGCCACCCTCCTGCTGTACACCGACGGTCTCGTGGAACGCAGACGCCGCCCCCTGACGGACGGCATCGACCGGGCCGGCGAGGCCGTCCAGGCCGGCCGCGACACCGCCGTCGGTGAACTGGCCGCCCGGATCATGGTGCGGCTGGCGCCGGCCGGCGGCTTCGACGACGACGTGGCGCTGCTGCTCTACCGGCACCCGGGGCCGCTGGAGATGGCCTTCCCCGCTGATTCGTCGCAGCTCGCGCCGGTCCGCAAGGCCCTGCGCGGCTGGCTCGAACAGTGCGAGCTCCCCCCGCGTACGGCGCAGAACATCCTGGTGGCGGCCGGGGAAGCCTGCGCCAACGCCATCGAGCACGGACACCGGGACTCGCCCGGCGACCCGGTCCGGCTCCGTGCCGAGGCGCGCGCCGACGGCCTGCGGCTGACCGTCGCCGACTCCGGGCGGTGGAAGGCGCCGCAACCCGAGAAGAACACCCACCGAGGACGTGGCGTGGCGCTGATGCGCGCTCTGATGCAGCAGGTCACCATCACGTCCGGCGCAGCCGGCACCACTGTCGACATGCACACGAGGATCGCCTGATGACCACGCATCTCACCCTCACCCCCGGCCGGCGGCCCGACGGCCGGGCCCTGCTGACGGTCGCCGGCGAGATCGACATGAGCAACACCGACACCCTGGACACGGCCATCGCGGCCACCGAGGGACCGCTCGTCATCGACCTCACCGCCGTCGAGTACCTCGACAGCGCCGGCCTGAGCGTGCTCTTCCGCCACGCCGACCGCGTGGAGCTAGTCGCCACGCCGCTGCTGGCGCCGGTGCTGGAGATCTCCGGGCTCGCCGGCCTGACCACCGTGCACGGTCTCGACGGCACCTGACGACGGCGTCGGTGCCCCGCCGGCCGACGGGCGCGCCGGCCGCCCGCGTCTCACCGGTGAAAACCGGGGTATGCGCGGGACGGATCACCGTAGCCGAGCGAGAAGAGTCGCAGTGTCGTCCGTCGATGTCGTCGAACTCATCCTGCAGGACCACCGCCGCATGGAAGACCTCTTCCGCGCCATGCGCAACGTCGAAGCCGACCGCTCCGCCGCGCTGGCGGAGCTGGCCGGCCTGCTGACGGCGCACTCCCTGGCCGAGGAGGACGAGGTCTACCCGGCCCTGCGGCGGTACAAGAACGTCGACGGCGACGACGTCGACCACGGCGTCCACGAGCACCGGGAGGCCAATGAGGCGCTGCTCGCCCTGCTCGAGGCCGGCGACACCGCGTCGCAGGAATGGCAGGAGAAGCTGGAGGACCTGGTCACGGCGGTCAACCACCACGTGGACGAGGAGGAACGGACGCTGCTGAACGACGCCCGGGAGAACGTGGCCGACGATCGTCGGGCCGCCTGGGGCAGGGCGTTCCGGGAGGCGCGCGCCCGGCACCTGGAGAACGACTGCGGTAGCGTGGAGAACGTCCGCAAGCTGGTGGCGGACACCAAGGACTGACGTCCCGGGGGCGGGCGGGTGCGCCGGGACCGTCACGGCTCATGGCGCACCGTCGTCGGCGCGGCCTGGTGCGGTCGTGTGATGATCTGAGGATGCCAGGCCCTGTCTCCCGGTCGGTCGCCACGTTCCACTCGAGCGCACGGAGCCGTGGGGCCGGCGACGATCTGTTGTACGACTGGGCGGTGAGGCGGGGACATGGTGGCTGCAGCGGGAGCCCCGGACGGCGAGCGGTCCGGGCCCGCCCCCGGCAAGGCGGTCGTCGAGATGCTGTCGGCCCTCGGTACGGGCGCCTACGTCGTGGACGCGAGCGGCAGCATCATGGCCGTCAACGCTGCCGCCGAGCGGTTGCTGGGCCGCTCCTCCGCGGAACTCGTCAAGGGGGACGCGCACGACCTGCTGCACCGCAACTCCGAGGGAGAGCCGATTCCCCGGGTGCGGTGCCGCATGCGCCCGGCCTTCATGGCGGGCAGTCCGGCGCAGGCCGACCTGGAGTGGTTCGAGCGGGGAGACGGCTCCCTGCTCTCCGTCTCCTGGTCGCTCACCCCCTTCGACGCCGGCGGCGACGACAGCCTCGTACTCGTTCTCTTCCACCCCCGCGGGGAGTTCCCGCTGCCCTCCGAGCAGCCGGCACCGGAAGGCGGCCTGCTGCAGGAGCTCGAGAAGCTCGCGCTCCTGGCGGAGATGACCACGCAGCTGACCTCCACCCTGTCCGCCGACGAGGCGCTCCAGCGCCTCGTCGGCCTCGTGCTGCCGCGCCTGGCGGACTGGGCGGTGATCGACCTGATCAGCGAACGCGACGAGGTGTGGCGCAGCAAAGTGGTGCACATGGACAACGGCAGCCTGGTCTCCCGCCGCGACCTCGAGGGCCCGATGGCGCCCGTGCCGGCGGAGTCGCCGATGCCGTTGTCGCGGGCCCTCCGGGGCGTGGCCTCGACCATCGCCGAGCCGCAGACGTACGAGGGGTCACCCGACACGGGCATCGCGGTCGAACAGCGGCGGCTCTTCGAGGCCACCGGGATGCACTCGGCGGCCATCGCGCCGATCCGGGGGCTGCGCGACGTGCTCGGCGCCCTGACCCTGGGCCGGTCCGCGCGCCCCGAGAAGTTCACCGCCGCCGATCTCACCCTGCTGGAGGACATCACCCGGCGTGCGGGGCTGGCCCTGGACAACGCCCGTCTCTACCAGCGGCAGCGCAAGGTCGCCGAAACCATGCAGCGCTACCTGCTGCCGCAACTGCCGCGCGTGGCGGGGCTGGAGATGACGTCCCGCTACCTGCCCGCGCCGGACGCCTCCCATGTCGGCGGTGACTGGTACGACGCGTTCACCCTGTCCGACGACGCCACCGCCCTCGCCATCGGCGACGTCTCCGGTCACGACCTCGACGCCGCGGCGGGCATGTCCCAGCTGCGCAACGTGCTCCGCTCCTACGCCTGGTCCCAGAAGGAACCCCCCAGCCGTATCGTCGAACGCGTCGACCGGGCGGTGCTGCGCATCACCGACGTGCCCATGGCCACGCTGGTGTTCGCCACCCTGGCCCCGGACGACGAGGGGCGGTGGACGCTGCGGTGGACCAACGCGGGTCATCCGCCGCCGCTGCTCGTGACGCACGAGGGCGTGGCCCGCTACCTCACGGAGGGCGGCGGCATACTCCTGGGAACCGGCACGGACCGGCCGCGCTCGGACGCGTCGGAGGTGCTGCCGCCGGGTTCCACCCTGGTGCTCTACACGGACGGGCTCATCGAGTCGCCCAGTCATCCCATCGACGAGGGTCTGGAACGGCTGCGCCGGCACGCCGCGGCCCTTGCCCACCGCCCGGTGGAGGCCTTCACCGACGAACTGCTCAGCAGGGCGCGGCCGGACGACAACGACGACGACGTCGCCCTCCTGGCACTGCGGATCGGCGCCCTCGCCCGCCCCTGACACTTCGTCATGCGCCGCCGCGCAGGGGGTACTCGGGAAGCGCCAGAGCAAGTCCGTCCGCTTCACGGGGAGATATCTGCCATGCGCGCCCTGAAACGCCGCCTCGACCGCAGTCTGACCGCGCAGGCCGTCCTGATATTCGCGCTGGGCGTGGGTGTCACCGCGCTGTTCCGCCCGGAGGGCCCGCCGATCCGGTGGCTGGTCAACAGCGGGATCTACACTGCCGTCGCCCTCGTCTTCCTGGTGGTGCAGCGCCGCCGGACCAGCCGTGCGACGGGGGCCGACGCGAGCGAGGTGGCGGACCTCAACCGGGAGATCAGGCACGGGGAGGTGCCCGGTGACCCCGACAGGCGGGCGACCATGCGGAGGCTGGTCGACGGACATCTCGACCAGATGGAACGGGCCGCCCGATGGCTGCCGTACTGGCTGGGATTCATGGGCCTGATCGCCGTCGGCATGCTGGTGCTCGGCGTCACGACGGGGTCACTGACCTACTCGCTGCTCCTCGCGGCGGGCCTGATCGTGCTCTGCTGCGGTGTGCTGTGGATGCGGCGCCGCTCCCTGGACCGCCTCCGGCGCATGCGTGAGCTGCTGCGGAGCCGGAGCGAGCAGGTGGCGTGAGGATCGGCGTTCGCCCCGGGGGAAGTCGCACGGCCGGCCGTGAGAACGGCCGGATCCCGTGCGGTGAAGTGGCGTGGCGTGGGTACCAGGCAGGCACCGCGTGATGTCAGGGCTCGGGAGGGCGACGTTGAATAAGATGAGGCAGTTGCGACAGCTCAGGGCCGTGTACGCGGGAGGTGTCGTCGCGTGGACCTTCTGTCTGTTGCTGAACGCGGTGCAGGGCGGAGGGTCGGCGCGGCAGGCGGTGGTGCTGCTGGGGCTCCTCGCCGCCTTCCTCGTCCTGCTGCTGTGGTCGACCTGGTGCCTCTGGGAGGCCGGCACACGCCGCCCGGCGGTGCGGACCCCCGGCGCGGCGCCCGCGCACGCCGAGCAGTCCTGACCCCCGGGCCACGTCACGGACGCCGCGCGGCCGACCGGAACAGGCCCTCCGGGTCGTACGCGGCACGGGTGCGCGCCAGCCGCTCCTCGTGCGAGCCGAAGACCGCGCCGCGCAACTCCCCGGCGTCCTCGCCCAGTCCCGCGAAATTGACGTACGTGCCCCCGCTGGAGAACGGCTTCATCGCGTCCCAGGACGAGCGTGCCCAGCCGATCGCGGTGCCGTCCGTCGCCGGGTCCTGCCAGCCGGCGTCGATGCTGACGTTGAAGCGTGCGGACCGGTGCGCGAACGCGGTCTCGTCGGGGCCTACGCGCGCCACCGCGCCGCCCAGGGTGCGGACGACGATCAGGCTCTCCGGAGTCGGCCGACGGGAGTAGCAGTTCAGGAGCGTTCCGATCGCCTCGTCGCCGAGTTCGTCCATGAAGTGCGACTTCATGAAGTACCGCTCCCCGTCGGGGAACCGCCAGGTGTTCGCGCTCTGCAGCGCCACATAGGGCACGGTGCCGCTCA
This sequence comes from Streptomyces fungicidicus, assembly GCF_003665435.1. NCBI lineage: Bacteria > Bacillati > Actinomycetota > Actinomycetes > Kitasatosporales > Streptomycetaceae > Streptomyces > Streptomyces fungicidicus. Next base: position 725,170 of record NZ_CP023408.1, read on the forward strand.
AGTCCATCAGCGGCGGCCCCAGTTCGCGCTGCGGAGCCAGCGCCTCGGCGGCTCCGGCTCCCGGCGGACCGCCGTAGACGGCCCCGACCATCACACAGTTCGCGCGGTGCATGTCCGGGGGGATCGCGGGGTCCGGGGGGACGCTCCAGAGCAGCAGTTCCGGTGTGATCGTCTCCGGCGCCACGGCCGCGGCGTCCCGCCAGGCCCGCAGCAGCTCCTCGGCACGCTCGTACGGATGGAGGGCCAGCACGGCGGTCACCTCGGGGCCGAGCGGATGGAGACCGAACTCGAACGAGGTGACGACGCCGATGCCCCGGCCGCCGCCGCGCGCCGCCCAGTACAGTTCGGGCTCCTCCTCCGGGCCGGCGGTGCGGACCGTGCCGTCCGCGGTGACGACCGTCAGGGAACGGACGTTGTCGCAGCTCAGACCGAACGTCCGCATCAGGAAGCCGAAGCCGCCGCCGAGGGTGAGGCCGGCGATCCCGGTCGCCGAGATCTCCCCGCCCGGTGCGGCCAGCCCGTACAGCTGGGTCTCGCGGTCGAACTCGCCCCAGGTCGTACCCGCCTGGGCCCGAGCCGTGCGCGCGGCGGGGTCGACGTGCACGCCCTTCATGGGCGACAGGTCGATCACCAGCCCGTCGTCGCAGACCGCGCTGCCCGCCACCTGGTGTCCGCCGCCGCGGACGCTGACGACGGGACGGTGTTCGCGCGCCGCCCGTACCGCCTCGACCACGTCCGCCGTGCCCGCGCACTTGGCGATCACCGCGGGACGTCGGTCGATCAGCCCGTTCCAGACGGCCCGGGCGGCGTCGTAGCCGGGATGGCCGCGGTCGATGACCTCACCCTGCAGCGAGGAGCGCAGCTGGTCCACCAGGGCTCGCTCGGAGACGGCCCCCGACATGGTTTCCCGGGTGTCCGGCATGGGCGTCACCTTCCCCTGGTGCGCGCTGCTGACTGCCGCCGACGCTCTCCAGGCTAGTGCCGGCCCGGCGGCCCCGCACGCGGGCCCGGTGCCCCCGCGGGGTCCGGACGGACTTCAAGGGTGCTGTGGGCGCGCGCTGTTGCGCAGCCGGTTGACGGCGGCCTGCAGATCGTCGAAGGCGCGCTGCTCATGACGCGGAGTGGTGCGCGCCCCCGGCAGGACGCTGTCGCGCGCCGCCCGGGCACGGGCGTAGGCGTCGAAGCGGGTGACGACCTCGTGGAGGAGATCCAGGGGTGGGGGAGGGGGCACGTCGGGGACGTCGTCGTGGGACGGCATGGCGGATCATTTCGGGGCAGAGGGGGCGAGGGGAGGGAAGGAGTGGAGCGGGCACGGCACGCGTGGCCGCGCATGTCGCGCCGAACCATACGCAGGTGCGTCGAGCCGTGGCACGCGGAGAGGTCGGCAGCCTGGGGTGCCGCCAAGTTGCCGGGGCCCGGCAGGGTCGCGGTGCACGACGGGCCCGGCACACGCCCGTCCGCCGCGGGCGGCCGTCAGGGGGGACCGGCGGTGCCGGTCGAGGGGGACAGACGGTACGACCGCACGACCGCGACGAGACACCCCGCGACGAGGGCGGCGGCCAAGCCGCCCAGCTCGGGCAGGGAACCCGAACGGGCCGCTCCGGACGCCACACCCTGCGGCGGCACCCGGCCCTCCGAGTCGTAGACGACGGCGAGGGCGTCGCCCGGGCGGGTGGACCGGCCGCAGCCGCGCCACACGCGGACCTCCAGCGGTACGCCGTCACGACGGGACACCGAGCAGAGATAGCGACGCTTGCCGGACGCGGTCTCCGGCGCGCCCTCCACCGAGGTCACCAGGGTGGGCGCCACCCGTCCGCGTGCGGCCAGCACGAGGTCCACGGCGGCGTGGGGCGCCAGCAGGGCGAGGCAGACGGCGAGCACGGCGACCGTGCCGACCAGCGCCCGCCCGGCTCGCAGCGCCCATAGATAGAGGGTGACGCCGGCGGCGCACACGAGGCCGCCCTCGCCGTCCGCGAGCACGGGGAGCCCGTACCAGGCGCCGGCGAGCGCGGAGCCGGTGATGGCCGCCGCCGCCAGGCACCCGGCGAGGAGCCCCTTGGCGGTCAGCCACCACGGTGGCAGACCCACGAATTCGGCCGGTCCCCACACCGTGTTCCGCAGGTGCGCCATCAGATGGCGGTCCGGTGCCGTCGGGGGGCGGTGCCGTCGGCTCATGCGCGTCCTCGCCTCCCGGCGTCCCTCGGTGCGGTCATGCCCCCACCCTGACCGACGCATCGAACAGCCCACACTGCCCCCGACCGGACGAACACCCCCACCCCACGCTGCCGACGACAGGCAACGTGACGAGCGCGCCCCTTCTCCGCCTCAGAGGGAGGAGCCGCCGCGAGGCGTGTCCAGGAGGGCGGCCCGGCGGAGCGCCTCCAGCGGATAGGGGGTCGTCCGGCTCTCCTGCCGGAATCGGCGGAAGAAGTCCCCCATCACGGCGGCGACCGGCGCGTGACGCACCAGGACTGCCGCGATGGCCGCCGGAACGTTCCCCGGGGGGACCTCCCCTTGGGCGCAGGAGCGCACGAACGCCCCGCGTTCTTCCGGCTCGTATCCGTACAGGGCGAAGGCCAGCCAGTTCACCAGGTGCGTGGCGGCGTAGCACCGGTCGTAGCCACGGTGCCGGTCGAGGAAGGCGGCCTCCTCCGGGGTGAGTGCGAAGCGGGAGGAGAGGGCGAGGCCGTAGTCGGTGAAGAACAGCCGCCGGCCGTCCGTGAGGATGTTCTCGAAGTGGGCGTCGAAGTGCAGCAGACCGCGGGCGTTCATGAACGCGATACCGGCTTCCAGCTCGCCCGCCACCATGGCGCAGGCCCGCTCGGCCGCGTCGCCGCCGTCCCCGATCCGGACGCCCAGCCAGTCGTGCAGACTCTGCGGGATGTACTCCAGGAACAGCATGAGGCTCGCCGAGGATTGCTGGAGGGCCTCGATCCTGCGGCGTATCCCCTGTCCGCCTCCCCAGTAGGCGACGGCCCGTTCGACATCGGCGAGCTCCTCCGGAAGCGGTCGTCCGGGACCCGGCAGTACCCGCCAGTGGTGCATCAGCGGGAACCCCTCGTGGTCTCCCGCGATCACCCAGTTCGTCGTCATGGTGTGCGCGGCAAGTTCGCGCCATGCCCCGAACCCGGGGCCGCCGATACTGCCGACCCCGTACTGGCAGAAGGCAGGCAGCTCGAACAGATTGGCCGTGGAGCGCATGTTCTCCGGCCGCCGTTCCAGATCGGTCAGCGGTACCTGCTTGACGAACACCGGGGTGCCGCCGACATCCAGCAGCGCGGTCGTCCCGCCGATGCCGGAACCGGCCGGCGCGGCGGCGTCCACGAGCTCGCGCAGCTCGCGATCACTGCACAGCGCCAGTGAGGTGGAGACCGTGGAGTGGGCGGACAGGCGTGTGTCGCGGGAGATCTCGCCGCCGGTCACCTGGCGTCCCGTAGGGGGACCGAGAAGGCGACCTCTCCGCCGGGGCGCTCCCGCGAGGGGCGGACGTATGTCGCGCCCCAGTCGGTGAAGCGCGGCAGGGGCACCCTGCCGTCGTCCTGGTGCCATGCGCGCGCCGCGGCGGCCGCCACGACCTGGATCCGGCGCTCATGTGCGACGCAGGCGTGCCAGTAATCGACGGCCATGCAGGCCCCCTCGTTCGGAGCACGGGCCCCCGCCCGCGCGCGGAGCGAGCAAGCCTATAGGGCGCTGGGAGAAATGACTTGGCTGGCGTCCGGCCAGGTGGTGAGGGCCCTCGTGAGGGTCGGGCTGACCGGTGCGAGACTGTGCCCATGTTCGTTCAGCTTCTCGCGGCCACGGGTGTGCTCGCCGTTCTGACCATGGTTCCCGGACCGGACATGGCCGTGGTGACGCGGCGGGCCCTTGCGTCCGGCTGGCAGGACGGGTTGCGCACGGTCGGTGGCATATCGGCGGGACTGCTGATCTGGGGTGCGCTCACCGTGGTCGGCCTGGCGGCCGTCCTGGCGGCGTCCGCCACGGCGTACACGGTCGTCAAGCTCGCCGGAGCCGTCTACCTCTGCTTCCTCGGTGTCCAGGCGCTGCTGCAGAGCCGCGCCGGCCGTTCGGAGACGCCGGTGGCGGGCGCCCCGGTCCCGGCAGGTAACCCGTGGCGCACGGGACTGGTCAGCAACGTCTTCAACCCGAAGGTCGCGGTCTTCTACACCGGCCTCCTGCCCACGCTCGCCCCGTCCGGGCTCCCGCCGCACCTCGGGATGACCCTGCTGGTCCTCGTCCACACGGCCCTGACCCTCGGCTGGCTCGGCGGCTACGTGCTGGTGCTGGCCAAGGCCCAGGCGTTCTTCGGGAGGCCCGGCGTGCGCCGCGCCATGGACCGCGTCACGGGTGTCGTGCTGATCGGCTTCGGCGTCAAGGTGGCCGCCTCCCAGCCCTGAACACGGTACGGAGCGCCCCGCTCCCGGTCCCTAGGGAGCGGCGGCTTCCAGGTCGGCGACGCCGCCCGACATGATCGTCCGCACATGCGCGGTGATGTGCTCCGCGGGCCAGTCCCACCAGGCCACCGCGAGCAGCCGGGCGATGTCGTGGTCGTCGTAACGGGTGCGGATCAGGCGGGCCGGGTTGCCGCCGACGATGCCGTAGTCCGGCACGTCGCCGGTGACCACGGCTCCGGCGGCGACGATCGCGCCGTGCCCGATCCGCACGCCCGGCATCACCGTGGCGCCGTGACCGAACCAGACGTCGTTGCCGACGACGGTGTCCCCCCGGTCGGGCAGGCCGGTGAGCAGGTCGAAGTGCTCGGACCACGAGCCGCCCATGGTGGGGAACGGGAAGGTGGAGGGGCCGTCCATACGGTGGTTGGCGCCGTTCATCAGGAACCGCACACCCGTGCCCAGCGCGCAGAACCTGCCGATGATCAGCTTCTCCGGCCCGTAGTGGTGGAGCACGTTGCGCGTCTCGAAGGCCGTCGGGTCGTCAGGGTCGTCGTAGTAGGAGTACTCCCCGACCTCGATCAGCGGGGACGTCACCAGCGGCTTGAGCAGCACCACCCGGGGCTGGCCGGGCATCGGACGGAGGACCGTCGGGTCGGGAGGCACATGCATGGAGGCGGAACTCCTCAACGGTGGCGGGCGCGGGTCCGAGCCATGATCGCGGAACCGGGCGGCGGGGGACACCGGTTTTCCGCCCGCACTCCCCGCCCGCTCGCCGTGCGTCAGCGCGGAGTCACCCAGCCGGGCGTCCAGGTCCCGGCGGTGTCCTGGCCGGCCACCGTAGTGGCGAGATGGGCGCGCAGGACGGCCAGCGCCGGGTGGGGATTGTCCCGGCGCCACAGCAGCGAGTGCGGGTAGACGAGCGTCGGACCGGTGACCGGGATCCGGCGCAGGTCGTGGCCCGCGGGCCAGACGAGGCGGGTCAGCTCGCCCATGAAGGTGGCCAGGGCCGGGGTGTCGGCCACGGTGTCGAGGAGGGCGTCGGAACCGAAGTTGGGGCCGGTCGCCTCGATGGTGAGACCGAACTCCGCGACGAGGTCGGCGTAGTAGGCGCCCCACTCGCTTCCGGGGACGATGCCGGGCATCCAGATGCGGTGCCCGGCGAGCTCGGCCACCGTCACCGACCGGACGCCCGCCAGCGCGTGCCCCGGACCGGTCAGCAGCTGGAGCGGCTCGTCGAGGACCCGGACGGACTCGATGTCCTCGGGCAGGGGCAGACCCGGTGCGGCGACGGCACGGAAGGTCGCGTCGATCGCACCGGACCGGACGGCGGCGAGGGCCGTCTCGATGGGCGGCAGCATCACCACGTCGAGTTCGATCTCGGGGTGCGCGCGGTGGAAACCCCGCATCAGACCCGTCATCGCGCCGCGCGAGGCGAGCACGTCGACGCGCAGCGGGCGGCGGCCCGGACGCACGGAGGAGACCGCGCGCTCGGCGACGCGCAGCAGCTCGCGCGCGTGGGGCAGGAACGCCTGCCCGTCGATGCTCAGCTCGGCGCCCCGCGAGGTGCGGGTGAACAACCGCACGCCCAGGCCGCGCTCCAGCGCGGCGATGCGCTTGGAGACAGCCTGCTGGGTGACCGCCAGCTCGTCGGCGGCCTCCTGGAACCGCCCCGCGTCGGCTGCGGCGACGAATGTCCGGACACTGTCGAGGTCCATGGCGACAACCCTACGGCCACAACCGCTGGTTGTGGCCGGACGGTCCCGCGGTTGTTTGATCCCCGGATGCGGTGCTCGCTTTGATGTTCCCGATCGCGGAACGGTTGTGCGGGGGAGTGGCGGGGATGGCGGCATGAACGGCGGGCACCGGCTGGGGCGGCGGTTCGGGTGGCTCTGGGGGGCGTACGGGACCAGCGCGCTCGGCACCTGGCTGGCCTTCGGCGCGTTCCCGCTGATCGCCATCCGGGTGCTGCACGCCGGGCCGGCCGAGGTCGCCGCGCTGTCCTCCGTGGGAGCCGCGGTGGGCGCGGCCGTGGCGGTGCCGCTCGGACCGTGGGTCGAGTTCCGCCGCAAGCGGCAGGTGCTGATCGCGACGGACCTGGTGCGGTGCGCGGCGCTGCTGACCGTGCCCGCCGCGTACGCGTTCGGGGTGCTCACCCTCGTACAGCTCCTGCTGGTCTCGGCCGCCGTCGCGGCGGCCGACATCACCTTCCGCGCCGCCTCCGGCGCCTACCTCAAAACGCTGCTGCCGGCCGAGGACCTGCTCGTCGCCAACGCCCGGCTGGAGTCCACGTCCTGGACGCTCACGATCGTCGGACCGCCGCTGGGCGGCGCGGCGATCGGCCTGCTCGGTCCGGTGGCGACGGTCGTGGCCGACGCGGTCAGCCACCTGCTCTCGGCTCTGGGCATCCGCGCGACGGGCGGGGACGAGCCCCGGCCCGAGCGGCGGAAGGCCGCGCCCCCGCGGGCCGGGGACCTGCTCGACGGCTGGCGGTACATCCTCGCCGACAGGACACTGCGGCCGCTGTTCTTCAACACGGTCCTGTTCAACGGCCTGGTGATGGCCGCCCAGCCGCTGCTGGCCGTCCTGATGCTCGGGCGCCTCGGCTTCACGCCCTGGCAGTACGGCCTCGCCTTCGCCGCGCCCTCGGTCGGCGGGCTGCTCGGTTCGCGGCTGGCCCGGCCGCTCGCCGACCGGTTCGGGCAGCACCGGGTCCTGGTCGCGGCCGGGACGCTGCGCGCCGTCTGGCCCATCGGCCTGGCCTTCCCGGGACCGGGCACCGGCGGGCTGCTGCTGGTGATCGGCGTCGAGTTCGGGCTCATCCTCTGCTGCGGCGTCTTCAACCCCCTGCACGCCACCTGCCGCCTGCGGCGCACCGCCACCGACCGGGTCACCCGCACGCTCTCCGCCTGGGCGGTGACGACCAAGGCCGGCACCGCGCTCCTGACGGCCCTCTGGGGCGTGCTGGGCACCCTGCTGGGCGCGCGCGCCGCCATCGCGCTGGCCGGCGCGCTGCTGCTGACGACCCCGCTGCTGCTTCCCCGCCGCGCGGCGGCGCACAGCCCCGGGCGGGGGCAGGCGCCGCGAAGCCCCTGACAGCTCTCAGCGGTCGCCGAGGGCCCTGATCTCCCCGGTGACCAGCGCGGGGTCCTCCTCGGCCATGAAGTGGCCGCAGGAGACCGTGCGGTGCCGCAGGTCACCGGCCCAGGCGCTCCACAGCCCCTGGGCGTGGTAGCCGAGCGCCGCGCCCCAGTCCTGCTGGAGGACGGTGACCGGCATCGCCAGCCGGTTGCCCGCCTCCCGGTCGGCACAGTCGTGCTCCACGTCCACGCCGGCGGAGGCGCGGTAGTCGGCGACGATCGACGGCACGGCCGCCGCGGAGGCAGCGAGGTAGTGCCCGCGGACGTCGGCGGGCATCGCGTCCGGGGCGTGGGTCCAGGCGTCGAGGAAGTGACCGAAGAAGGCGTCCGCGGACGCGCCGATCAGCTGCTCCGGCAGGCCCGGCGCCTGAGCCATCAGGTACAGGTGGAAGCCGACCGCGCCGGACACACCGCGCAGCGCGTCCCACATGTCGAGGGTCGGCAGGACGTCCAGGAAGAGCGCGCGGGACACGGCGCCCGGGTGGTCCATCGCGGCACGGAAGGCGACGAGGGCGCCGCGGTCGTGGCCGGCCAGGGCGAAGCGGTCGTGGCCCAGCTCCGCGGCGAGGCGGACGACGTCCCGCGCCATGGTGCGCTTGGAGTAGACGTCCCGGCCGCTCCCGGCGGGCTTGTCGCTGGCGCCGTAGCCGCGCAGGTCCGGGCAGATGACGGTGTGGTCGGCGGCGAGGTCGGCGGCGACGTGCCGCCACATCAGGTGGGTCTGCGGAAATCCGTGCAGCAGCACGACCGGGGCGCCGCCGCCCCCGACGGCGGCGTTCAGCGTGACGCCGTCGCCGACCGGTACGCGGTGCTCGGTGAATCCAGGGATGCTCGGGTGTGTCACAGCGACTCCTGCGGCTCGTGGCAGAGTGGACGTTCCGGACCTGGCGGTCCGGGCCGTCCGGGGACGTCCACCAGGTTGCGGGCCCCGGATCAGCGATCGATGAGTGGACGCGCGGCACCCCCGGGGACGGCGCCGCCCTGAAGGGACCGTGCCGTGGGAGTGGAGTTCGGACTGCTGGGGCCGGTCACCGCCCGGGACTCCGACGGGGCCTGCCTGCCGCTCGGCGCGCCCCGCCACCGTGAGGTGCTCGGGCGGCTGCTGATCGCCCGGGGAAGGGTGGTCCCGGCAGGCCGGCTCGTGGCCGACCTGTGGGAGGACGAACCCCCGGCCGGCGCGATCGGAGCACTGCGCACCTTCGTCGCGGCGCTGCGCCGCGCCCTGGAACCCGGGCGCCCTCCCCGGCAGCCGTCCCGGCTGCTGGTCACCGACGGTCCCGGGTACCTCCTGCGCGCCGGACGCGAGGCGGTGGACGCCTGGAGGTTCGAGGACTCGGCCGCACGGGCCGCCGAAGCGCCACCGCACGCGGCGGTGGCCCTCTGGGACGAGGCACTCGCCCTGTGGCGCGGGCCGGTCCTCGCCGACTTCCCGGACGCCCGGTGGGCCGCCGCCGAGCAGGCCCGGCTCGAGGAGCTCCGCCTCGGCGCGGTCGAGCGCCGCGCCGACGCCCTGCTGGCCACCGGCGCGGCCCGGGACGCCGTCGTCGACCTGCGGGCCCATGTCGCCGCGCACCCGGGGCGGCAGGACGGCTGGGCGCTGCTCGCGACCGCCCTGGACCGCTCCGGCCGCCGCGGAGAGGCCCTGGAGTCCCTGCGACACGCCCGCCGGGCACTCGCCGGCGCCTACGGAACCGGCACCCCGGCCGTCCTGGCCCGCACCGAAGCCCGCATCCGCGGCGGCACCACCGGCTCCGCGACCGAACCGGCCGGGGCGGCGGACGGCGTCTGGGACCGTACGGCCGCCGCGTGGGACCGCTCGGTGCCCGCCCGCTCCCGGGCCCGGCTGCACGCCACCGCCGGTCTGCTGCGGGACCTCGCGGTGACCGGCGCCGACGGCCTGGAGGAGGCGCGCGCACACCGGCGGGAACTGGTCGCCGCGGCCGAGACGACCGGGGACACCGAGCTGGCCGCCAGGATCATCGGCTCCTACGACGTCCCGGCCGTCTGGACCCGGGCCGACGATCCCGACGACGCCGGGAACCTGGTCCGCGCCGCCGCCCGCGCCGCCGCCCGGCTCGGCCCCGACGGCCCGCCCGCGCTGCGGGCCCGGCTGCTGTCGGTGGTCGCGGTCGAGTCACGCGGCGACGCCGCCGCGGACGCCCCGCTTCCACGGGCGGCCGCCGCCCCCGCCGCCGAACCGTGGCGGCTGCGCGCCGAACGCGCCGCGCAGGAGGCCGTACGCCTCGCCCGCCGTCTCGGCGACCCCTCGGCGCTCGCGTTCGCCCTCAACGGCGCCTTCATGCAGTCCTGCGGCACCTGCGGATCGGCCGCCCACCGGAACGCACTCGGCGCCGAACTGACGCGGCTGGCCGTCGACCACCACCTGCCCGGCCACGAGGTGCTGGGCCGTCTCGTCCGCCTCCAGGCACTCTCCGGACTCGGTGACTTCACGGCGGCCGACGCGGAGGCGGAGGAGATCGACCGGCTGGCACACCGCAACGAACGGCCCCTCGCCGGAGTGTTCACCTCCTGGTACCGGGCCCTGCGCACCTGCGAGACCGACGGCTGGACGGCCGCCCGCCCCCACTACGCCGGGCTCCTCGCGGAGACCGCGAACCACGGCATGCCCGGCCTCACCCGGGGAGCGGCCGTCCTCGTCGCGCTCGTGCCGGTCATGCGGGACGGCACCCTGCCCGACCCCGACGACTTCGCCGGTCTGGACGCCGGCCCCTACCGGCCCTGGCTCGACCCCCTGCTGCTCGCCGCCTCCGGCGACACCGAGAGGGCCCGGCACGCACTCGCCGATGTTCCCCGCCCGCCCCACGACCTTCTCCAGGAAGCACTCTGGTGCGTACTGGCCCGCACGGCCGCGGCCGTGGGACACGAGGACGTCCTGCGCCGGGCCCACGACGAACTCGCCGCCGCGGACGGCGAGTCGGCCGGCGGCGGCAGCGGCCTGATCTCCTTCGGCCCGGTCGCCCACCACCTTCGCGCCGCCGACGCGGCCCTCAGCCCTGCGGCTCCTGAGGCTTGGCGTCGACCTCGCGCAGCGCCTCGTCCTTGAGCTCGGTACGGGCCTCCGTGCGGTGGCCGCGGGCGATGTAGTCCCGTACGACCGCCTCGACCGCGTCCTGAGGGGACCCGACCCCCGCCAGGACCATCACCTCCACCACGAGTTCCGCGTCGAGACTGATACTGACCTTGGCCACCGCGCCCCCCTTTTTCCCGTCGCCCCGGCACTTTAGCCGCCGAGGGCCCCCTGCGACGAGGCCCGGCGCCGGCTCGGAAACCGGCACCCCCCTTGGGCCGACCGGCCCTCGTTTCACCCCCGGTCAGCCCATGGGACCTCCGTCAGGACCGCCGGATACTCGACACAGGAGCAGATCCCGGGCCCGATGGCCCCGGAGGAGGTGCACGTCATGACCGGTACCGTGCTGATCACCTATGGATCCACCAACGGATCGACCGAGCGGATCGCCGAGACCGTCGCCGGAGTCCTGCGCGAGGACGGGCTGACCGTCGAGACCCTGCCCGCCCGCTCGGTCCGGGACGTGGCACCGTACGACGCCGTCGTGGCCGGCGGCGGACTGTACGCCGGGCGCTGGCAGAAGGACGCCCGCCGCTTCCTGCGGCGGCACCGCCGCGCACTGGCCGAACGCCCGCTGTACCTGTTCAGCAGCGGGCCCCTGGACCCCTCGGCCTCCGAGCGGGACATCCCGCCCGTGCACGGAGTGCGGAAGGCGGCCACCCGGCTCGACGCCAGGGAGCACATCACCTTCGGCGGCTGCCTCGAGGAGGGCGCGAAGGGACGGGTCGCCGGAATGATCCTCCGCAACGGCAAGGGCGGGGACTACCGCGACTTCACGGCGATCGAGTCGTGGGCGGCCCATGTCGCCGACGAACTGACCCAAGGATGAGAGCGGGCCGTTCCGCGGAACGGCGGCACCACACGAAGGAAGGGCGGCGATGTACCCCAGTGACGGATTCCGCGAACTCGGGCGGCAGGAGTGCCTGCGGCTGATGGCCCGGGTGCCCGTCGGCCGCATCGTCTTCACACGCCGGGCCCTGCCCGCCGTGCTGCCGGTCAACTTCCGGCTGGACGCCGACGGAGCCGTCCTGCTCCGTACCGCGGCCGACTCGGAACTGGTGCGCGCGGTCGACGGTGCTGTGGTCGCCTTCGAGGCCGACGACATCGACCCTGACCGGCACGCCGGCTGGAGCGTCGTGGTCACGGGCCCCGCCAGGGTGGTGACCGACACCGCCGAGCAGCGGCGGCTCGCTGTCACCGGCCCGGTGTCCTGGGCTCCTTCGGCACGGGAGGTCTTCGTCCGCGTCGAGTCCGAGCTGGTCTCCGGGCGCGAACTCGTCGCCGGACGCAGCCTGTACGGGGTGAGCCTGGCGATCACGAAGAGCTGACACGTCGGCAACGGGCCACAGAAGTCGGGACGTTGGACCCACTGACCGGGCCCTGCGGCCCCTCTCCCGGCCACCGGCGACGCGAGACGGTGAAGACGCGCCGAGAGGAACTCACCTCTCGCCCGCACCACTTGGAGGGGATGAGCGTCATGGCAGTCCACGATCACCCGCACCGTCGTCCGGGGTGGCACGTTCCGTTCCCGCACCGGACCGGTACAGCGCCCGCGTCCACCGGCCCGACGACCGCGGCGGCCGCCGCCACCACCGCGCACGTCTTCGCCGGCCTGCGTCTGCTGACGGGCTTCGTCTTCCTCTGGGCGTTCCTGGACAAGGCGTTCGGCCTCGGCTACGCGACCCCCTCCGGCAAGGGGTGGATCGACGGAGGCTCGCCGACCAAGGGATTCCTCAGCGGAGTCGCCGCCGGACCGATGGAGTCCACCTTCCACGACTGGGCCGGAGCCCCCTGGGCCGACTGGCTGTTCATGCTCGGTCTGCTCGGTATCGGCCTCGCCCTGATCGCGGGGATCGGCCTGTGGCCCGCCGCGATCGCGGGCACCGCCATGATGGCGCTGATGTGGATCGCGGAATGGCCGCCGGCCCGGCACCTGTCGGACGGAACGCCGAGCATGTCGACGAACCCGTTCGCCGACTACCACTTGATCTACGCAGTCGTCCTGGTCGCCCTCGCCGCCGCGGGCGCCGGCGCAACCTGGGGACTGGGCGGGGCCTGGACGCGGCTGTCCCTCGTCGGCCGGCACCCGTGGCTGCGCTGACGGCGTCAACAGGGCGCCCCCGCCCACCGGGCGGGGGCGCACTACGATCAGTGCGTGGGCAGCAAACGGGGGACCGCCTCACCTCATCAATGCAAGTGGTGCGACCGCCCGCTGACAGAGCGCCGGTGGCGCCGATACTGCAACCGCAGACACGCGGTGAAGTGCGGCGTCATGGACTTCATCAGCAACCTGTTGAGCGGGATGGTGTAGAACTCGCCTCGCCAACACCTTCTTCTCCGGCCGGTCGTAGGACACCGCGTACCCCGTCCGGGGCAAGCAGACGGTCACCGGCGCGCCATCGGGCGGTGGCATGGTGTAACTGTTTCCTATGATCTCTGGACGAAGTACGCAGAGGGACGACGGGCGGAGTTCGCGCGTGAGTGCGAACCGGACAGCCCTGATCGTCCTGGTCGCCGCGGCTGCTCTGGGCACGACCACCCCAGCGATGGCGTCCCCGTCCGTCCCCCGAGGGACCGACTGGGACGCCATCGCCGCATGTGAGTCCAGCGGCAACTGGCAGGCGAACACCGGCAACGGCCACTACGGCGGCCTGCAGTTCACGCAGTCGAGCTGGGAGGCGGCCGGCGGGCTCAAGTACGCCCCACGAGCGGACCTCGCGACCCGCAAGGAGCAGATCACCGTGGCCAGACGTCTGGCCAGGATCCAGGGCATGTCGGCCTGGTCCTGCGCCTGAACCACCCCGACGCCGCGCACCCGCCCGCTAGCGTGGGCCCGGTGATCGTATGGCTCAACGGAACCCATGGCGCAGGCAAGACGACGACCGGTCCGCTCGTGCAGCAACTGCTCCCCGATTCACGGGTGCTCGATGCCGAGAAGGTCGGTGAGACGCTCATGGACATCACGCCCGGACTGCCCGGGACGGACAACTTCCAGCACTGGCCCCCGTGGCGCACCCTCGTCGTCGAGACCGCCCGCCGTGTCCTGGAGTACACCGGAGGCACCCTCGTGATGCCCATGACCGTCCTGGTGGAGCGGTACTGGCGCGAGATCAGCACCGGGCTCGCCCAGCACGCCATCCCCGTACGGCATTTCGTTCTCCACGCCGATCAGGACACCCTCAGGGATCGCATCGAGGGGGACACCGTCCTCGGCCCCTCGTCGTTCCGTCTCGCCCACCTCGAGCCCTACGCGGAGGCGGCCCGCACTTGGCTGCACCGCGAGGCGGAGGTCGTCGACACCACACACCTCACGCCCGCCCAGGCCGCCCTGCGGATCGCGGAAGCCGTCAAGGGCTGAGGAATCAGTCGCCCGGGGTGAAGACGCCGTCCGGGCCGTCCTGGGCGAGTGCGGTCCGGATCTGTGCGAGCCACTCCGTGCCCAGACGGCGTCCGTCCGGAAGGCGGTCGTCCCGATCCCAGCGCCATGTCGTGATCATCGCCAGTACGAGGATCCGGCACTGGCGCAGCAGGACCTGATCGACACCGGGACAGTGCTCGGCGACTTCTTCGGGCGCATGGGCGAGGTCGAATTCGACGGGGCCCCGGCAGGCCGTTTCGAGGTCGATGAACACCGGTCCGTTCCTCGTGGCGAGCACGTTGCCCGGGTGCGGCTCGCCGTGCAGCAGCTGCTCCGCGCCGAGGCGCTCGCCGATCACTCGTCGCAGGCCGCGCAGCGTGTCACCGAGCAGTTCCCGGTCCGCGTCGGCCAGCGCCGGAGTGCGGTCGCGGTCCGCCACGAGCCGTTGCGCCTGCTCGACCCGGTCGGTGAAGTGCGGGGTCGGGAGGTCGAGTCCGCGCATCCCGGCATGCAGACGCTCGAGGGCACTGGCGTAGTCGGCGGGCGGGACCTCCCGGGGCGTCACGGGCTCGTAGTAGGTCCACAGCGTGACCACGAAGCCGTCACGCTCATACGGGCGGGGTTCCACTCGCGGCTCGAGGACGGCCACGGGGCACCCGGCTGCCACGAGCCGCCGAGCGAGACCGACCTCGAACTCCGCGACCTGGTCCGTCACGGGTGCCACCCGGGCAAGGACGTCGCCGGGCAGCAGACGCAGCGTGAGCTTGTTCGAATCATGGAGAACGGTCACGTCGTCGGCCGGCAGGCCGAGGGACGAGGCGATCGACCTGGCCGCGGCCACCGCGCGCGACACTTCCGAGGCCCGCACCGTCACCTTCCCCCTCCCCGGAGCACCGCCGGCCTCTCCCGGCGGAGCAGACCGTGAACTTTACCGGGACTCTTGCAGAAAGCCCCGGCGTTCACGCCGGGGATGAATGCATCTCAAGACTGCTTTGACGTGGACTTCAGAGCGGACGTTTTTGCTGCTCGATGTACTGGCGGACGATCGTCAACGGTGCTCCGCCGCACGATGCGGAGAAATACGAGGGTGACCACAGGTGCCCATGCATGATGGCGGGGTTGCTCTGGCCGGTGAGCTCCTGCCGTATTCGGCGGGCGGAGACCCCTTTGAGGCTGTTGACCAGCTTGGAGACGGCGACCTTGGGTGGGTAGTGCACCAACAGGTGGACGTGATCGCGTTCCCCGTTGAACTCCTTCAGCTCCGCCTCGAAGTCCTCGCAGACCTTGCGCATGATCTCTTCACAACGTGTCAGCATCTCGTCGTCGAAGACCCCGCGCCGGTACTTCGTCACAAAGACCAAGTGCACATGCATCGCCGAAACGACGTGCCTGCCACGTCTATAGTCGTTTTCCTGATCCATGAGACCAATCGTAGTAACGTCTTGGGTGTGCAGCTCCGCTACAACTACCGGGCCTACCCCAACGCCGCTCAGCGCCGCGCGCTGGCGCAGGCGTTCGGGTGCGCCCGCGTGGTGTGGAACGACTGCCTGCGCGACCGGAAACAAGCGCACGCTGCCGGGCTGCCGTATGTGACGTCGACGGAACTGTCCCGGCTTCGCATCACCCAGGCCAAACGCACCGAGGAACGCGCATGGCTCGCCGACGTCTCAGCGGTCGTCCTGCAACAGTCCCTGCGGGACCTGGACGCCGCCTACAAGAACTTCTTCGACAGCCTGAGCGGCAAACGGAAAGGCCGCAAGGCAGGTCCTCCCCGCTACAAGTCCAAGAAGGACACCCGGCAGTCGATCCGCCTCAACACCAACGCTTTCACCCTTCAGGACGACGGCACGGTGTATGTGGCCAAGGTTGGCCATCTCAAGGTCGAGTGGTCGCGCCGGCTCCCGGCCGCACCCACGTCCCTGACCGTCACCAAAGACAGCTGCGGCCGGTACTTCCTCAGCTTCGTCGTGGACACCAAGCCGGACATCCTCCCCGAGGCGGAGACCGAAACCGGTATCGACCTCGGACTGTCCGCCTTCGCGGTCCTGTCCGACGGGACGAAGATCAGCACCCCGCGCTTCCTGCGCCGGGCCGAGAAGAAGCTCAAGCGTCTGCAGCGGGATCTGTCCCGCAAGCAGAAGGGGTCGAAGAACCGGGCCAAGGCCCGCATCAAGGTCGCACGCCAGCACGCCCGCGTCGCCGACCGGCGCCGGGACTTTCACCACCAGGCCTCCACACAGATCATCCGCGACAACCAAGCGGTGTACGTGGAAGACCTTGCGGTGTCCGGTCTCGCACGCACCCAGCTCGCCAAGTCCGTGCACGACGCGGGATGGTCCGCGTTCGTACGGATGCTGGAATACAAGGCTGTCAAGCACGGCCGCGCCTTCAGCAAGGTGGACCGGGCCTTCCCCTCCTCTCAGGTCTGCTCGGCCTGCGGATTCCGGGACGGCCCCAAGCCCCTGCACGTCCGGCAGTGGACGTGCGGCGAGTGCGGCACCGTGCACGACCGCGACCACAACGCTGCCCGCAACGTCCTGTTCGAAGGACGCAGAATCGTCGCCGCCGGACGGGCGGAGACGCTAAACGCCTCGTGGAGCGCCGGTAAGACCAGGACGAAAGTCCCGGCACAGCGCGGTGAAGCAGGGAGCCCCCGGAAGGGTCAGCCGACCCAGGCCGGAATCCCTGGACTTTAGGCCAGGGAGCACGTCAACAAGTGCCCCTCTGGGGGGTGGGGTGACTGTCCGCGGGCCGCCCGCGGATACTGACTTCGAACAGTTGCAGACGAGTCTCCCGCCCGGCAAACAGCACGAGCTGAAGGAACGGCAGTCGGTGCTGGTCCTGCCGGACAACGAGGACGACGGAGCCCCGCCGAACCGGACGACGCTGGACCTGACCGCGGGGACTGCGGTCGTGCGGATGCCGCGGCCCGGGCACTACGACCGGCGCCCGGCGCGGAGCGACGGCCGCGAGGCGGCCGAGCGTCAGGAGGAGGCGCCGCGCAGGGCGGGAGCCGTGCCCCTGCCGAAGGCGCGCATGGCGAGGGCACCGGCGAGCGGGCCCGGCGCGAGCAGGAGGAAGGCGTACTCCCAGCCGATGGCCTCCGCCAGCAGCGGGGTGAGCTGGATGCTGACCACGGTGAGGGCGAAGCCGATGGCGGTCTGGCCGGTGAGCGCCGTCCCGATGTAGCGGGGGTCGGCGACCTCGCTCAGCGAGGTCGAGAACACCCCCGAGTCCGCGATCACCGCGGCGCCCCACAGCGCGCAGAAGGCGAAGAGAAGCGGCGGCGGAGCGTGGAAGAAGAAGGGGGAGAGCAGACAGCACAGGCCGCTGAGCACGAGCGCTGCCAGGGCGGCGGGAGGGCGGCCGAAACGGTCGGCGCCCCAGCCGCCGAGCAGGCAGCCGGCCGCTCCGCCGAGGCCCATGGTGAGGAACACCGTGACCTCCACCGAGCCCGGCAGGTCTCGCGCGGCGGATGCCGCCAGGAGGAAGGACGGGATCCAGGTCCACAGGGCGTAGAGCTCCCACATGTGCCCGAAGTAGCCGAGGTTGGCCAGCCGTGGCCCGCGTTCGGTGAACATCGCCAGCGCGTACCCGGGGTTGCGGGCGGGAGCGGCCGGCGCCGCGTGGGGGCCGAGCCGGACGACGACCAGCGCGATGACGGAGCCCCCGAACCCTGCCGCCGCCGCGGCGAGCAGCACACCCCGCCAGGGCAGGGACCCCAGCCCCGCGATGAGGTGGGGCAGCGTGGAGCCGAGGGTGAGGGCGGCGATGAGCACGCCCATGGTCCTGCCCCGTCCGGCGCTCCCGGCCCACGAGGCCATGAGCTTCATACCGGTGGGATAGACCCCGGCCAGGAACATCCCGGTCATGAAGCGCAACGGGACGGCGACGGCCGGTCCGTCGGCGACCAGGGCCAGCACCACGGTGCAGACCGCGGCGGCCGCGGCACTGGCGGCGAGCAGACGCTGGGGCGGCACACGGTCGGCCAGGTTCAGGCCGGTGGAGGCCACGGCCCCGGCGACGAAGCCGAACTGCACGGACGCCGTCAACCACACGGCGCCCCCGGCCGTGAGCCCCCAGTCGCTCCGCAGGCTCGGCACCACCGCCGACATGGAGAACCACACGGCGAGCCCGAGCACTTGGACGGCGGCGATCGCACCACGCTGCACACCGGTGTTCACAGATGTCCCCCCTGGGGCCAGGCACTAACTCTTGCGGCCTCCCGCGTCATGGCCGGAACCCGACCCTAATCACCCCCGGGCCGTGGCCTCGATCCGCCCCCTCAGCGCCGGGAAACGGGGCGCTCCCCGGACGCTCAGGGCGTGGTGGGCGCCGCTTCGCAGGTGACCTCGTCACGCGGGGTGTAGTGCGTGCGGAACGGTTCCCGCTTCACTTCCCGGCCGTCGTCGTGGAAGACCCGCTCCACGGTGACGTCGAAGCCTTCGAGCGGCGTCTGCGGCACGCACTGCTCGTCCGTGCTCACCTTCGCCCCCGGCTCCCGCACCTGGGTGCGCGGCCCCTTGACCGACGTGATCTCGTCGTACTTCTTGGTGCCGAGGAAGCTGATGGTCACCGACGTGTCGGTGGACTCGGCCTGGATGTAGAGGGCCTTGCCGGAGTCGTTGGTGAACCTCAGGTCGAGGCTCCCCCAGGCGACCGTCGCCTCGCGGCCCTCGGGGTAGCGCTCGATGTAGAAGGAGTGGGCGCCGTGCTCGACGGGCTTGACGCCCGCGAAGAACATCGCGTTGAAGACAGTGGTGGCCACGGCGGAGACACCGCCGCCGGGCGCCTTGGTGTACTTGTCGTCGAAGATCATGATGCCGTCGGTGAAGCTGTTGGCCTCGGTGCGCTCGCCGACGGTCCTGTTGAAGCTCCAGGTCTCGCCCGGACCGACGACGGAGCCGTTGATGAGTTCCACGGCCCGTCCGACGTTCGTGGTGCGGTAGGCGGCCGGTTCGAAGTTGACGGTGAAGGAGGACATCTTCTCGGTCAGCCCCAGGCGCGCCGCGTTCTCGCGGGTGACCTCCGGCTGGATCTTCCGAGTCTCGACCTCTCCGCTGCGGGCGTCCCCCGACTTGGTGAGCAGGGGCAGGACGGCCTTGCCCAGGGCCTTGTCGGTGACCTCCACGCCGGTCCTGGCGTCGGCGGCCACCACCACCTTGTCGCCGTCGAGCCCCAGCCGGGCGTTACGGGGTGTGGTGGGCAGGCCGTTGAGGGCGCCGGCCACCGCGGGCGCGGCACGCAGGCCCTTGCCGTCGAGCTCCGGTGTGAGCCGGCCGGCGTCGTCCGGCCGCATCGTGAGGTGCTCGCCCAGCACGGCGGGGGAGACCGTGAACCGCTTACCGCCCGCGGTGAGCGTGACCGGTGCCGACATCGCCGGCCGGGCGAACTCGCGCACTGCCCGTCGTACCTCTTCCGAGGTGACCTCCGGCTTGGCCTCGCGGGCCGGCAGTGCCGTGACCGGGCCGGCCCCGCCGCGCAGGAAAGCGGTGCGCAGGGTGCCGATCGCGGGGTCCACGTCCAGCGCGTACCCGGTGCGCGGGGCGGTCTGCGCGACACGGCCGCCGTCGAAGGAGACGGCGCCGTCGACGACCTTCTGGTCGAGTGTCCTCGCCAGTTCCCCGAGGGTCGCGCGGGCCCTGTCCTCGTCGACCCGTACGACCGGCTCGATGTCACCACCCCTGCGGAACAGCCCGCCGATGACGCTGACCGGATCGGCGCGGGTGGAGGCCGCTCTGTCGAGCGTCGCCGGTACGTCGAATCCGATCCCCGCCTGCCGCGGATCGACGGTGCCCGCGCGCTCGCCGACCTTCACCCGCAGCTCTCCCGGGCCGGCCGCCGGCAGGTCCCGCTCCAGCTTCCGGGCGGCTTCCTCGTGCGTCAGACCCCCGATGTCCACGCCGCGCACCGTGGTTCCGGTCTCGATCTCACCGCCGGTGATCAGCAGCCCGGCGAGATAGAGGCCGCCGAACCCGATGGCCAGCGCACCGCCCGCCAGGGCGGCGGGCGGGAGGGAGGGTGTGCGGGGGACGGAGGGTATTCGGGGGCGCATGGGTCTCCTGAACGTTCGAATGTGACGTGCGCCCGACGCCGCACCGGTGTGCGCAAGCAGTCGGCCGAGCTACGCACAACCGTGCACCAAAGGGTATATCGCAGGTCAGGTCGGACGTTCCGGATCATGGTCCGTCGTGGCGAACGCAACAGGGCCTAGTCGGGCTGGGAGAAGGTGCGCCGGTACTCGGTCGGTGTGGTGCCCAGGACGCGCTGGAAGTGCAGACGGAGATTGGCGGCGGTTCCGAGCCCGACGTCGGCGGCGATCTGCTCGACGCTGCGCCGTGAGCGCTCCAGGGACTCCCGGGCCGCGTCGACGCGGGCGCGCATCACCCACTGCATTGGCGTGTATCCGGTGTCGTCGACGAAGCGCCGCGAGAACGTGCGCGGTGAGACCGCCGCGTGCCGGGCCAGCGCCTCCAGGGTGAGCGGTTCGCCGAGCCGGTGCAGCGCCCATTCGCGGGTGGCGGCGAAGCGCTCGCCGAGTTGCTCGGGCACGCTGCGCGGCACGTACTGCGCCTGGCCGCCGCTGCGGTAGGGCGCCGCGACCAGGCGCCGGGCGGCGTGGTTGGAGGCGGCGACTCCGAGGTCGCCGCGCAGGATGTGCAGGCACAGGTCGATGCCCGAGGCCGCGCCGGCCGAGGTCAGCACGCTGCCCTCGTCGACGAACAGGACGTTCTCGTCGACGCGGACGGACGGATGCCTGGCCGCGAGGGCCCGGATGTAGTGCCAGTGGGTGGTGGCCCGTCTGCCGTCCAGCAGGCCCGTGGCGGCCAGCGCGAAGGCGCCGGTGGAGATGGCCGCGAGCCGAGCCCCTCGGTCGTGGGCCGCGACCAGGGCCTCGACGACGGCCCGCGGCGGATCCTCGCGGTCCGGGAACCGGTAGCCGGGGATGAAGACGATGTCGGCCCATTCCAGCGCGTCGAGCCCGTGGGCGACGTGGTACGCCAGGCCGTCGCCTCCGGTGACCAGCCCCGGGGCCGCACCGCACACCCGCACCTCGTAGGGCATGCTCGCGCGAGTCGTGAACACCTGTGCGGGGATGCCGACGTCGAGCGGTTTGGCGCCTTCGAGGACGAGGACACAGACGCGGCGCAGGCGGGAAGCGGGCACGAGGAAGAGGGTAGGCGACCTCGTCGCCGCCCCGGACCGGGCCGTGACGCGGCGGACCGCTGCTCCTGGCGTGATCCTTGCGAACCATGGCGTTTGTGCCACTGTCAGCGGGCCGACGCCGAGCGCGATCCTTTCGGTGACGAAGGGACACCTGACATGACGCGTATCGCCATCAACGGATTCGGCCGCATCGGACGCAATGTGCTGCGGGCGCTGCTCGAGCGCGACAGCACGCTGGAGGTCGTGGCGGTCAACGATCTGACGGAGCCCGCCACCCTGGCGCGGCTGCTCGCCTACGACACGACCGCGGGCCGGCTCGGCCGGCCGGTCACAGCCGACGGCGACGCCCTCGTCGTCGACGGCCGGCGCATCGCGGTGCTCGCCGAGCGTGAGCCGGCGCAGCTGCCGTGGGCCGAGCTGGGCGTGGACATCGTCCTGGAGGCGACCGGCCGTTTCACCGCCGCCAAGGCGGCCCGCGCCCACCTTGACGCGGGAGCGAAGAAGGTCCTGGTCAGCGCCCCGTCGGACGGTGCGGACGTCACCCTGGCGTTCGGCGTCAACACCGATGCGTACGACGCGGAGCTGCACACGATCGTCTCCAACGCGTCCTGCACGACGAATGCGCTCGCGCCGCTGGCCGCGGTCCTCGACGACCTCGCCGGCATCGAGCACGGCTTCATGACGACGGTGCACGCCTACACCCAGGAGCAGAACCTCCAGGACGGGCCGCACCGCGACGCCCGCCGGGCCCGCGCCGCCGGCGTCAACATCGTGCCGACGACGACGGGCGCGGCCAAGGCCATCGGGCTGGTGCTGCCCGGTCTCGACGGCAAGCTGTCGGGCGACTCGATCCGCGTACCCGTCCCGGTGGGTTCGATCGTGGAACTGAACACCACCGTGGCGCGCGACGTGACGCGCGAGGACGTCCTGCGCGCCTACCGGACCGCCGCGGAGGGGCCCCTCGCCGGGATCCTGGAGTACTCGGAGGACCCGCTGGTCTCCTCGGACATCACCGGGAACCCCGCATCGTCGATCTTCGACTCGGCCCTGACCCGTGTCGACGGCCGGCACGTCAAGGTCGTCGCCTGGTACGACAACGAGTGGGGCTTCTCCCACCGCGTGATCGACACGCTGGAACTGCTGGCAGCGGGCAGCCCCGCCGCCTGAGCACCGCCGAGGGGGCCGGCCACCGTCAGCCGGCGGGAGCCGGCCCGCCGCGGACCCCGTCCAGGAGGTTGTGCACCAGGGCGGTGACGAAGTCCTCGGTGACGGGCTCGTCGGGTATGAGCAGACGGTGGTAGACGGCGCCCCAGAGCTGGTCGACGAGGACCTGCACGTCGACGCCCGCGCGGATCTGACCGACTTCCTGGGCGCGCCGCAGGCGTTCGCCGGCCAGCCGGCGGCGGTGCCCGGAGTACAGCCGCCGGTAGGCGTCGGCGAGATCGGCGTCGGTCTGCGAGGCGCCGATCAGCTCGGTCAGCACGCGTCCGCCCGGCGTGCGGGTCATCAGACGGGCGAAGGCGTGCAGCTGGGTGAGCAGGTCCGCGCGGACGTCCCCGGTGTCGGGGAAGGCGAGGGTGTTCTCCACGGCGTGGAAGTAGCCGTCCAGGGCGAGCGCCCCTTTGGAGGGCCACCATTTGTACAGGGTGGTCTTGCTGACGCCGGATGCCCTGGCGACGCGCTCGAACGTGAACGGGGCCATGCCCTCGGTCAGCAGCAGCTCGCCGACGGTGCGCAGGACGTCGGCCCGCACCTCGTCCGCGGGCCGCCGTCCGCGCCCCCTGCTCACCGGGGCCGCCGGGCCGTTCACGTCGTCTGCCACGTGGTGCTCCTGCTCGGTTGCGGCCGGGGGCATGCGTTCCCCCGGTGTGAGAGGCGGCTGCGCGGCGTCACGCGAGGCCGCCGTTGGCGTAGAGGACCTGGCCGTTGACCCAGCGCGCGGGGCCGGCGAGGAAGGCGACGACTTCGGCGATGTCCTCGGGGTCGCCCAGTCGCTCCAGCGGGGCCGCCTGCGCGAGCCTGTCGACGGTCGCCTCGTCCTTTCCCTGGAGGAAGAGGGGAGTGGCGGTGGGGCCGGGGGCGACGGCGTTGACGGTGATGTCCCGGCCGCGCAGCTCCCTCGCGAGGACGAGGGTCATGGCCTCGACCGCCGCCTTGCTGGCGACGTAGGCGCTGTAGGCGGGCAGCTGGGTGCGGACCACCGAGGTGGAGAAGTTGATGAGGGCGCCGCCGGGGCGCAGGGCGCGGGCGGCCTGCTGGCCGACGACGAAGGTGCCGCGGATGTTGGTGCGGTGCATCCGGTCGAGGTCGGCGAGGTCGAGCGTCTCGACGGGCGCGAGGATCATGACGCCCGCGGTGTTCACCACGACGTCTAGGCCGCCGAAGGCGGACCGCACGCTGTCGAAGGCGAGGGCCATCGCCGTCTCGTCGGCGACGTCGCCGGCCACGGCGAGTGCCCGGCCGCCGGCGGCTGTGATCGCGGCGACGGTCTCCTCGGCCCTGGCCCGGTTGCCGGCGTAGTGGACGGCGACGGCGAACCCGTCGCGTGCCAGCCGCTTGGCCGCGGCGCGGCCGATGCCGCCGGAACCGTCGGTGACCAGGGCGACGCGGGTGGTGGTGGGGGTGCTCATGAGGTCTCTCCTCGGTGTCCGCACGTGACGCTCTTATGGACGGCGCGTTCATATAACCATGAAATGAACGAGCAGTCCATATCGTGCCGGGGAGCCTGGTGACGGACGGGCCGAGTGGATCTGACAGGCTGGTCATGCGGTTACCGCCCGGACGACGACGACCGGCGCCGAACCGCCCGTACCGCCCAGGCACCGCAGCACCGGCCGTGACCGGTGACGCGGTGCCCTGCCGGCACCCCACCAACCCCTACTGGGAAGGCTTTCCCCTGCCATGCCATTGGCTCTGCTGGCCCTGGCCGTCGTCGCGTTCGGCATCGGCACGACCGAGTTTGCCACCATGGGGCTGCTGCCCCAGATCGCCGACGGTCTGGACGTGTCCGTGCCGCATGCGGGCAACCTCGTCTCCGCCTACGCGCTCGGTGTCGTCGTCGGTGCGCCGCTCCTGACGGGGATCGGCGCCCGCATACCGCACAAGCGGCTGCTGCTGATCCTCTCGGCCGTGTTCTTCGTGGGGAACGCCGCCTCCGCGCTCGCCCCCAACTTCGGCCTCCTGTTCGCCGCGCGCGTCCTCGCCGGCCTTCCCCACGGCGCACTGTTCGGTGTGGGCGCCGTCGTCGCCTCCAGACTGGTCGCGCCCGACCGGGCGGCCCGCGCGGTCTCCACCATGTTCCTCGGCCTCACGGTCGCCAACATCGTCGGCGTCCCCGCCGGAACCGCCCTGGGCCAGCAACTCGGCTGGCGTTACGCGTACGCGGCCGTGGCCGCCATCGGCGTCCTGGCCTTCGTGGCCCTGGCACTGCTGATCCCGCACCAGCCGCGCGGCACGCACTCCGGCGTCATGCACGAACTGCGCGCCATGAAGAACAAACAGGTGATGATCGGCCTGGCCACGGCGGTCGTCGGGTTCGGCGGCTACTTCGCCGTCTACAGCTATCTCGTGCCCATGCTCACCCATCTCACGGGCATCTCGGACTCCTCCACCACGCTGGTCCTCGCGCTGTTCGGAGTCGGGATGACACTCGGCACCCTCATCGCGGGCCCGCTCACCGACCGGGCGCTGCGTCCCACGCTCTACGGCGGGTTCGCCCTGCTCGCCGCTGCCCTGGTGGCGCTGCACTTCACCATCGAGCACCTGGTTCCCGCGCTCGTGGTCATCACGGTGATCGGCGCCCTGAGCGCGCTGATCACCACTCCCGTGCAGATGCTGCTGATGACCAAGGCCCACGAGGCGCCGACGATGGCGGCGGCCTCCAACCACTCGGCGTTCAATCTGGCCAACGCGGGCGGCGCCTGGCTGGGCGGCCTGGTCATCGCGGCCGGCTGGGGCTGGTCCTCACCCACCCTGGTGGGCGCCGCCCTGGCCGTGATCGGACTCGGCCTCGCCGTGACCGGCGGGTACCTCGACCGGGACTCGCGTGTCTCCAAGGTCGTCACCACCTCCGCGCCCGCCCCGGCGGGGGAGCGGAGCTCCCCGGCTGCCCCCGCCCAGGATCAGGCATCCCCCTGCCGCCAGGGCGGCACCGGCGGCGGCTGACGCGGTCAGGGCCGGGAGGGGGTCAAGGAGGCGACCTCCCTCCCGGCCCTGTCGTAGAGGGTGACGCCGTTGACCCGGAGGTTCTCGGCGAGGGGTTCCGAACAGACAGGGTGGAGGGCGCCTCTCCACCCCTATTAACGCCGCCCGTCCCACGTTCCGATGACACGATCCGCAGCCCGATTCCGGACGAGCGGCTCAGTTGTCCCACGCCGGGGCGGCACCCGACTGCTCCGCACGGCGGTATTCGTCCCTCCGATGACGTCGCCCCGCGAGCCCACGTTCCCGCGACAGGGGCACCGTGGTGCGGCAGGGGGACGGCGCGACGAAGGGAAGCGCGGATGTCGAACCCAGGGCGGCCCCTGAGCCGGCGCGGCCTGCTCATAGCCGGTACGGCCATGGCCTCCGCAGCCGGCACCGTGCAGCAGTCCCGTGCTCTTGCCGGGGGCGGGGACGGCCCGGGCGGCACCGGGGGAGACGACGACGCTTGGCACGGGAAGATCGACGTGCACCACCACTTCACCGCTCCGCAATGGGTGGACTGGGCGGAGCGCGAAGGCCTGGTGCGACGGGAGGACCTGCCCTGGTGGTCCCGCTGGGACGCGGATGCCACACTCGCCCTCATGGACCGGGCGGGAATCGCGATTGCCGTTCTCAATCCGACGATGCAGGACCGCTACCGCTCCGCGGCGCAGGCCAGGGAGGGTCTTTCCGTCGTCTTCGAGGCGCTGACCGACTTGGTGCACGAACACCCGGGACGTTTCGCCTTCCTCTGCCCGGCCCTCCTGGATCACCCGGAAGTCACCACGTGGGCGCTGCGCCGCGCCTTCGACGAACTCGGTGCCGTCGGAGTGAGCGTGAAGGCGAGCTACAACGGTGTCTACCTGGGTGATCCCTCGTACGACCGCTTCCTCGCCGAGGTCGACGAACGTTCCGGTGTGCTCATCACCCACCCACTAGACCTTCCGGGAAAACCACCGGGGGTGCCCACGGTTCCCGGCATCCCGAACTTCATGTGCGACTTCCTGCTGGACACCACGCGCGCCGCGGTGAACCTGATCCGCACGGGAACACTCGACCGGTACCCCCGGCTGTCCGTCGTCCTGCCCCACGCCGGCGGATTCCTTCCGCAGATCGCCACTCGCCTCGAGGCCTTCGGAGACTTCTGCGACCCACCCGTCGACGCGGCACGTGTGCGGGAGGGGCTCCGCCGTTTCCACTACGACACGGCGGGCCCACTCGCTCCGGCATGCACCCTGGTGGAGACGGCCGGCGCCGACCGGATCCTCTTCGGCACGGACTGGCCTGCCGCCTCCGCCGAGATCATCACCGGCTACACGGTGCCGGCCGTCGAGGCCGACCACGCGTTCACCGAGCACCAGCGTCGCGGCATCTACCGCGACAACGCACGGCGACTCATGCCCGCCCTGAAGCGCGCGGACCACACCGACCGCCTGAGCGGCTCCGGTTCGCGGCGGACGTAGTCCCCACGCGACTACAGACGGCCGGCCGGTCTTCGTCAGCTCTTGCACACCCGGGTCAGTCAGCCGTCCTGACGGGTGCGCTGCTGCGTCCCTGGCGCCGGCCGCTGAGTTCGGCGTCGAGTGTTTCCTGCGCCACGCGCATCCCCTCGGCGTACACGGGCTCCCGCAGGCGCTGCCACATCACCTCCTCGGCGACGTCCTCGACGTGGCTGAGGACCCACCAGATGTTGCCGAAGGGGTCCTTGATCCGTCCTCCGCGCTGTCCGAAGGCGTTGTCCGCCAGGGCGGTGACGACCTGGCCGCCGGCCGCGAGGGCTTCCGCGAACGCCTCGTCCGCGTCGGCGACGAACACACGCAGCAGACTCGGCATGCGGGGCCAGTCGGCGCGTCGGTCGAAGGCCAGCACGACGGTGTCGCCGATCCGGATCTCACCGTGCCCGACCGAGCCGTCCTCGGTCCGCACCCGCGCCAGTTCCTCACCGCCGAACGCCCGGGTGACGAAGTCGAACAAGGCTCCCGTGTCGTCGGTGACGACCCAAGGAGCAACGGTGGTGTAGCCCTCCGGCGCGGTGCTGGTCTGCTCGGGCATCGTGGTCCTTCCGTCGGTGTCGGCCGGTGACAGCGACGCTAGGCACCCACTAGGACTGTCGCCGTCCTAGAGGAACGACTCGTCCGCCCGGCACAAACGAGTTGACGCCCGTGGCGTGTTCGGGTCTCCTGCTGCGATGTCTGATCTTCACTTCCGGCAGCCGGACGACGACGCCTCGCTCAGGGACTGGCAGCACGTCCACAACGAGATCATCCCCACGCATCTGCTGTCCCTGGACGATGTACGGGAGCGCGCACGGCGCAACCACCTGGAGGTGGCGTACCTCGACGACGTCCTCGTCGGCTGCAGTACGGTCCGCCCTCCCTCGGACGACACGCTGACGGCCACCGTGATCGCCCGCGTGCTCGCTCCCCACCGTGGGCAGGGGTTCGGCGAGGAGCTCTACGCGCGCGGGCTCCGACGGGCGCGGGAGTCGGGCGCCAAGGTGATCGAAACAGTGGTCCTTTCCTCGAACGAGGACGGCTTGCGGTTCGCGCGCGAGCACGGGTTCACCGAGACCGAGCGGTATCTGCTGCCCGGAGACACCATTCCCTGGATCGACCTGCGCCTTGCCTGACCGACTCGCCGGGGGCCCCGCGGTCCACGGCGCGCTACTCCATCACCGCCCGGGCCGCGTCCAGAAACGCGAGCCGGTTGTCCTCCAGGTAGTCCCGCACGCTCTCGCCGTCGGGCAGGCCTTCCCACACCGTCCGGTTGAGGTCGAGGAAGTACGCGCGCGCCGCGTCGTGCACGGGCAGGGGGAACTGGATGCGGATGAGCCGCTCCGCGACCCAGAGCCTGTTCATGACGTCCCGGGTGGTGAGGAACCAGTCGTGGGTGTCGTCCCACTCGGAAGGGCGGCTGAAGGCGGATCGTTCGGCCTCCGCCGCCACCTCGACGAACCGCTCCAGCAGCGTCAGCCGCTCCGCTCGCCGGGCCTCCGACAGGGAGATCCGCTGCCGTCGCTGTTCGGCCCGCTCCGCCGAGAGCTGCGTCCTGTGCTGGACGAGGTAGGACAACGAGCCGCCGAGGACGACGCCGCCCAGCGATATGAGTGACACCCAGACCTGACCTGACATGGCCGGCATCGTCCCACGCGGTCGGCCCTCCGGAGCGTGCGGGGACCGTACGTCAGCGAGGGATGCGCCCCTTGCTGAGCATCGCCCGGCGAGGCGTAGGCCGCCCGCCCGGCCGCCCACCGCCCGGGATGCTTGCGGCCGCAGACGGCCGGGACCGGCGCGCACCCCCTCGGCACTAGACTGCACCGGCAGTGCCGTACCGCCGCGCCGACCGCCCAGGAGTGTCCCGTGACCCACCGCTTCTCCTTGTGAGCCAGGGGACCCGCATGGCAGCGAACCGAACGTCCAAGAGCGTCGCCACCCGTCAGCGATTCGTCGACGAGGCCCTGCGCCTCTTCAAGGAACAGGGCTACGAACGCACGTCCATGGCCCAGATCGCGGCCGCGGCCGGCAGCAGCCGGGCCAATCTGTACCTGTACTTCAACAGCAAGTCCCAGATCATCAGGGCCCGCATGGCGGAGATCGAGGCCGAGGTGGCCGAGCTCTACGTCGCACTGGACGGGATGCCGAGGCGGACCCCCGAGGCCCTGCGGGAATGGCTGGGCACGGCCAGGGAGATGTGGCTGCGGTACGCCACCGAGTTCGAGGCCGTCAACCAGGCCATGGCCATCGACCCGGACGTACTCGAGGAATGGCTGGGCCTGATCCGGCGCGTCTCGTCGGCCCACGCCTCGCGCCACCTGGACGACGCGCCGGAGGACCGCCGGGTGGAACGCGAAGTCCACATGACCACGCTGATGATGAGCCTGGAACGCAACTTCTACTTCCTGTACATCCGCGGCCACAAGGAGCGGGAGGAGCAGATCCTCACCTCGCTCGCCCGGCAGTGGTCCCGGTTGTTCGACGACTGACCGGACGCGTGACTCCGTCGGGAAACCCGGCGAACGGGCTTCCCGACGGAATGGGGGAGCGGGGGAACGGTCCGGGGTCAGCCGCCCAGCACCAGGCGGGGGCAGCCGGCCGCGGCCCGGGACACACAGATCAGCATGGTTCTGTCGGCCTCCTGCTCGGACGGGGTGAGGATGGAGTCCCGGTGGTCGGCCCGGCCGGAGACGATGGGCGTCTCACAGGTGCCGCACGTCCCGGTCTTGCACGAGGAGACCACCGGGAGCCCGGCCTTCTCCGCGGCCTCCAGGATCGTCTCGTCCGCGCCGACCTCGACGACCGTCCCGGACCCGGCGAACTCCACCTCGAACGGCGTGTCGGGGACGGTCCGCACCACCGGCTTCGGAGCGAACCGCTCCAGGCGCAGCGAGTTCTTCGGCCAGTGGGCGGTGTTCTCCTCCACGGCCCGCAGCAGCGGCTCGGGCCCGCACGCGTAGACGAGCGTCCCCTCGCGCACCTCGCCGAGCAGTCCGGGCAGGTCGATCAGCCCGAGCTCGTCCTGCGGGACCACGGTCACGCGCCCGCCGTGCACAACCAGTTCGTCACGGAAGGCCATCGACGTCTGTGTGCGCCCACCGTAGACGAGTTCCCACTCGGCGCCGGCCCGCTCCGCCTCCCGGATCATGGGCAGGACCGGCGTGACACCGATGCCGCCCGCGATGAACAGATAGCGGGGCGAGGGCAGCAGCCGGAAGTTGTTGCGCGGCCAGGACACGGTGACCCGGGACCCGGCCGTCAGCGTGTCGTGCACGGCCGCCGAACCGCCCCGGCCGTCCTGCTCCCGCAGCACGCCGACACGGTAGGAGGTGCGGTCCTCCGGGTCGGAGCAGAGCGAGTACTGGCGTACCCGCACTTCACCGTCGCCGCCCGGCACATGGACGTCGATGTGGGCCCCGGCCTTCCACGGCGGCAGTTCCCCGCCGTCCGGATGGCTCAGGGTCAGCGCGACGACGCCGTCGGACGCCTCGGTCCGCTCCGTCACTTCGAGGTTGAGCGTACGCACGGTCCGCGTGCGGGACCGTTCGACGTCCGCGACGTCCCAGCGCACCCGCAGCGAGCGGCGCACCGGGAGCAGGGCCATGCGCAGGAAGTCGAGCGCGTCGGTGTCGTCCGGGCGCAGTGACGGCAGCCGTTCGAAAAGCACCCGCAGTCCCGTGGCGCCCTGGACCCGGGCCAGGGGGTTGCCCAGACAGGTGTGCCGTCCGGCGGTGAAGGCCAGGTGGTCGGTGGGATCGGGACGGTGGATGTCGAACTCGAAGGGCCGCTCGACGTGTCCGGGATCGGTGTTGGCCGAGGCCAGCGCGACCCAGACCATGTCACCGGCCGGGATGCGCACACCGGACAGTTCCACGTCGCGCGTCGCCCGGCGCGAGGTGAAGGTCGAGGACGGGCGCCGCCGCACCGTCTCCTCGAAGACCCGGGGCCAGAGCTCCGGTTCGGCGAGCGCGTCCTCGAGCGCCCCCGGGTTCCGGGCCAGGAACAGCACCGCGTTGGTCATGGCCTGGGCTGTGGTGTCCGTGCCGGCCGCGGCGAACTCGGAGACGTGGAGGGCGATCTGGGGCGTGGGCAGCGCGTACGAGCCGTCCTTCGCCCGCGCCGACGCCATCACGGAGATGATGTCGTCGGCCTCGGAGTCGCGCCGCTCCTCGACGATGGCACGCAGCTTCAGGTTGGCCTCGACGAAGCGGTCCCACACCTCGGAGCGCGCCGGCTCGGGCAGCGGCTCGTGCGCGGACGACAGCACGGCGAACAGGTCGTCGCGCAACTGCCGCATCATCGCCTCGTGTTCGTAGCCGAGGCCCAGCAGCGCCATGATGGTCTGGGTGGTCAGCTCCAGCGAGTACTCCTCGAGCAGGTTCGCGGAGCCGTTGTTCTCGAACCGGTCGATGATGCGGTGCGCCCTGGCCTCGATCTCGGGCTGCAGCCGGTCCATGCGCTCCTTGACGAAGCCGCGCTGGGCCACGGAACGCGTCTCGGTGTGCCCGGGCGGGTCCTGCCCCACGATCATCTTCGCCACGAGGTCCGGCGGGTAGACCTCCCGGTGCTTCGCCGGCACGTCGGCGGCCGAGTTGGCGGCCGACGAGTACGTCTGCCAGTCCGACAGGACGGTGAGGCAGTCCTCCCGGCGGGTGACGATCCAGGCGTTCAGGTGCGGATACCAGAACACCGGCGAGGTGTCCCGGACCGTGGCCAGATGACCGGCAGGGTCCCGGTAGTAGTCGTCACCCATCGCGTCGAAACCGTGGGCGACGGGGCAGCGGCCCACGGAACGGGCCTCGTCCTGAGGTGACTTCACGAACCTGCTCCCTTCGCGGGCCGGACGGAGGTGACGGCCGCGGAGGCGGCGATCGAGGAGAGCTTCTGGAAGCGGGCGACGTTGTCGCCCTCGTCCATCACTCCGGAGGAGAGGAAACAGAAGGACATGCCCGAGACCGGATCCACCCACAGCAGGGACGAACCGGCGCCGTAGGAGCCGAAGGTGCGCGGCGAGACGAACGGCCCGAAGAAGCGGGCGTGCGTCCCCGTGCCGGCGAGGGCCATGCCCAGGCCCATGTTGCCCGGGGGAAGGTCCCACTTGCGGGCGGCGGCGACCATGCCGTAGAGGTCGTTGATCTGTTCGCCGGTCTGGTTGGTGGTGGCGAAGTCCAGCACCGACTCGCCGATGAGCTGCTCCCCGGAGGCGGTGCGCCCCTTGTTGCGCAGCAGTTCGGTGAAGGCGAAGACGTCGTCGATGGTGGACACCGCGCCGACCCAGGGCATCTCGGCGTCCTCGCGGTCGATCACCCCGTTGAGGCACTCGATGTCCTCGGGCTTGAGCCAGGAGTCGTTGGCGACGATGACCTTCAGCGGTACGCCCCGGTCACGCCATTCGGCCGGCATCCCGAACCTGGTGTGCGTCATGCCGGCGGGGCCGAAGACCTTCTCCCGCATGAGCTCCCGGAACGAGTCGGCACCGTAGGCGCGGCGGGCCATCTCGCCCATCAGCGCGTGGTTGATGGCCGCCGAGTAGTTCAGGTTCGTGCCCGGCTCGTGCACGACGTCGACGCCGGCCAGCGCCTCGATGACGTCGGCGAGCACGGCGAAACCCTCCGGGCCCAGACCCGGGTTGGGCGTCGCGGGCATGCCGGCGCGATGGGTGAGCAGGTGGGCGAGGTTGATCCGGTCCTTGCGCGCCGCGCGGAACGGCTCGGTGCCGAAGAACTCGGGGACGAGGTCGACGACGCGGGTCGACAGCATCAGCCTGCCCTCGCTGAGGGCGCGGAGGACCAGGGCGTTGGTGAAGCCCTTGGACATGGACAGGATGCGGTAGACGTCGTCGCGCCGGGTCGGGCGGCCGGTGTCGACGTCGGCCACTCCGTAGCTGCCGCGCAGTGCGATCTCGCCGTGACGGGCCACGATGACGTTCGCCCCGTGGTACGCCCCGCTCTCGATGTCCGCGCGGATGGTGTCGTCCAGGACCTCGAGGAAGCGGCGCTCGACGCCGGGTGTCTCGGTGAGGACGACCGTGGGCTTCGGGGCCTCGGTGTGCTGCACTGGATGTTCTCCGTCAGATGGTCGAAGGGGGTCAGAGCATGAGGGCGCCGCCGGAGGGCGCCAGCGTCTGACCGGTGTAGTGGCCCGCCGCGTCGGAGGCGAGGAAGAGGACCGTGCGGCCGATCTCGTCGGGCTCGGCGAGGCGCTTCAGCGGCTGGAGGGAGAGCAGTGCCTGCACGTGGTCGTCGCCGGACGCCGTGAGCATGGCCGTCCTGATGCCGGCCGGGGCCAGCGCGTTGACCCGGACGCCGAAGGGGGCGAGCTCCGCCGCCACCGCCTTGGTGAGGCCCACGACCGCGGCCTTGGAGGCCGGGTAGTAGGCGGGCATCGGCAGTCCGATGAGCCCCGCGACCGAGGCGAAGTTGATGACCGAGCCGCTGCCGCTCTGCTTCATCAGCGGTACGGCGGCACGGATCGTGTAGAAGGTGCCGTTGAGGTTGATCGCGACGACGCGGTCGAAGTCCTCGTCGGAGATGCCGTCCAGGAACTCGGGGTGGTAGGGCTCGCCGCTCTTGAACGACTCGGTCATTCTGTGGTTGATGCCGTCCACCCACGCCTGCTTCGCCCTGTTCGGTGTGGCGACGCCTGCGGCGTTCACGAGGACGTGCAGGCGGCCGTGGTCCTCCCGGACCCGGTCGAAGACGCGGTTCACCGCGGCGGAGTCGGAGACGTCCGCGGCGTGGCCCCGGACCCGCTCAAGACCGGCGAACTCGCGGTCGAGGTCCTCCTGCCGCAGATCCATGCCGTAGACCGTTGCGCCGGCTCCCGCCAGGGCTTTCACGGCGGCCAGGCCCATGCCCGAAGCCGCACCTGTGACGACCGCGATCCTGCCGTCGAGTTCCATGGTCGATCCCCTCGTCGTTGAGGTGTGACCCGCCGCTTCAGGGAAAGTCCTGCCTGCCGGCGGTGAAGTCCGGTCAACCTAACCAAGAATTTGACACCTGTCTAGGTTTGGTTTCGCGGACGGACCGGCCGCTCCACGACGGCATCGAGTCGGCATACGGTGGGGCGCGTCAACGACCTCGCGGTCGGCGTGGGGAGGGCCGGGCCGACGGCGGTGACTTCCCGGAAAGGGGATCTCAGGCGGGTACCGTGCGCAGGCGCACGGGAGCGGTGGCGGCGGGCTCCGGCAGGCGCAGCCCCCCGCTGCCGGGCGTGATCGAGCCCAGGACGCTGGGGCGGCGGGCGCCGGTGCAGGCCGGGACCGTGCCGGCCAGCCCGTGCGCGGTCAGGTATCCGAGGACGGCGAAGGCGTAGGCCTCCTTGGCCTCTGACGGCAGCCCGAGGTCGTCGGAGGTCCGCAGCGGGATGCCGTGCAGTGCGGTGCGCAGCATGGACATCAGCGTGGGGTTGCGGGTTCCGCCGCCCGAGGCGATGACCTCGGTCGCCCCGGCCGCGCGGACCGCGTCGGCGACGGTGCGGGCGGTGAGGTGGGTGACGGTGGCGACCACGTCCTCGACCGGCAGCCGGTCACGGCCGGTCAGGAAGGTGTGCAGGTAGGGCCAGTGGAACAGCTCCTTGCCGGTCGTCTTCGGCGGCGGCTCCGCGTAGTACGGCTCGTCGAGGAGTGCCCGCAGCAGAGCGGTGTCGACCCTGCCCCGTGCGGCGAGCGCTCCGTCCCGGTCGTACTCCAGCCGGCCGTCGGTGAGGGCGTGCGCCGCCGCGTCGACGAGGGCGTTGGCGGGGCTGGTGTCGAAGGCGACCGGATCACCGGCCGCGCCGGCCACCGTCAGGTTGGCGATCCCTCCGAGGTTGAGGGCGGCGGGCACACCGGGCCGCCCGCGCAGCCACATCACGTCGACGACGCTCACCAGGGGCGCGCCCTGGCCGCCCGCGGCGACATCGCGCGTACGCAGGTCGGAGACGACCGGGCGGCCGGTGGCCTCGGCGATCCAGGAGGGCGAGCCGATCTGCAGGGTGCCGTGCACCCGGCCCTGCTCGACCCAGTGGTAGACGGTCTGGCCGTGGGAGACGATCAGATCGGCGCGCCCGTCGCAGAGTTCCCGGTCGGCCCGGGTGGCCAGCGCGGCGAACGCCTGGCCGATGCGGGTGTCGAGCCGGCACACGTCCCTCATCGTGGTCGACGCCGGCGGCAGCGCCGCCGTCAGCGCGGACCGCAGCTTCTCCGGATAGGGGGCGCTCACCATGCCCAGGGGCGTCAGCAGCAGGCTGTCCCCTTCGAGGACCAGGTCGGCCGCGGCGGCGTCGACCGCGTCGTGTGACGTGCCCGACATCAGCCCGATGACCCGCATCCGCATCCTCACACCTCTTCCACGGTCCGTACGGCGGTCAGTCGCGCAACGCGCGACGGTGGTCGTCGCCGCGCAGGGTGAGCAGGGCGAGCGTGCTGACGGCACAGGTCACGACCACGTAGTGGGCGGGGATGTCGATGTTGCCGGTCCGCTTGATCGCCTCGGTGATGATCAGGCCGGCGCATCCGGAGAAGACGGCGTTGGACAGCGCGTACGCCAGACCGAGTCCGGTGTAGCGGACGCTGGTGGGGAACATCTCCGAGAGCATGGCGGGCCCGGGCCCCGCCATCAGCCCGACGGCGGCACCGGCGACGAACACCGCGAGGCTCTTGGAGGCCGTCGAGGAGCCGGCGTCCTGCAGCAGATGCATCAGGGGGAACGCCAGGACGGCCACGAGGACCGCGCCGGTCACCATCACCGCACGCCGGCCGATCCGGTCGCTCAGCGCGCCCGCCGGGAGGATGGAGGCCGCGAAGCCCAGGTTGGCGAGGACTGTGGCGACCAGGGCCTGTTGGAACGAGGCGTTGAGCGTGCTCTGGAGGTAGGACGGCATGACGACGAGGAAGGTGTAGCCGGCCGCCGACCATCCCATGAGCCGTCCGGCGCCGAGGACGATGGCCTTGGCCACCTCACGTGCGGGGGCGGGTGGCGGCGTCACCGCCGGCGGGCGGCCCTCCTTCTCCGGGGGCCCGGTCCGCGTCCGCCGGAAGGACGGGGTCTCCTCCAGCTTCAGCCGCAGCCACAGGGCGGCGAGCCCCAGGGGCAGGGTCAGCAGGAACGGCAGCCGCCAGCCCCAGTCGTCGAGCTCCGGCCCGGTCAGCACGGTGGCCAGCAGCGCGGCCATGCCCGCTCCGGCGAGCAGTCCGAGCGCCACGGTGAAGGACTGCCATGCCCCGTACAGCCCGCGCCTGCCGGGCGGGGCGAACTCGGTCATGATGGAGACGGCGCCGCCGAACTCGCCTCCCGCGGACAGACCCTGGACCACGCGCAGCAGTGTGAGCAGCCAGGGTGCCGCCGCGCCCAGAGTGGCGTACGTCGGAAGCAGACCGATCAAGGTCGTGGCACCGGTCATCAGCAGGATGACGACGATCAGCGTGGGACGGCGCCCCATCCGGTCGCCCAGGCGGCCGAAGACGGCCGCGCCGACCGGACGGAAGAAGAAGGCGAGCGCGAAGGACGCGTACGTCTTGACCAGCGCCTCGACATCGCTTCCGCCGTCGGGTGTGAAGAAGTTGGCGGCGATGATGGTGGCGAAGTATCCGTAGACGCCGAACTCGTACCATTCGATGAAGTTGCCCACCGAGCCGGCCACCAGCGCCCTGAGCGGCCGGCGCGGTGCGGCGGTTCCCTCGACCGGGTCGTGCACGGGGGTGGTCATACGGCGCCCTCTCGACGTCATGGATGCCAAGCGGACGGAAGCCTTCCTTGGTTGGAAGTTAGTTTCAAGAGTTCGGCCGCCACTTGCCGAAAACTTTCACCAGTGGGCGGGCTCCGGCACGCCGCACGTCAGGTGGACGAACCCGACGAGGGT
The DNA here is from genome assembly GCF_003665435.1 of Streptomyces fungicidicus. Lineage (NCBI taxonomy): Bacteria > Bacillati > Actinomycetota > Actinomycetes > Kitasatosporales > Streptomycetaceae > Streptomyces > Streptomyces fungicidicus. The sequence continues at coordinate 761,826 of NZ_CP023408.1, forward strand.
GCGGAGTGCTGCCCGGAGCCCGCCCGGTTCCACGGTCAGACCGCGGGCGCCGTCACACGCACAACCGTGTGGGGCTCCGCGTGGACGTATGCGTAACCCGCGCCGCACATATCACCCACCGCGCTCGGAGCCAGTGGCGCGGCTGTCGCCGGCGCCGCGGCGAGACCGAGCGCGACCGCACCCAGGGCGACGCCACTCCATAACCGCCGAATACTCATTCGTGCCCGGAATGGCGGCCGAAATCATTCCCTCTCGCCAGGGCCCGCCTGGTGCGCCCCCGAGAATGCGACGGAACCGACCCAGTCCGTGGATCCCGTCACGACAACGTGATATCGCGCCGTCGTCCGCCCCGCGTCCCATGTCGAGTCCAGGGTGACGCGCGCCGTCACATTCGAACCGGCGGGCACCTTGATCTGAAGCCAATTGACATACCTGCTCGCCCTCGACTCCGCCACCACCTCGTCGGCGCCGTCGAGGAGTTCCACCGTGTAGCGGTCGGTGATCTCCGGCGCCGGCTTCCAACTCGTGGGCAGGTGGAAGACGTTGCGGATCAGGACGTCCTCGGTGTCGACCGCGGCCCCGTTCGGGAGGACCCCCAGGGCCGGGTAGACGCCGCACGGGTGGAAGCCGTGGACGTTGAACATGCAGGAGAAGTCGGCGAAGCCCCGGTCCGGTACCACCGTGACCGTGACGAACTGATCCTCGGCCGACGTCATGGCGTAGTCGTTCGGCAGGCCGGGCGTCGTGGCGTCGGTGGCCATGAACGAGGTGTCGAGGGCGACATCGGCGGCGCGGGCACGGCCGCCGGGATACATCTCGACGAGTTCGTACATGCGCCGCTGTCCACCGCCCCAGGGCGCCGCGCCCTCGACCCTGGTGACCGGCCTTCCCCGCTCGAAGTACCGGCCGTCGGCCGGATCGAGGAGTCCGCCCACGTACACACCGCCGGCCTGGAGCTGCCCGGAGACTCCGCTGATCGCGGGCAGATCTTCGCAGTAGGCCTCCTGGCCGACCGGACCGGTGGGACCGAGCGGTCCGGACTCGTCCAGGACCGGCCGGGCGACGATGCCCCAGGTGTCGAGCAGCGACGCGAAGTACGGGTGGTGACGCAGGTGGTCGAGTTGCGTTTCCCAGTACGCGCTCGCCTCTCCGAGGGGCCCGTACCGGCCGAGCGGCCCCCAGGGACCGAGCGGCCCCAGGTGCCCCAGTGGTCCCACCGGGCGCAACAGCGCCTCTCCGGGCTCGCCGTCCGCGTACACGGCAGGGTCGACCGGCGGCTGAAGGGATGTCATCAGCGGCTCGGCACGGTCGTCCGCGTCGCCGTCCATGGTCAGCTGCCGCTCCACGGTGGTCGCGCCGGCCCACGTCCAGTCGGGCATGGCGGACGACCCGTCGACGACGCAGGGCCGCTCGGCCGGTGTTTCCGCGGACGCCGGCCGAGCCGCTCCGAACAGCATGCCGAGGCTGCTCAGCACGACAAGCGCCCGCCGATGCCGGTCGGGGGAGTGGTGCGTCTGTCAGCCCGCGTAGTCCCAGTGCTGCTCGTCCGAGCCCAGGCAGTTGTAGATGATCACCTTGGTGCCGTTCGCGGTGCCGCCGCCGCCCGCCGTCGACATGCACTTGCCGGCCTTCGTGTTGTACCACTGGTGGGCGCCCGAGTAGTCCCACCTCTGCTCGGCGGCGCCGTTGCACGTCCACAGGATCACTTCGGTTCCGTTCGCGGTACCGCCGCCACTCGCGAGAGAAAGGCATTTTCCGCTCTTGAGGTTCCGGATCTCGCCCGAAGGGGTGGCGTGGAACCAATACTGCTCGTACCCGCCGTTGCAGCTCCAGATGATGGCGTTGGTCCCGTTGGCCGTGCCGCCGCCGCCCTCCAGTGAAAGGCACCGTCCGCTCTTGTAGTTCACCAGGCTCGAGTAGACATCCACCGCGTTCGCGGAGGGCGACCCCACCGCCAGGGTCGCGACCGCCAGGGCACCCGTCGCGAACGCGGCCCAAGACTTCTTGTGCATGGGAGAGAACCTTCCGTCCTGCGAGTCGTACCAACGTGGCGATCTTGACTCACCGAACAGATTCCTGACCATGACCCTTCTGGTCATTCACCATCGAAGTACGGATGAAAACCAGGTGAACCCGAGATTGCCGGAATTCCCCCACGGGACGGTCGCTTGATTTGTTCGCCCCGAGTTGGGTGAAAGATTCAGCCGACGGCGCTCGCATCGGCGCAGCGGGAACAGTGGCAGGAAATACTCATCCGCTCAGCACTGCCGGGCGTGCACGGGGCTGTTCGCGACCTCTTCGGGACACTTCTTGTGCGGCTCGCGCGTCCGACGGTCGCGCCGCCAGTCGTACGCGGCCAGGGCGAGCGACGTCAGCATCATGACGAGGGCGACGCTCAGCGCGATCACCACGGCACTCTGATAGTCGTCGTTCTGGTCGAGCACCAGATAGAAGAGGCCCGGCAGCGCCGCAGTACCCACCGCGGCGCCGAGCCGCTGCCCGGTCTGCAGGGCCCCGCCGGCCGCGCCCGCCATCCGGACGGGTACGTCCCGGAGGGTCATGGTGATGTTGGGGGAGACCACGAAGCCTCCGCCGACGCCGCCGATGAACAACACCGGGGCGGCGATCCAGGGAGCGGTGTCCGGCGGCGCGAAGCGCAGCAGCAGAGCGGTCCCGCCCAGACCGGCGATCACCCCCGCGAGCCCGCACACGGTGAGCAGACGGCCCAGCCGGTCCACCAGCCGGCCCGCCACGACGGCCGCGCCCGCCGAGCCCAGGGCGAACGGGGTGACGGCGAGGCCGGAACGCAGGGGCGAGAAGTGGAGGCCGTGCTGGTAGTAGAGGGCGAAGACGAGCCAGACGCCGCTGAAACCGATGAAGTAGAGCGTGCCGACGCCGGCGCCGACGGCGTAGCCGCGCACCGTGGTGAACAGCCGCGGATCCAGCAGCGGCCTGGCCCCACGGGCGACGAGACGCCGCTGCCGGCGGACGAAGACGGTGAGGACCGCGAGGCCGACGAAGAACATCCACCACAGGCGGGCCAGTCCGCCGGCCTCCGCCTGGACCAGCGGATACATGAGTGCGAAGACGCCGAGCCCGAGGAGCAGCACGCCGAGCACGTCCACCTGCCCCTTCGCCGAACGTCGTGTGCGGGGCAGCAGGCGGTGAGCGAGCAGGACGGCGAGGATCCCGATGGGAATGTTGACGTAGAAGATCCAGCGCCAGCCGTTCTGGGTCTCGGCCAGCGCGAGGATCGTGCCGCCGACGAGAGGGCCGGAGGCCGAGGAGATGCCGACCGTCGCACCGAAGTAGCCGAAGGCGCGCCCGCGTTCGGCGCCGCGGAACAACTGCTGGATGAACGCGGAGTTCTGGGGTGCCATGAAGCCCGCAGCCAGCCCCTGGGCGAGGCGGGCCACCACTAGCAGGGTGATGTTCGGGGCGGCACCGCAGGCGGCGCTGAAGAGCACGAAGCCGCAGAGGGCGAGCAGGAAGATGCGACGGCGGTCCAGGGCGTCGCCGAGCCGGCCCGCGGTGACCAGGGCGAGGGCGAAGGTGAGGGCGTAGCCGGAGACCACCCACTGGACCTGTGCGGCGGAGGCGTGCAGGTCGTTCTGGACGGTGGGCAGCGCGACCGCCACGATCGTGACGTCCAGCAGACTCATGAAGCCGGCCACCAGGGTGACCCACAGGGCCCGCCACCGGTGCGGGTCCGGCTCGTACTCGTCCTCCCGGGCACCGGGGTCCCGGTCGCCCGCTCCTGACACCGACGCTGTCACATGTGGTCCTCTCGCAGGGCCCGACCCGGGCGAACAGGTTCCCCGGTGGCGGCGCGTGCACACCCGGCCGCCTCCCATTGGGCCATGTGCCGCACCACGGCGTTCGCCTGTGTGCCTCACCGCCGGCCCGAGGCCCCGACCAGGAAGGACGGGCGTTTCGGGTGAGATCGCGGGATCTCGGGGAAAACGCTGCGGCAGCCGACGGGAGGTTGCTGTGAAGGGTGGAGATGTGGAACTGGGCGAGTTGCTGGCCGCCGCGGAGGGGGCACCGCCCGGTGAGTCGGTCGACGTCGTGTCACGCGATCTGCGCAAGCGGCTCGGTGCGGAGGGGGTGTCCTTCCTGTTCGTCGACCTCGTCGGCCAGCGCCTGGTACGGCTCACCGCGACAGGAGGGGAAGCCGCCGACCTCGACGATCCGATCGCCCTTCAGAACAGCGTCTACGACCGCGTGCTGCAGAGCCAGCGCCAGCACGTGGAAGCCGACGGCCAGGGCGGACGGCGCGTCATCACACCGGTCTCCAACCGGGGCGACTGCATCGGCCTGCTGGAGCTGACCCTGCAGTCCGCCGACGACACCGTGCTCCGGCAGGTCCGCGACGCGGCCCACGCGCTGGCCTACATCATCGTCACGGACCGGCGTTTCACCGACCTCTACCATCTGGGCCGGCGCACCACCGAGACCAGCCTGGCCGCGGAGATCCAGCACCAGCTGCTTCCCTCGGCGCCGTGCTGCGAGGCCGCCCAGTTCACCCTCGCGGGCGGGCTGATCCCGGCCGACGACATCGGCGGCGACACCTACGACTACACCCTCGACCGCGACACCCTGCACCTGTCCGTCACCGACGCCATGGGCCACGACACCAACTCGGCACTGCTGGCCACCCTGCTGGTCGGCGCACTGCGACGCGCACGCCGCAGCGGCTGTGACGCCCTGGCACAGGCCAACCACGCCCACCAGGCCCTGCTGAGCCACAGCCGGGGTCTGGCCACCGGGCAACTGCTGTGCGTGGACCTCGAAACCGGGCTCTGCGAACTGGTCAACGCAGGCCATCCCCGGCCGATGCGGTTGCGCGACGGCACCGTCGAAGAGGTCGAACTGGCGGTCAACCTGCCCTTCGGCGTGGTGGCACCGAGCCCCTACCGACTCCAGGAACTCCAACTGAGACCCGGGGACCGCCTGATCCTGCTCACCGACGGCATGCAGGACCGCGGCGCCGCCGCCGTCGACCTGCGGGCGCTCGTCCACGACACCGGCACGCTGCATCCGAGAGAAGCCGTCCGAAGCCTGACCGCCGCGGTGCTCGACGCCTGCCACGGCAACCTCAAGGACGACGCCACGGTCCTGATACTGGACTGGTACGGCCGGCGCGGCAGCTCTCCCGAAACCGGGCCGGCGCCGCGGTGACGAACCCACCGCGGTGGGCCGTCACCAGGGCGCCGGCCCGGTTTCGGAAGAGCGTGCGTCACGCGGCGAGTGTCTCGTCCTCCTGGGAGAGGTTCACACGGCCGGCGCCGTACTGCTCGAGCAGCGCGTCGGCCGTGCGCAGAGCCTGCTCGACGGTGCGGGCTCCGGTCATCACGCACAGCGTGTAGGACGAGTCCTCGAGATCCCGCCTGGTACGGCCCGTGGGGCGCACGTCGTGCTCGATGCGCGCCTGGGCGAAACGGGCCAGTACAGCGCGCAGTTCCTTCTCCGCCGGAAGGATCATGGTGATACCTCTCCCCTCAAGGCCATCTCGCGGGCCGGTCGACCGCACCGCGACACAGTGGCTTCACTCACGGCGTCCGGCCCCACCGGGCAGCGCCGAGCAGATCTTCAGGTGCCCCGGATCAACAGCCCTATGCCCTCGTGCCGGCCGTGCCGCAGAAACCCGTCGTACGGGCCGAGCGGCTGCGAGGCGCGGGACCACTCGGTAAATTGGGAGACGGGCACGGTGTCGGACTTCCACCGGATGCGGGCGCGTCGGCCGTTCCGACAAGGAGCCGAAATCATGGCCAAGTCCGTCCGTCTCGGCATCATCCGGGTCCGGCACGACACCACCGTGCCCGTCATCCCCGACCCCGCCTGCATCACCACGCTCATGACCGGCGACCACGCCCTGCTGCGGTTCTGGGAGGACACCAGCCTCGGTCACCTCGACTTCGTCGACTCGTCGATGTTCCCGTGGGTCGACATGACGCTCGGGGCCGACACCTCCCGGGCCGCCCAGGCCCGCGCCGCCGTCGACGCGCTGCGTGCCCGGTTCCCCGACCCCCCGGAGTGGCCCGGCCTCAACGGTCTGATCGTCATCACCCACCCGGGACAGCGGGCCGTCCCGAATCCCCAGGCGGGGCAGCCCGGCCAGCCCGCCACGATCACCCAGGGCTTCGACGGCGGCGCGACCTCGGTCGACGGGCTGCCGGTCGCCGTGCTGCCGGTGATGTCCAGCGACCTCACCTTCATGTGCCACGAGGTCGGCCATGTCCTCGGCCTGGACCACACCTTCGGGCTCGACAACAACGGCACCGACTGGGATCCGGCCGACGCCACCGTCGTCGTCGGCCAGGAGTACGGTTCCCCCTACGACCTCATGTCGTCGGCCACCTTCGCCGGCCGCTTCCTCGGCCCGGGGCCGTTCTACTCCGGCCTGCCCACCTTCACCGGACCGCCGGTCGCCGGCTGGCCCAACCCCGGGGCGTTCGCCATGGGGCCCCACCTCTCGCGCGCCAACCTGCACCTGTTCATGCCGGACGCGCTGACCGGCCGGGTGATCGAGGCGCCCTTCCCCCAGCCCGGCGCACCGTTCACCGCGCGCATCGTGCCGGCGTCCGCGCCGAACGGCAGGTGCCTGCTCGTGCTGCGTCCTCCCGGCGAACCGGCCGACGGGGTGGGCCGGGTCTACGTCGAGTACCGCGTCCCGGAGGGCTGGGACGCCGGCATGGACCCCCTGGGGCCGAGCCTCTCGCGGGAGGGAGTGGTCGTCCACTCGGTCGTCGGCATCGCAGGCAAGGGGCCGCGCGCCTGGTACCGGGGATCGGTGCCCACGGCGTCGCCGGACACCGATGTCGCCGTCGCGACGACACCGCTCGTCGTGCGCACCGTGGCCGTCGATCCCGGGCGGCAGTGGGTGGACCTGTCGGTCACGGCGGGCGCGGCGAAGGCGGTCGAGATCGTCCGGGGACTCCAGACCGACGACGTGGTCGGACCCGTCGGCGAGGTCCGGGAGACCACGACGCCGTGCGGCGACACCGTGCGCCGGGGCACCTTCGCCACCTCGACGACCGCCCGCCTCGGTCTGCGCGCCTCCGGCTTCGGCGGCAGCGGTGAGCCCGTCGACCCGCAGCCCACGATCGCCTGGACCGTCGGCGGCGTGCCGCTCGCCGCGCCGAGCGGCAACGTCGGCATCTCCGTGGACGGCAACGCGTTCACGCTCGACTACTCGATCGAGCCGGTCATGTCCGAGCTCACGCTCACCTCCCGGGGCGGGGAGCGCTACGAGGCGCCCGCGGTGGTCACGGTCGGCGGGGACGGGACGACGGCTTCCGCCACCGCCGTGTTCACCGCCCAGGGGTGGGCCGAGGGAATCCACCCCGAGGACGTCGAGAGGTTCGGTGACTGCCTGCGCCGGATCACGGAGCGGTACTGGCGTGTGCCCGCGCCGTTCCGCAGGCCGTCGCCCGAGCCGTGGAGCGATCCGGCGACGCGCCGGCTGGCGGAACAGGCCTGGCTGAGGCAGGCGTTCAAGCTGATCGCCCAGCCGCCGGACCTCGACGCCACCGGCCGCGGCGAGCTGAGCCGGCTCCTCCAGGTGCAGGCATCGCCCACCGCGTTCATCGACGCGCTGAAGGAAGGGGCCGTCGACCACAGCGTGTCGGAGGCGGACCTCACCGACTGGCTCCGCAACCCCGAGTTCACCCCCTATCCGGCCCTCGCCCAGTCGCTGCTGCTGAGGCTGGACAGCACACGGCTGAAGCGTCCGGTGTTCCTGGACGTCATCGCGTTCAACTACGAGAACTCGCCGGGTGAGCCGTCGCCGCGTCTGCTGGAGGACGTGGACACGGGCGTCCTGGAGGCGGCCGTGGTCGAGGGATGGAACGTCCGGTACGGCGAAACGGCGTCCGAGTTCGGTGACTTGCTGACGTGAGGGTGCCGGGCGCGCCGGGGGGCTAGGCGATCGGGAACTCCAGCTCGGGACGATCCCACGCCACCGCGGGCGGGTTCGCGGAGACGGTGCCGGTGAGCAGCGCGCCCACACTGCGGTAGAAGCCCTCGGCCGGAGGATGCGACACGACGCGGACACGGTCCAGCCCCGCAGCACGCGCCTGGGACCTCATGTGCTCGACGAGCAGCCGCCCGATGCCGCGGCCCTGCGACCCGTCGGCGACGAAGAGCAGGTCCAGCTCCGGCGGCGCCAGGACCAGGGAGTAGAAGCCGAGCACCCGGCCCGCGGGATCACCGGTGTCGACGGCCACGAAGACCCGGTGGGACTCGATGTAGTCGGGACCGACCCGGTAGCCCGCGACCATCGCCGCGTACGGTCCCCCGTAGGCGCGTGAGCCGCGCACCAGCCGCGTGAGCCGCTTGGCGTCCCCCGCGACGGCCCGTCGTACGGCGGTCGCTCGGGGCGTGGGCGTCATCCTCGGCATCGTGCAGAGGGTACTACGCCCCATGGCCGCCCCGGGTGCTCGCCCCCCGCGCGGCAGTCACAGACGTACGACGACCAGGGCGATGTCGTCACGGCCGCCGCCGGCCAGTCCGAGACGGGCGAGGAGACTGTCCGCCAGTAGCTCCGGGGCCAGATCGCCGCACTGCCCGAGGGCTTCGGTCAGCCGGTCGATACCGGCGTAGATGTCCTCGTACCGGCGTTCGATCAGGCCGTCGGTGTAGAGGACGAGCGTGTCGCCCGAGCAGTAGGTGGCACTCGCCTGCGGCCGGGGCACGTGCTGGGGCCGGACGGCGAGCGGCGGGTCGGTCGCCTGGTCCAGCAGGGTGCTGGTGCCGTCCGAGCTCAGCAGGATCGGGGGCGGGTGGCCGGCGCTGCTGTAGATGATCAGACGGCTGGTGGGATCCACCAGCGCCTTGACCACGGTCGTGTTGAGAGCGCCCTCGACGGAGCGGGAGTACAGACCCAGTACCTCCAGCGCCTGAGCGGGTCGTTCCAGGGCCCGGACGGCGGCGCTCAGGGCGCTGCGGAGCATCCCCATGACGGCGGCGGCCTCCAGTCCGTGCCCGACGACGTCGCCGACCGCCACGGAGAAGCGGCCGTCGTGCAGGTCGACCAGGTCGTACCAGTCGCCGCACACGTTCAGCGATCCGGTCGCGGGCAGGTACCGGACCGCCACGTTGTCGTGCCGGGCCAGGTCGGGTGCCTGGAGCATGGCCTCCTGCAGGGCGACGGCCACCTGGCGTTCGCGGGTGTGTGCCTGGCGGAGCTCCTCATTGAGCAGTTGCAGCTCGCGCGCCCTGGCGTACAGCTCGGCCTCCAGGGTCTCCCGTTCGGTGAGCACTGACAGCAGGTGTGTTTCGGTGCCGCCGGCGCGGGACTGCACGAACGCGGTCACGTCCTCCACACGGTGGATGATCCAGTGCACGTTCCCGTCGGGGCCGAGGATCGGGGTGTTGATCGGGGACCACCAGCGCTCCTCGAAGGACCCCGGCCGGCTCATGACCGGGATGTCGTACCTCTGGAGCGCCATGGTGTCCGGGGTGCGGGAGGTGAGCACCCGGTGCAGGGACGCACCAAGATTGCGCACCCCGTCCGCGTCGGGATCGGCGGGGTTGTCCGGGAACGCGTCGAAGACGAGCTGTCCGATCAGGTTGTCCCTGGTCCGCTGCGTGGCCTCCAGATAGGCCTGATTGACCTCGACGATCACCAGGTCGGGATCCAGTACCAGGTAGGGGCTGGGCGTGGCGGCGAACAGCGCGGCGTAATCGATGCCTGGCACGGTCACTGTCCCCCTCCTTCCCTTCCGGGCACGCGAGCGCCACGGCACTGTGGTGAATTCCGGACCGGCCGCGCCGCTCCGCCGGGGGCGAGGCGGCCGGGATCCTCCGCGATGCCGGGCGGGAGGCCGCCGACCTGCCCCTCCGGGCCGCGTCGCCCCCGAGGCCCACCCGAGGGCGGCGCCGAGTCCGGCCGACCGCCGCCCGGACATGAGGGAGGCGTCGCTGCGTTTCCCGGTCCATGGGTGCTCCTCGGGGCACTGCTCCTGACCTCCAGGGTCGCGGAGCTTCGCCCGGGCCGCACGTCGGCCGGGCGCGGCCCGTCCCGGACCGGCGCGCGGCGGACCACGCCCGCGCCCCGCGCAGCCTTCGGGCGCGGGAAGGATGACACACGTCACAGCGACATGCTGTCCGATCGGTCAGAACTGACCGATCGGACAGTTATGGTGAGCGCATGGCACGTTCCGCCTCCGCCATGCGCGGCCAGATCCTCGAGTCGGCACTGCGGCTGTTCGCCGTGCACGGCTTCCGCGGCACCTCGCTGCAGGACATCGCCTCCGACGCGGGCTGCTCGAAGGCGTCACTCCTCTACCACTTCGCCGGCAAGGAAAAGATCCTCACCGAGCTGCTGACCCCCGCCCAGGACGCCCTCGCCGCGCTGCTGGACCGCGTGGCCGGGCTGGAGGGCGGCCGGCTGGTGGAGGAGACCGTCGTCGGGTACGTCGACCTGACGCTGCGGTTCCGCGGCGAGGTCAGGCTCCTCTTCGAACACGTCGCCGAGATGTCCTGCCACCAGGACCTCAACGTCGTGGAGCTGGCGGACGGGCTGCTGGACGCGCTGGCGGGCCGCTCGCCGCAGGCACCGGCCCGGGTGGCGGCGTGGATGGTGGTGGGCGCCGTCTTCATCACCAGTGCCACCCACGACGAGGTGGCGCCGGACGAGGTGCTGCGTACCGAAATGATCCGCAGTGCGCTGCGGACGCTTGACCACACCCCCAGTTGACCCCCTAACGGAAAGACCTCTCCTCCATGGCGACCTTGCTGTACCGGCTCGGGCGGTTCTCCTTCCGCAGACGAGGCCGAATAGCCGCGGTCTGGCTGCTCCTGCTGACCCTGCTGGGAGTCGGAGCCGCCACCCTGATGGGCCCGACCAGCGACAAGTTCTCCATGCCGGGAACCGAGTCCCAGCGTGCGCTGGACGACCTCGACCGGCAGTTCCCGCAGGCCGGCGGAGCCACCGGCACCATCGTCGTCGCCGCGCCCGAAGGGACGAAACTGGACCCCGCCGCGGTGGCACCCGTGGTGAAGGAGGCCTCCGGGATCGACGGCGTCACCGCCGCCATGGACCCGTTCCAGGTCGGCTCCGTCTCCCAGGACGGCCGCTACGCCCTGATCCAGGTGCAGTTCGACAAGCCGGCCGACGAGGTCCCCGACGAGCAGAAGGCGGCCTACGAGGAGGTCGGCGCCGACGCCGAGGGCCTGCGCGTCGAGCACGGCGGCGAGGTCATGGGCGGTGAGGTGGAGATCGGCTCCACCGAGGCGCTCGGCGTCCTGGTCGCGGCGGTGGTCCTGGTCGTCACCTTCGGTTCGCTGGTCGCCGCGGGCATGACCCTGCTGAACGCGCTGATCGGAGTCGCCGTCGGCATGGCCGGCCTCTTCTCCCTCACCAGCGTCATCGAACTGACCTCCACCGCCCCCGTCCTGGCACTGATGCTGGGCCTGGCCGTCGGCATCGACTACTCGCTGTTCATCACCTCCCGCTACCGCCAGTACCTCGCCGAAGGCCTCCAGCCCGAGGAGGCGGCCGGCCGCGCGACCGGCACCGCCGGCTCGGCCGTCGTCTTCGCCGGTGTCACCGTCGTCATCGCCCTCGCCGGACTCTCCGTCGTCGGCATCCCCTTCCTGAGCGTGATGGGCCTCGCCGCGGCGGGCACCGTCGCCGTCGCCGTGCTGGTCGCCCTCACCCTGCTGCCGGCCTTCCTCTCCTTCGCCGGACGGAAGGTCCTCCCGCGCAAGCAGCGCCATGCCGACGGACCCCCCACCGAGGAGGGCACCGCCGCCGAGGGCTTCGGCTTCACCTGGGGCAGGCTCGTCACCAAGCTGCGCGTCCCGCTCCTCGTCGTCGGCATCCTCGGCCTGGGCGCGCTCACCCTGCCGGCCCAGGACATGCGCATCGCCCTGCCGGACGCGGGCACCGCCGCCGAGGGCTCCGCCGCACGCGAGGCGTACGACCTGACGTCCGAGGGCTTCGGCGAGGGCTTCAACGGCCGTCTCATCGCCGTCGTCAACGGCGAGGACGCGCAGTCCACCGGGGCGGCCGCCGAGAAGGCCACCGCCCTCATCAAGGAAACCGACGGCATCCTGACGGTGGCCCCGCCGCAGCTCAACGAGCAGGGCACCACCGCCCTGCTGGCCATCATCCCCGAGGCCGGCCCGACCGCCGTCGCCACCGAGGACGCCGTCCACGACATCCGCGACCGGGTCGCGGGCATCGAGGGCGCCGACATCGCCCTCACCGGCGCGACCGCCCTGGGCATCGACGTCTCGGAGAAGCTCGCCGACGCCCTGCCGCTGTACCTGCTCCTGGTGGTGGGCCTGTCCATCCTGCTGCTCATGCTGGTCTTCCGGTCGGTCCTGGTGCCGCTGAAGGCGGCCCTGGGCTTCCTGCTCACCGTGGGCGCGACCTTCGGCGTCACCGTCGCCATCTTCCAGGAGGGCCACCTGGCCGGCCTGGTGGGCGTCGACACCCCCGGCCCGCTGGTGAGCTTCCTGCCGATCCTGCTCATCGGCATCCTGTTCGGCCTCGCCATGGACTACGAGGTCTTCCTCGTCTCCCGCATGCGCGAGGACTTCGTCCACGGCGCCGACCCGCAGGCGGCCATGGTCAGCGGCATGGGCCACAACGCCCGCGTCGTCACGGCCGCGGCGCTCATCATGACGTCCGTGTTCGGAGGCTTCGTCCTGATGGACGACCCGATCATCAAGTCCATCGGGTTCGCCCTCGCCGTCGGCGTGGTCATCGACGCCTTCGTCGTCCGCATGGCGCTCGTCCCGGCGGTGATGTCGCTGCTCGGCCGGGCCGCCTGGTGGCTGCCCAAGCCCGTCGACAAGGCACTGCCCGACCTCGACATCGAGGGCGAGAAGCTGAACCGGCAGCTGGCCGCGGAGACTCGGGACGAGACCCTGATCCCGGTCTGACCCGCACCCGGTCGCACCTGCCCCGAGAGGACGGGACCCGCAAGGGGTCCCGTCCTCTTCGGTTTCCCACGGGCGATCTCTCCGGTTTCCACAGGCGACGCGGAGGGGCCTCTTCCGGAGCCGGGGGACCAGCGCCTCCACGAGCGCGGCCGGCTCTGCTCGCGGTGCTGCGTCTTCTTCCCTATGGGCCCCGCGCCACCGGCGGCAGTCTGCTGCAAAACACCGCTTGGAGGCTCACAGTGACAGCAGGACCGGCCCACGACAAGGCTCCGAACGACGTCGACGCCGACACGGCATCCTTCGCGCAGCGCCGCCTGTGGTTCCTGGACCAGTTGGCCGGTTCTTCCACCGGATCCATGCTCCCGCTGGTCCTGCGACTGCGGGGCCCGCTGGACGCGGACCGGCTGGAGCGGTCGCTGTCCGGGATCGTGGCGCGGCACGAGGTGCTGCGCACCCGGTTCCGCGCCGTCGGCGGCGAGCCCGTGCCGGTCGTCGACCCGCCCCCGGACGTCGCACTGGAACGGGTCGGGGCGGACGGGCCGGAGGACCTGTTCGCGCGCCGCCTGGGACGCCCCGTCGACCTGTCCGCGCAGCATCCGCTGAGGGCCGTGCTCGCCCGCGTCGCGCCCGACGAGCACCTGCTGCTCGTCGAGGTGCACCACATCGCCGTGGACGGCTGGTCATGGGGCGTCCTGCTGGACGAACTCGCCGCCGGCTACCGGGGCGAGCAGATTGCCCCGCCCGCCCTGCGCCACGCCGACCACGCCCGCGCACAGTCCGAACGGCTGAGCGGCGAACGGCTGGAACGCCTCCTGGGCCACTGGCGGGAGCGGCTGAGCGGTCTCACCCCGCTCGACCTGCCCACCGACCGGCCGCGTCCGCGGGTCTGGGACGGCTCCGGCGACGTGGTCCGCTTCGACCTGCCGGCCGACCTGGTCACCGCCGTCGACGCCCTCGCCCGCTCCCGGCGCGTCACCCGGTACACCCTCCTGCTCACCGCCTACCAGGCGCTCCTCGGACACTGGGCGGGCCGTACCGACGTCGCCGTGTGCAGCACGCTCGCCGACCGGGCCCGGCGCGGCACCGAGGGGCTCATCGCGCCCCTCGTCAACACCGTCGTGCTCCGCGCCGACCTGGCCGGCAGGCCCGGCTTCGGCGCCCTGCTGGACCGGGCCCAGGGCCGCGTGCCGGTGGACCTCGCCCACGCCGAGGCCCCCTTCGACCTGGTCGTCGCCGCCCTCGGCGGCTCCCGCGACCTGTCCCGCCACCCGCTCGCCCAGGCCTCGTTCACCCTGCTCAACGCTCCGATCCGGCCGGTACGGATGCCCGGCCTCGAGGTGACGCTCGTCGAGCCGCCGCTCACCGAGACCCCGCTCGACGTCTTCCTGGACCTCACCCTGCGGACCGACGGCAGCGTCGCCGCGGTCCTCCAGTACGCCACCGCGCTCTTCGACGCGGCCACCATGCGCGCCTTCGCCCGTTCCTACCCGGCCCTGCTCAGGGCCGTCCTGGCCGACCCCGGGACACCCGTGCAGGACCTGCTGCGTGCCCTGCCCGAGGGCCCCGCCGGCCGCGGCCGCCCCCGGCCCGACTGGCACCGGGCCCCCGAACACCCCGCGGCGCCGGCACCGCCGGTCGCCTTCACCGGTGACCCGGCCGCCACCGCGCTGCGCTGCGGCGAGGACAGCGTCAGCTACGCCGGCCTCGACACCATGACCGGCGCGCTGGCCGCCGCGCTGCGCGCCGCCGGGGTCACCGCGGGCGACCCCGTGGGCGTGCTCCTGCGCCGCGGACCGTGGTCGGTCGCCGCCATCGAGGGCGTCTGGCGGGCGGGAGGCGCCTATGTGCCCCTCGACCCGGAACTGCCCGCCGAGCGGCTGCGGTACATGGCCGAGGAGGCCCGGCTGGCCTGCGTGGTCACCGAACCCGGCACCGCCGGCGCCGCCGCACCGCTCGCACCGGTCACGGTGGACGTCACCGCGCTCCCCCCGGCCGCGGACGCCCCCCGGCACCGGCCGCACCCCCGTGAACTGGCCCATGTCATCTTCACCTCCGGCTCCACCGGCCGGCCCAAGGCGGTCGGCGTCGAGCACGCCGCCCTCGCCTCCCACGTCGTCGCCGCCCGGCAGCGCTTCGGGATCACCTCCGCGGACCGGGTGCTGGCCTTCGCCTCCTTCGCCTTCGACGCCTCACTGGACCAGGTGCTGCCCGCCCTCACCTGCGGCGCCACCGTCGTCATGCGGCCCGACGAGCCCTGGCTGCCCACCCAGGTGCCCGAGATAGTCCAGCGGCACGGCCTCACCGTCGTCAACGTGCCTCCCACCTACTGGTCGGAGCTCACGCTCTCCCTCGACCGGCGGCTGGCCGCCGCCCTGGGCTCCCTGCGGCTGCTCGTCCTCGGCGGGGAGGCCGTCCCCGCCGACACCCTCGCCGCCTGGCGCGCCGCCGTCCCCGGAGTGCGCGTCTGCAACGCGTACGGGCCCACCGAGACCACGGTCACCGCCACCACCCACGACGCCGCCGGCCCTCCGGGGGACACCGTGCCCATCGGCCGGCCCCTGGGCGACCGCCGGGTCCACGTCGTCGACGCCGACGGCGAGCCGGTCCCGGTAGGCGTCGGAGGCGAACTCCTCATCGGCGGCACGGAACTGGCCCGCGGCTACCTCGGGCGCCCCGCCCTCACCGCGGAGCGCTTCGTGCCCGACCCGTACGGTCCGCCCGGCGGGCGCCTCTACCGCACCGGCGACCTCGTGCGCTGGACGCCCGACGGCGAACTGGAGTTCCTCGGCCGGCTCGACGACCAGGTCAAGATCCGCGGCTTCCGCATCGAACTCGGCGAGGTGGAGACGGTGCTGCGGGCCTGCCCGCTGGTCGCCGCTGCCGCCGCCCGCCCCGACCGGGCCACCGGACGAGGCCTCACCGGCTACGTCGTGCCCGCACCGGACGTGCCCGCCGCGCCCGGCCGGGCCGAACTGCGCGCCTGGTGCGCCCGCTACCTGCCGCACTACGCCGTACCGTCCGAGTTCGTCGTCCTGGACGCCCTCCCGGTAGGCGTGTCCGGCAAGCTGGACCGCTCCGCCCTGCCCGACCCCGCGCACACCCGCCCCACCGACGACCCCGGGTACACCGCGCCCCGCGACGAGACCGAGCGGATCGTCGCCGAGGTGTGGGCCGACGTCCTCGGCCTGGACCGGATCGGCATCGACGACGGCTTCTTCGACCTCGGCGGCCACTCCCTGCTCGCCACCATGGCCGTCTCCCGGATCGCCCAGCGCCTCGGCCGGGAGATCGAACTGCGCACCGTCTTCGAGCACCCCACCGTCCGCGGCTTCGCCCCGCGGGTGGCGGCCGCACGCGTCGGCGGCGCCGCCGAGGTCGTCCCCGTCGACCGCGCCAGACCGCTGCCGCTGTCCTTCGCGCAGGAACGCCTGTGGTTCCTGGACCGCACCTCCGACCACGGCGAGTCGTACCTGCTCCGGTACTGCTGGCGGGTGCGCGGCGGCCTGGACCGCACCGCGTGGCAGGCCGCCCTGGACGACCTGGCCGAGCGCCACGAGGTGCTGCGCACGGCCCTCGTCGAGATCGACGGCCGCCCCGTGCAGCAGGTCTGCGACCCGAGCGCCGTACCCCTGCTCTGGGAGCGGGCGCCGCAGGCCCCGGACGAGCGGGCCCGCACGGAGGCCGTACGGCGGCTGGCCGTGGCCCACGCCACCCGCCGCTTCGACCTCGACCGGCCGCCGCTGCTGCGGTCCGGCGTGTGGGAGCTGGCCGACGACGACCACGTCGTCCTGCTCGCCTTCCACCACGCCGTCACCGACGGCTGGTCCAAGGGCGTGCTGCTGGAGGAACTCGGCCGGCACTACGCTGCCCGCCGGTCGGGCGGGCGTGCCCCGTCCGCACCGCTGCCCGTGCAGTACGGCGACTACGCCGTGTGGCAGCGCGACCGCGCCGAAAACGGCGCCCTGGAACCGCAACTCGCCTACTGGGAAAGGGTCCTCGAGGGCGCCCCGGTACTGGAGCTGCCCACGGACCGGCCCCGGCCCCCCGCCTTCACCGGCCGGGGCGGCGCCGTCGAGATCGACCTGCCGCACGCCCTCCTCGACCGCGCCGACGCCCTCGCCCGCGAACGCGGCGCGACCCGCTTCATGGTGCTGCTGGCCGCCGCGCAGACGGTGCTGGCCCGCTGGAGCGGCCAGACCGACATCTGCGTGGGCACACCCGTCGCCGGCCGCGGCCGGCTCGAACTGGAGCCGCTCATCGGCTTCTTCGTCAACACCGTCGTCCTGCGCACCGACTTGTCGGGGCGGCCCTCCTTCGGCGCCCTCGTGGACCGGGTACGCGATGCCGTCCTCGGCGCCTTCGACCACCAGGAAGTGCCCTTCGAACAGGTCGTGGAGCGGCTGCGCCCGGAGCGCGACCTGTCCCGCAACCCGCTGTTCCAGGCCATGGTCGACGTCCAGGAGACCTCCGCGGCCGGCAGCGGCCTGCCCGGTCTGGAGACGGCCGACTTCCCACTGCCCTGGGGGTCGGCCAAGTTCGACCTGACCGCCACCTTCCTGGTCCGGCCGGACCGTTTCGCGCTCAACGTCGAATACGCCGCCGACCTGTTCGACCCGGACACCGCGACCCGGTTCGCCCACCACGTGGGCCGCGTCCTCGAGACGCTGCTGGCCGACCCCGCCGCCCGCGCCGACGAGGCCGCCCTGCTCTCGGCGGACGAGCGGCGACACCTCCTCGCGGACGCCGGACGGGACGCGGAGCCCGCGCCACCGTTCGAGGTGACGGGCGCGCCGGGCGCCCCGGCCGTCGTCTGCGGGGACACGACCCTCGACCACGCCCGCCTGGACGCCCTCACCGGCGGTCTGGCGGCCGCCCTGGTCCGCGCGGGCACGGTCCCGGGCGACGCGGTGGGCGTGTGCGTCGGCCGCGGAGTGTGGTCCGTGGCAGCGATGCTCGCCGTCTGGCGGGCCGGCGGCGTCTACGTCCCGCTCGACCCCCGGCTGCCCGAGGAGCGGCTGCGGTACATGTGCGAGGAGGCCGCGGTACGGCACCTGGTGTGCGACGCGCGCACCCGGGACCAGGCCACCGCCCTCGCCACCGGCACCGTCGATGTCGACGGAGTCCTCCCCGACCCGGCCGGACCCCGCCACGCCCCCCGCCCCGACGACCTCGCCTACGTCATCTTCACCTCCGGCTCCACCGGCCGCCCCAAGGCCGTCGGCGTCGAGCACCACGCCCTGGACGCCCATGTCGCCGCCGCCCGCGAGACGTTCGGGCTCACCGCGGGGGACCGGGTGCTGACCTTCGCCTCCACCTCCTTCGACGCCTCGCTCGAGCAGATCCTGCCCGCGCTGAGCACCGGGGCGACGGTGCTGGTGCGCCCGGACCAGATCTGGACGCCGGAGGAACTGGCCGCGTACGTCGCCGCCGAGCGGGTCACGGTCATGGAGCTGACCCCCTCCTACTGGACGGAACTGGTGGCCCGCCTGGACACGCTGGCCCCCCGGCTGGCCACCCTGCGGCTGCTGGTGACCGGGGGAGAGGCGCTGCCCGCCGACCCGCTGGCGCACTGGTTCGCCCACCTCCCCGGCGTGCCCGTGGTCAACACCTACGGCCCCACCGAGACGGTGATCTCCGCCACCGCGCACACCGTCGCCGGGGCCCCGGCCGGCCGGGTGCCGATCGGCCGGCCCCTGGGCAGCCGCCGCGCCTATGTGACCGACCCGCTCGGCGAACCCGTACCGGCCGGAGTGCCCGGCGAACTCGTCCTCGGCGGCCCCGAGACGGCCCGCGGCTACCTCGGACGGCCCGCCCTCACCGCCGAACGGTTCGTCCCCGACCCGTTCGGCACGCCCGGCGGCCGTCTCTACCGCACCGGCGACGTCGTACGCCGACTGCCGGACGGGCAACTGGAGTTCCTCGGCCGCAACGACGACCAGGTCAAGATCCGCGGCTTCCGCGTCGAACCGGGCGAGGCCGAAGCGGTGCTGCGCGCGCACCCCGGGGTGAGCGGTGCGGCCGTCGTGGTGCGCACCCTGGGCGGCGAGAAGTCCCTCGTCGGCTACGCCGCGGGCGGCGGGCTGTCCGAGGAGTCCCTGCGCACCCACTGCCGGGCCCGGCTGCCGCACTACCTCGTCCCGGCCGCGTTCGTCCTCCTGGACGCCCTGCCCCTGACCGTGCAGGGCAAGCTGGACACCGCCGCGCTGCCCGAACCCGAGGCGTCCGCGCCGCACTCCGGTGTCGCACCGCGCACCCCGGCCGAGACGGTCGTGGCGCAGATCTGGTGCGAGGTGCTGGACCTGCCGAAGGTCGGCGTCCACGACGACTTCTTCGCCCTGGGCGGCCACTCCCTGCGCGCGGTCGCGGTCGCCTCCCGCCTGCGGACCGCCTTCGACTGCCCGCTGCAGGTCCGCGACCTGTTCGAGCACCCCACCGTCGAACGGCTCGCCGCCGAGGTGGAGCGCCGTCTGCTGGAGCTCATCTCGCAGATGAGCGACGACGAGATCGACCTGTCCCTCACGGCCGACCTCTGACACCCGGCCCGGCGGTCCGCACCCGCCGCCCCGCCGCCCCCGCGAAGCCGCACCCCATCGACTTCCTCCCCCTCCAGAACCGAGATCGGAGCGCCCCATGACCACACCCGACGTGCGTCCCGGCCCCGTCACCACCACCGGCGGCACCCTCACCCCGGCCGCCCGGCGCCTGCTGGAACAGCGGCTGCGCGGCCGGTCCGCCGCCCGGGAGACCGGCCCCGTCCCGGTCCGGCCGCGCCCGGAGCGCATCCCGCTGTCCGCGGCCCAGCAGCGCCTGTACTTCCTGGACCGGATCGACCCCGGCGCGCCGACCTACCTGCTTCCCGCCGCCTGGCGTCTGGCCGGCCCGCTGGACGTGCCGGCCCTCACCGCGGCCGTCGCCGACCTGGTCGCGCGGCACGAGCAGCTGCGCGTGGTCTTCCCCGAGCACGAGGGCGTCCCCCACCAGCGGGTCCTGCCCCCGGGCGACACGGTCCTGGACGTGACCGAGGTGACGGGGGAGGACACCGGGGAGCGCGAACGCCGGCTCGCCGCCGCCGTGCACGCGGCCGCCCTGCGCCCCTTCGACCTCGCCCGCGAACCCGCCTTCCGCGCCACCCTCGTACGCGCCGCCGCCGAGGACCACGTCCTCGTCCTCGGCATGCACCACATCGTCTCCGACGGCTGGTCCCTCGACATCCTCGTCCGCGACCTGACCGAGCTGTACCGGGCCAGAACCCGCGGACGCGCCGCGAGGCTTCCCGAACTCCCCCTGGACTACGCCGACTACGCGTTCTGGCAGCGCGAGGTCGACCAGTCCGCCGCACTGGAGCACTGGCGCACCCGCCTGGCCGGGCTCACCCCGCTGGAGCTGCCGGCCGACCACCCCCGTCCGGAGACCCCCTCCGGACGGGGAGCCGTCCACCGGGTCACCCTGCCGACCGCCCTCACCGGGGAGCTCGCCGCACTGGGCCGACGCGCCGGCACCACCCCGTACATGACCGTACTGGCCGCGTTCCAGGCCGCGCTCTCCTTCCACACCGGTCAGCACGACGTCGCCGTCGGCACCGTCGTGGCCAACCGGGAACGGGTCGAGACCGAGCAGCTCGTCGGCTTCTTCGTGAACACCCTCGTGCTGCGCGGCGACCTCGGTGACGACCCGACCCCGGCCACGCTGCTCGCCTGCACCCGGAACCTGGTCCTGGAGGCCTTCCAGCACCAGTCCCTGCCGTTCGAACGGGTCGTCGACGCGCTCAGCCCCGACCGCGACCTGGCCCGCAACCCGCTGGTGCAGGTGCTCTACACGCAGTCCGGCGCCGCCGCCCCCGGCATCACCCTGGGCGGGGCCGGCGGGACGCCGTACCCGATCGGCCTGACCACCGCCAAGTTCGACCTCACCCTGGACCTGCGCGACGGCGAGGACCGCACCGAACTGGCCTTCGTCTACCGGCCCGACCTCTTCGAGGAGGCCACGGTCGCCGCCCTCGCCCGGCACACCGTCGCCCTGCTGGAGGCGTTCTGCGCCACCCCCGACACCCCGCTCAGCGGCATCGACCCGCTCACCCCCGCCGAACGCGGCCACCTCCTCGGCGCCGACGGCCCCGCCAACGCCGGCGCCGACGTCGCTCCCCAGCCGCGGACCGCCCCCGACCGGTTCGCCGAGCACGCCGCCCGCGCCCCGCACGCCCTCGCCGTCACCGGCTCCGGCCGCTCCCTGACCTACGCCCGGCTCGACGCCCGCGCCTCCGCGCTGGCCCGGCGGCTGCGCGCCGCCGGGGTGGCCCGCGGCTCGCTCGTCGGCGTCTGCCTCGACCGCACCCCCGACCTGGCGGCCGCCCTGCTCGGCATCTGGCGGGCCGGCGCCGCCTACCTCCCGCTCGACCCCTCCCACCCGCGGGCCCGGCGCGAGTTCACCGTCACCGACGCCGGCATCGACTGGATCGTCACCGACACCGCCACCCGCACCGCCGTGGACGACCTGCCCGCCCGCCTCATGCTGCTCGACGCCCCCGGCCAGGAGCACGCCCAGGACGACGGCGGTGACATCCGCCCCGCCCCCGACGACCTCGCCTACGTCATCTACACCTCCGGCTCAACCGGCCGGCCCAAGGGCGTGGAGGTCACCCACGCCAACCTGGCCTGGCTGCTCGCTGCCGCCGACCACCACTTCGACTTCGGCCCCGCCGACGTGTGGACGCTGATGCACTCGCCCGCCTTCGACTTCTCCGTGTGGGAACTGTGGGCGCCGCTCACCGGCGGCGGACGCGTCGTCGTGCTCGGCGCGGACGAGGTGCGCGACCCGGCGGCCGTGCACCGCGTGCTGCGCGAGGAGCGCGTCACCGTCCTCAACCAGACCCCCGCCGCCTTCAAGGGCCTGCGCGCCCACCTCGACGCCGCCGGAGCGGACTTCGGCGACCTGGCGCTGCGCACGGTGATCTTCGGCGGCGACGCCTTCGACGTCCGCGACTACCGCGACTGGTTCACCGCCCCCGGGCGCCGCCCCGCCCTGGTCAACATGTACGGCATCACCGAGACCTGCGTGCACGTCACGATCCACACCGTGACCGGGGACGACGTCCGAGGCACGGTCCGCTCGCCCATCGGACGGCCCCTGGCCGGACAGCACGGATACGTCCTCGACCCCTGGGGCCGGCTCGTCCCGCCCGGCACCGTCGGCGAGCTGTACGTCTCCGGCGGCGGCGTCGCCCGCGGCTACCGCAACCGGCCCGAACTGACTGCCGAACGCTTCCTGGACGACCCCTTCGGCGCCCCCGGCGCCCGCATGTACCGCACCGGCGACCTGGTGCGCGTACTGCCCGACGGCCGACTGGCCTACGTGGGCCGCGCCGACCACCAGGTGAAGATCCGCGGGTACCGGATCGAGCCCGGCGAGATCGAGACCGCGCTGCGCGCCCTGCCCGGCGTCCGGGACGTCGCCGTGGTGGCCCGCTCCGACGGCGGCACGGCCCGGCTGGTCGCGCACGTCGTCACCCCCGAGGCCCGCCCCCTCGACCCGCCCGCCCTGCGCGAGGGACTGCGGCTGAGCCTGCCCGACTACATGGTCCCGGCCCTGTTCGTCCGCCACGAGCGGCTGCCGCTGACCGCCAACGGCAAGGTGGACCGCGCCGCGCTGACCGCCGTGGACGCCGGGGCCGCCGGACACCGCACCCACGTGCCGGCCGAGGGACCCGTCGAGCGGACCCTGGCAGGGGTGTGGAGCCAGGTCCTCGGCACCGAACACATCGGCCGCGCCGACAACTTCTTCGACCTCGGCGGCGACTCCATCCTCGCCCTGCGCCTGGTCGGCCTCGGCCGTCTCGCCGGGCTCGCCTTCACCGTCGCCGACGTCTTCCGCGCCCGCACCCTGGCCGACCTGGCCGCGCTCGTCACCGACGCGGTGGACGTCCCGGAGCCCGTCGCCCCGTTCTCCCAGCTGGACCCCGCCGACGCCGGGCGGCTGCCGGACCACCTCGCCGACGCATACCCGCTCACCATGCTCCAGGCGGGCATGCTGCACGAGATGCTCGCCGACCCCCGGCGCGGCGCCTACCACAACGTCACCGACCTGAAGATCACCGTCCCCGAGGGCTTCGACCTCGACGCCTTCCAGGCCGCCGTGGACGCGGTGGTCGCCGGCCACCCCATCCTGCGCACCTCCGTCGACCTGGTCACCTACCGCGAACCCCTCCAGCTCGTCCACCGCACCGCCCACCTCCCCGTCGGCTACACCGACCTGCGCGGGCTGCCGCGCGAGGAGCAGCGGACGCGACTGCGCCGCTTCGTCGACGAGGAGTTCGACCGCCGCTTCGACCTGGCCGCCGCCCCCCTGGTCCGCATCCACCTGCACCACGTCACCGACCACGACCTGAGGCTCGTCCTCACCGACTGCCACGTCGTCCTGGACGGCTGGAGCCTGACCTCCCTCGTCGCCGACCTGCTCGCCCTGCACCGGGACGCCGTCGCCCACCGCACCGCCCCGCAGCCCCCGAACGCCCCGCCGTTCGCCGAGTACGTCGCCCTGGAACGCGCCGCGGTGGAGAGCGAGGAGTCACTGGCGTACTGGCGCGACCGGCTCACCGAGCTGCGGCCGGTCACCTTCCGCCGCCGCACCGACGCCGCCGCGCAGGACCACCCGCCGGTCCACGAGGTCCGCCGATCCTACGCCCACCTCGCCGAACGCATCGGGCGGCTCGCCAGGGAAGCCGGCGTGCCGCGCCGCACCGTGCTCATCGCCGCCTTCCACCACACCATGAGCCTGTTCGCCGGCCGCGACGACGACGTCCTCGGCCACAGCATCGGGCTGGTCACCAACGGCCGGCCCGAACTGCCCGGCGCCGACAGGATGCGCGGACTGTTCCTCAACACCGTGCCGTTCGGCGTCGCCCGCCCGCGCGGCACCTGGCTCGCCTACCTGCGGGACGTCTTCCGGGCCGAGCAGGGCATGCTGCCGCACCGCAGGGTCCCCCTGGTCCGCATCGCCCGGCTCCGGCCCAGCGAACCGCGGCTGACCGACGCCGTCTTCAACTACGTCAACTTCCACCGCCTCTCCCACGACTCCTGGGACGACTCCCTGGAGATCGCCCGCACCATGTTCCCGCTGCTGGTCAACGCCAGTGTCAACGCCTTCACCCTGGACGCCGACCCGGAGTACGTCGCCCCCGCCACCGCAGAGCAACTGGCCGACGTGTACTGCGCCCAGCTGGAGGCGATGACCGCGGGACCCGACAACCGCGTCACCCGGCCCGCCCTCACCGGGGCAGCCCGTGCCACCGCCCTCGACGACTGGGCCCGCGGCCCCGTCGTCCCCTCCTCCCCGCTGCTCCTGCACGAGCACATCGCCGGCCACGCCGCCCGCACCCCGGACGCCACCGCCGTCGAGCACCTCGGACAGCGGCTCTCGTACGCCGAACTGAACGAGCAGGCAGAGCAGTTGGCGCGTCGGCTGCGACGACTCGGCGTGGGCCCCGAGACCGTGGTCGGCATCTGCGCCGAACGCGGCCCCGACCTGGTGCGCGCCGCCCTCGGCGTGCTGCGCTCCGGCGGCGCGTTCCTGCCGCTGGACCCGAAACTCCCCACCGAACGGCTCGCGTTCATGGCGCAGGACAGCGGGATGCGGGTGCTGCTGACCCAGCGGCCGCTGGCCGGCGCCGTGCCGTTCGACGGCCCGGTCGTCCACCTCGACGCCCCCGCCGAACACCAGGAGCCCGTGCCGGGCGGCCCGGAGGCGGACGCCGACACCCTCGCCTACATCATCTACACCTCGGGCTCCACCGGCACCCCCAAGGGCGTCGGCATCCCGCACCGCGGCCTGTCCAACATGCTCGAGGGCCAGCGCGACCTGGTGGACGCCACCCCCGAGGACCGCGTCCTGCAGTTCGCCTCCTTCGGCTTCGACGCCTCGATCCTCGAACTGACCTGGTCGCTCTCCAACGGCGGCTGCCTGGTCACCGCCCCCGCCGACGACCTGCGCCCCGGACCCGACCTGGCGCGCACCCTGCGCGAGACGCGCGTCACCGCCGCCATGCTGCCGCCCAGCGCCCTCGCCGTCCTCGGCGAGGACGCCTTCCCCGGCCTCAAGGTGCTCCAGGTGGCAGGCGAGGCCTGCCCGGCCGAACTCGCCGACCTGTGGTCGCGCGGCCGGCGCTTCCAGAACGTCTACGGCCTCACCGAGACCTCCGTCTGGTCCCTCGCCGCCGAACTGCGGCCCGGACAGGGCCGCCCGCCCGTAGGCACCCCGATACGCAACACCCGCGTCCACGTCCTGGACGACGACCTCCAGCCGGTACCGGCCGGAGCCCCCGGCGAGATCTTCCTCGGCGGCGACGCCGTCGGCCGCGGCTACCTGGGCCGGCCCGCCCTGACCGCCGCCACCTACGTCCCCGACCCGTACGGCGCCCCGGGCGACCGCCTCTGCCGCACCGGCGACCTCGGCACCCACCGGCCGGACGGCTCCGTGGAGTGGCTGGGCCGCCGCGACTCCCAGGTCAAACTCCGCGGATTCCGCATCGAACTGGGCGAGATCGAACACGCCCTCAGGCAACTCCCCGAGGTCCGGCAGGCGGTGGTCCTGCACCGCACCGACCTGCCGGGCGAACCGGCCCTCGTCGCCTACCTCGTCGTCTCCGGGGCGCGACCGCCCGCCCCCGAGGAACTGCGCGGCGCCCTGCGGGCCTCCCTGCCCGGCTACATGGTGCCCGCACGGTTCGTCGTCCTCGACGAGATGCCCGTCAACAGCAGCGGCAAGACCGACAAGCGGGCGCTGCCCCTGCCGCCGGCCGAACTCGACCGCACGGACACCGAGTACGTCGCTCCCTCCGGCGCCGCCGAGAAGATCCTCGCCGAAATCTGGCGCGAGGTCCTCGGCCTGTCCCGGATCGGCGTCCACGACGACTTCTTCCGCATCGGCGGCAGCTCCCTGTCCACCGTCCGCGTCTCCCTCATGGCCGCCGCGCGCGGACTGCCCGTCTCCGTCGGCGACCTGATCGAGCACCCCACCCTCGCCCGGCTCGCCCGGCACGCCGTCCGCGCGGCCGGCGAGGGCCTGCCCGCCGCCGTCACCTCCGAGGTGCGGCTGCGCGAGGGCACCGGGGAGCCCCTGTGGTGCGTGCACCCCACCGGCGGCAGCGCCGCCTGGTTCGTCCCGCTCGCCCGCGCCCTGCCGCCCGGCCGTCCGGTGCACGCCTTCCAGGCGCGAGGCCTGCTCGGCGGCACCGACCCGGGCACCGTGACCGGCATCGCCGCCAACTACGTCGCCGAGATCACCGAACGCGGCGGCACCGGCCCGCACGCCCTGCTCGGCTGGTCCATGGGCGCCAACATCGCCCTGGAGATGGCCACCCAGCTCCACCGCGCCGGACACACCGTCGCCCCGCTGGTCCTCATCGAGCCCTACCTGCCCAACCCCGCCGCCCGCGACCGGCTGCTGGGCGTCACCCGGGACCTGCGCGAGGCCCTGCGGATGCGCGACCGGCTGCGCGGGCTGGCGCCCTCACCGCAGCGCGACCGGGCCACCGCCGAACTCACCGCCACCCTGCTCGGCGCCGGCATGAGCCCGTCCGAGGCCGCCCTCGTCGAGGGCGCCCCGATCGAGGTGTGGCACTCGCTGCTCGCCGCCCTCGCCGCGTACGAGGTCCGCCCGTACCCCGGCCATGTGCACCTGGTGGTGGGCAGCGAGGCCGCGGAACTGCCGCGCGGCCGCACCATGCCCGGCCTCGACGTCGACTACGACACCTACGTCGCCCGCTGGCGCGAGGTGGCCGGCGGCGGACTCACGCTGCACATCAGCGACGGCGACCACATGTCGATGATGGCCGAGCCCCGGGTGCGCGGCATCGCCGGCCTGCTCACCGGCATCGAGGGCCCCGGCACCGCGGAGAACCTCCGGGCCGCCGGACCCGACGCCACCACCGGCCGCACCGCGACGGGAGAGACCCGATGACCACCCATGCCCCCGCCCTCACCGAGCGCTACCTGCTCTCCCCGGACATGATCGCCGACCCCTACGGCCACCTCGACGCCCTGCGCGACCACGCGCCCGTCCACTGGAGCCCCCTGCACCACGCCTGGCTCGTCACCGGCTACGACCAGGTGATGCGCTGCCTGCGCGACCCGGCGGTCTCCGCCGACCGGGTGCGGCCCCTGATGGACGCCGTCCCGCAGGGCGCCCGCGACGACGCCGAACGGGCCTTCGGGATCCTCTCGCGCTGGATGGTCTTCAACGACCCGCCCCGCCACCGCAGACTCCGCCAGGTCTTCCAGGAGGCGTTCGCCGCCCGCGCCGTGGCCCGCTACCGCGCCTTCACCGAGAAGGCGACCCGCGCCGTCCTCGCCCGCAAGGCCGCCCCCGGCCGCACCGGCGACCTCCTGGCCGACGTCGCCAAACCGCTGCCCGCCCTGGTGTTCGCCCGCTGGCTCGGCATCCC
The DNA here is from genome assembly GCF_003665435.1 of Streptomyces fungicidicus. Taxonomy (NCBI): domain Bacteria; kingdom Bacillati; phylum Actinomycetota; class Actinomycetes; order Kitasatosporales; family Streptomycetaceae; genus Streptomyces; species Streptomyces fungicidicus. The sequence goes on from NZ_CP023408.1 coordinate 789,157, forward strand.
GCCCACCGACGGGCCCTCCTTCTGGTACTGGAACACCCGCGTCGCCGACCTCGTCCTCGGCACCGCCCAGGAGGAGAGCGAGTACCGCGCCTCCCTCCAGGCGCTGGTGAGCCTCGACGACTACCTCGGCGCCCTCGTCGCCCGGCGCCGCGCCGAACCCGGCGACGACCTGATCAGCCAGGTGCTCCGGGAGGGCCGGGTCGGCGACTCGGTCACCGAGGAGGAGTTCACCGGGATGCTCACCCAGATGGCGTTCGCCGGCGGGGAGACCACCAGCAACCTGATCGCCAACACCGTCCTGGCCCTGCACACCCGGCCCGACCAGCTGGCCGCCGTACGCGCCGAACCCGAACTCGCCCAGGGAGCGGTGGAGGAGACCCTGCGCCTGGACGGCCCGTCCAAGATGTCCATCCGCACCGCCGCCCGCGACCTCGACCTCGACGGCCGCACCCTGCGCGCCGGGGACCGGATCTTCCTCGTCACCGCCGCCGCCAACCGCGACCCGGCCCGCTTCCCCGACCCCGGCCGGTTCGACGTGCGCCGCTCCGGCGCCACCCACCTCGGCTTCGGCTTCGGCGCCCACTTCTGCATCGGCGCCGCCCTGGCCCGCCTGGTCGCCGTCGCCGCCGTCCGCACGCTGGTGTGCGACCACCCCGGCCTGACCCTCACCGACCCCGGCCGCCCGGCCTGGCAGCCCTCCCTGCTCAACAGGGGCCTCACCGCCCTGCCCGTCCGCTACTGACCGGACCAAGTCCGACGAAAGGCACCCCATGGCCACCACCCTCGCCGACGCCGGCCCACGCCTGTGGGCCCCCGTCCGGCACCGGTCCTTCCGGCTCCTGTGGACGGGGCAGGCGCTGTCCCTGCTGGGCGACGGCTTCAGCGTCGTCGCGTTCTCCTGGATCACCCTCGGCCTGACCGGCTCCACCCTCGCCCTCGGCTACGTCCTGGCCTTCCAGGCCGTCCCGCGCGCCCTGTTCACCCTGGTCGGCGGCAGCCTCGGCGACTCGATGTCCCCGCGCACCCTGATGGTCGCCTCCAGCTGGACACGGGCCGTACTGATGGCGTCCGTCGGCGTCGCCGGGCTCACCGGCGACCTGACGGTGTGGATGCTGTGCGCCGCGGCCGCCGCCTTCGGCACCGTCGACGCCTTCTTCCAGCCCGCGCGGGTGTCCATCCTGCCCTCGGTCGTCGACGACGAACTGCTCACCCCGGCCAACGCGCTGATGGGCGCGGGCGCGCGGACCGCAGCCGTCATCGGACCGGCCATCGGCGGCCTGGTCATCGCGCTCACCCGGGCACCGGTGGCCTTCCTCGTCGACGCCGCCTGCTTCGCCCTGTGCGGCCTGTGCGTCTCCAGGGTCCGCACCCGGCCCAGGAAGCCCCGCCCCGACACGGACGGCACGCCCGAGAAGCAGGCGTCCCTCGGCGCCCGCATCCGCGAGGGCATCACGTACACCGTCCGCGACCCGCGGCTGCGGACCGTCGTCGCCCTCGACACCGCCGTCAACTTCTGCTACGCCGGGCCCTTCACGGTCGGCTTCGCCACCCTCGCCGACCAGGTGCTGCGCGGCGGCTCGGCCACCCTCGGCGTGCTCAACGGCTCCCTCGCCGCCGGCGCGGTGCTCGGCACGCTCGCCGGCGGCGCCCTCGGCGGGCGGCCCAGGGTGGGCCTGCTGGTGGCCGCCCTGGCCGGCTGGCTCGGCGCGGGAATGGCCGTCCTCGGCCTGGTGCACAGCACCCCGGTCGTCGTGGGAACCGTCCTCGCCATGGGCTTCGCCATCGGCTTCCAGGGCGTGTTCGGGCTGAGCTGGATCCAGCGGAACATCCCGCAGGACGTCCTCGGCCGCGTCGTCTCCGTCGACATGGTCCTCGGCTACGCCGTCGCCCCCCTGTCGCTGATCGTCTGCGGGGCGCTGGCCGGCAGGGACGTCTCCGCACTGTTCGGGGTGGTGGCCGCGGTGCTCGCCGCGACCGGGCTGGCGGTGCTGGCGTCCAAGGCGGTGCGCGAGATGCGGTAACGGGTCTCCTGCTGCCGGGACCTACTCCCTCAGGGCGGCCGACCGCGCGCACAGATCCGCGCGGTTGGCCGCTCCGGTCTTGGTGATCAGGCTCGCGATGTGCTTCTCCGCCGTGCGGGGCGAGATGAACAGCCGGTCCGCGATGTCCTTGTTGCTGAGCCGCTCCGCGAGCAGCCGGAACACGTCGAACTCCCGCACCGTCACACCCTGGGCGCGCAGTTCCTCCGGGATCGCGCGGGTGCCCGAGCGGTGCTGGTGCACCGGGGCGCCGGAACGGCGCAGCGCCGCCCGGCAGGCTCCGGTGACGGCCACGACGTCCCGCTCGTGGAAGTAGTGCTCGGCCTGCCGCAGCCAGCCCACCGGATCTCCCCAGCCGTCCTGGTGCGCGGCGTCCGCGATCAGCCGCAGCCCCAGATGCCGGGCGAGCGGATACGGCCGGGCCGCGGCCAGCGCCGACTCCACCGCCGCCACCGCACGCGGCCCTTCCCCCTCACGGCCCAGCAGCACGGCGTCGGCGAGCAGCACGAACTGGCGGTTCCACCGCATCCGCGCCATCGCCGTGGCGGTGGTCTCCTCGTGCCGGACCCGGTCCGCGTCACCGGCGAGCACGTCCAGCAGCAGGACCAGGCCATGGGTGCCGCCGAGGTGGTAGGTGGAGGGGTTGCCCGCCTCCAGCGACTGCACCGCACGCAGTTCGGCGCGCGCCAGGTCACGGTCCTCCTCCAGCAGCGCGCAGAAGGCCCGGGCGAGACCGAGGCTCAGCGGCTCCTCCTGCGAACCCGCGCCGTCCCACTCGGTGAACGCCGCCAGCGCCTCCTCCATCGCCGCCCGGTCCGCGCGGTGCGCCTCCAGGGTGGCCCGGGCCATCAGGACGTACCGCACCACGGGCGCCAGGCGCAGCCGCCGCGCCACCGCCAGGCAGTCCGCCGCGGCCGACCGCGCGCTCCCGTGGTCGCCGCGCAGCACCGCGTCCAGGACGAGGATGCCGTCCACCGTGTGCACGATGTTCACCGAGCCGAGCCGCAGCGCCTCCTCGCGGGCCGCCAGCAGGCCGGAGGTGTCGCCCTCGGCGAGCCAGGCGTTGCCGCTCATGCGGGTGGCCGCGTACATCCGCTGCAGCGGCAGCCGGTGCCGTTCCGCGGTCTGCAGGGCCTGCCGCAGCATGTCGGCGGACTCCTCGGGGTCCCGCTCGCGGGCGACGGTGGCCAGCAGCTCCCACGCCTGGCAGGCGACGACCGGCAGGCCGTGCCGCTCGGCGGTGTCGGCCGCCGAGCGGGCCAGCTTCTCGGCGTGCTGGGTGCGGTCCGGGCCCGGGGTGTCCAGGGCGAGGTAGGCGGCCGTCACGTCGACGGCCGCCGCCGTCGCCTCGTCCGGGGCCGCCGCCAGGACCTCGCGGGCCCGGACGACCTGCCGGTTGCCGTCGCTCCACCGGCCCGCCGTGTGGGCCACCTTGGCCAGCCGGGTGTGCAGCGTGGCCAGCCGTACGGCGTTCAGCCCGGCCCCGCCCAGCGCGTGCAGGTCCTCGGCCAGGTCGAAGGCGCGGGCGAAGTCGCCGGCCTCCGCCAGTGCGGGCAGCAGGTCCTCCAGCACCGAGGCCCTGGCCTGCGGGTCACCGGCCTCGGACAGCAGCCCCTCGGCACGGCTGAGCAGCGTCACCGCCGAGCCCAGGGCGCCCGCCGCGAGGGCCCGCCCGCCGGCGTCGGCGTACAGCAGTCCCGCCTCCACCCGGTCCCCGGCCTCGCAGCGCAGCCCGGCCGCCAGCGCGCACCAGTCGTCCTCGAGGCCCGGGTGCAGCTCCTCGACGGCGCGCGCGCCGCGCCGTGCCAGCTCCGCCCGCTGCCCCGGCGTCATCTGGGTGAACAGGGCCTCGACGGTGGGGGAGTGGCGGAAGGAGTACCAGTCGGGGGCCGGCTCGTCGGGGATCACCAGCCGGGCGGCGACACCGGCATGCAGATGGCTCAGCAGGGTCCGGTCGTCGACGCCCGTCATGTGCTGGAGCACGGTGAGCGGGAAGCGGCGGCCCAGCACCGCGGCGGCCGACAGCAGCGTCAGCCCTTGCGTGCCCAGCCGGTCGATGCGCCGCAGGATGCCCCGGGCCAGCGTGGAGGAGACGTCCCGCCGCAGATCGCCGACGGTGCGCCAGCCGTCGGCGCCCTGCACCAGGGTGCCCGCCCCGATCATGGACTGCAGCAGCTCCTCGACCAGGTAGGGGCTGCCCGCGCTGTCCTCCCACAGACGCTCCCGGACGGCCGGCGGCACCTCGTGCGGGCCGCCCGCCCCCAGCTGCGCCGACGTCATCTCCTCCACCTGGGACCGGGTCAGCGGCGGGAGTTCGGCGAGGGTGGCCGCACCGCGGCGGCGGGCGGACTGCGCCAGGTCCAGCGCGTCGCTGAAGTCGGTCCGCACGGTGGCCAGCAGCAGCACCGGCGTGTACTCCAGGTTGTCCACCAGGTACTCGAGGACGCCGAGGGTCTCGGGGTCGGCGTCGTGCAGGTCCTCCAGCAACAGCAGTTGCCCCTGCCCGCGCCCGGCGGCCAGCAGCAGCCGCAGCACCGCCTCGCCCAGGATCACCATGGAGCTGCTCTCGCGCTCCCCGGTGTCCCACTCCGGTATCAGCCGCCCCAGGACCGGCCGGTACGGGCCGAGGGCCGCGTCGTCCAGGGGCTCGCCGCCGCGGAACAGCGGCATCAGCGCCTCGGTCAGCGGACGGAACGGCACCGCGGGGCCGGTGGTGCTGCTGCGGCCGCGCAGTACCCGCATCCCGGCGCCGAGCGCGCCGCCCACGGCCTCCGCCGCGAGCCGGGACTTGCCCACGCCGGCCTCACCGACCAGGAAGACGACACCGCCCCGCCCCTGTCGCGCCTCGGCCAAGGCGCTGTCGAGCTGGCTGAGTTGGGGGTCCCGCCCGACGAGGGAAGGCGCATGGGAACGCATGAACGCAGATGATAATCAGGATGTCGGGATCAGGGGCAGACCGCATCGGCGCGGTCACCCGCCGTGAAGCCCCCCGGCCCGCCGCGCCGAACCGCCCTCCGCCGCGGCGGAAGCGGGCGGCCCCGCCGGACGCACCGCGGCGCGGGCCCGTCGCCGGGCCCGCGCCATCACGCGAAGTGACGCCCGAACGGGGTCAGCTCGGCGCCGAGACCGAGGTGTCCAGCGAGGTCAGCGTGATGACGATGCCGCTGGTCAGCACCATCCCGGCCAGGACCCGGGCGCGGGCACAGGCGCGGTTGCGGCCGGTGAGCGTGATCCCGCCCGCCGCGTCCTGCTCCTCGGCGGCGTTCGCGGCGGAGTCGGCGGTGGTGGTGTTCAGGTGCTGGTCCATGGGGGATGCCCTTCTGACGTCCGTACGGCGGGTACGGGGCGGGAGGTGGAAGTGCCGTGGATCTGCGGTGCTCTGCCGGTCAGTCGCCGGGGTGGGACAGGAGCAGGACGGACGGGACGGTGTCGGGATGTGCGAGGCGCAGCAGCCCGTAGCCGATGCCGGACAGCCCGTCGAGCAGTCCGGGGGAGGGAACGTGGTCGGGGGTGGCGCAGCGGTGGTTCTGCGCCTCGACGAGGGCGAGTGCCCGGCCGGCGTGCCGGGTGAGGGTTCCGGCGGCGGCCGTGTCACCCCGTCCGGCGCGGACGGCCAGGGCTTCCAGGGTGCCGAGCGTGCCCTGCCCGAGGCTGAGGTCGGGGCGCACGTCCGGGTCCGCCGGCCGGTCCCCGGCGGACGCTCCGGGTACGGAGGGCAGGTGGGCGGCGACGGCCGCCGCCCCGGCGAGCCCGCGGGACCAGGAGACGTCTCCGGTGTCCCGCGGCGCGGTCTCCAGCAGCGCCCGGGCGGCGGCCGTGTGCGCGGCGGTCTCCCGGGGGAGGCGGGCGGCGTACCGCAGCAGGGCCCACGCGATGCCCGCGGCGCCGTCGGCGAACCCGGCGGCAAGGCCGTGCGGGGCCCCGTCGGCTCCGGACACCGCGCCGAGCAGGCGGTCCGCCAGGGTGGTCGCCAGCCGCAGCGCCGCCGGGTCGCCGGTCGCCTCGTGCACGGCGACGGCGGCGGTCAGGGCCCCGGCCGTACCGCTGCCGAACCCCGGATCGCAGGAGGCGGACGCGGCGTGGCCGAGGGCGGTGAGCGCGTCGGGGAGGCAGTCGGCCGGCCCCGGCCCGAGCAGCGCCGACAGCCGCAGTACCGCGTACACGATGCCGCCGAGACCGTCGTAGGCGCCCGGCCCGGCCGCCGCGCTCAGTTCGGGATCGTCCGCCAGGGCCTTCAGCAGGGCGGGCAGCGGACGGACCGCCTCCCGGGCGAGCGCGGCGTACCTGCCCGCCCCGGCCAGTGCGTCCGTGTGCGCCAGGAACAGCGCCACCCCGCAGTAGCCCTGCGCGAGTCCGGCGCCCATCGGCAGCACCGCCCAGTGCGGGCCGGACACCCTTTCCAGGCCGAGCCAGTTGGTCCGGTTGCCGTCCCGCACCGCGCGGGCGGCGATCTCGTCGGCGATCCCGCACGCGGCGGCGAGCAGCCGGGACGCGTCGGGCGCGACGGCGGGCACCGGCTCCACCGCCAGTTCGGACCGGGGCCGGTCCAGCGGGGAGCCCGCGCCCCGTGCCGCGATCGTGGCCGTGATGATCCACTCCTGGTCGTGGCAGTCGACCTCGTCCATCCGGGCGATCTTCTCCCGCACCGCGGTCATGCCCGCCACCGGCAGCAGACCGGGCAGCCACGTGCCGTCGTCGGCCCGCACCGCGGTCCCCCAGGGGCGGTGGGTGAACAGCGGGACGTCACCGCGCCACAGCGCCGCCGTCTCGTGCTCGATCAGCCGTTGGCGCGCCCGGTCGTGCTCGGACTCCGTCCACAGCACCGCGAAGACCCCTTCCCGGGCGAGCGCGTCGCCCAGCAGCGACGGGTGGGTGGACTCCTCGAGGAGCGTCGCGTACAGCCGGGTGGCGCGGGCGACGAGCCGGGCGGGACGGTCCGCGCCCACTGTCAACGCACCGTCCTCGCGGAGCAGTTCGTGCCCGTCGGCGGCGAGTGCCGCGTACGCGGCACGGAAGCCCTCCAGCAGGGCGGCCCTGTGGTCGGCGCCCTCCAGGGGGCGACCGGCCGGCAGGGGCTGGTTGTGCGCCGCGGGGCTCAGCAGCGGTCCGCGCACGGCCCGCATGGTGTCCAGGCCGCTGTCCCGCCAGTGCAGGCCCTCGCTCGGGTAGGTGCCGTCGGTGCAGCGGCCGAGCGCGGAGATGTCCAGGGCCCCGTGCTCGCCGATCAGCAGGTGCGGCAGCAGGCAGGTGCGGTGCACCGAGGCCCGAAGCGCCTCCGCCGCCGGGTCGGCGCCCGCCGTCATGGACTGCGCGAGCCCGGTGTGCAGCAGCGTCTCGGCGTCCACCAGGACCGGCTGGTCGCCGCAGGCGATGACGTTCTCGTAGTGCATGTCGGCGCCGTCCACCGCGTACAGCAGGGCCAGCAGGGCGCCCTGGCGCCGGTAGAAGGCGTCGGTCTCGGTCACCGAGCGGCACCAGCGGTGCTCGACGAACTCCAGCCAGCCGTACGCCTCGCGGCGCACACTGCGCGGGGTGCGCAGGCCGAGGCCGGGCACCTTGGCGTTGAGCCAGCCCACCAGGTCGTCGAGGAGGGCGTGCTGGCCGAGGGGACGCGGTTTGTAGACCAGCCGCTGCCCGGCGAAGCGCAGGACCGCGACGGACCGGTTGCCCTCGTGGGCGTCCCCGAGGCCCAGGTCCACCGCGGTGAGCGGCCCCGGGTCGCGGCCGTCGAGGAGCCCGGTCGTGAGGTCCTCCCGGTCGGCCGCGAAGCGGGCCGCCAGCTCGGCGGTGGCCGCGGTCGCGTCCAGCGTCGTCTGCGCGAGCATCCGGGCCAGCACCGGACGGGCGGCGAACAGCGCGCCGAGGCCCTGCCGGGTGCCCGCGGCGGCGACGAAGGCGTCGAACCGCTCACGGGGGCCGGCCCCGGAGAGCCGTCCGGCGCGGCGCGCCGTGTCGAGCTCGTGGACCAGGGTCCGCGCCGCCTGACGGACCAGCTGGTGCGTCAGGCGCCGCGCGAACGCCTCCCGCCACACGTCCTGTTCGGCGTCCGAGGGCAGCAGTTCGGTCAGCCGCGCGCTGGCGTCGGCGACGAGCGGCCGGACGACCGGGGCGAAGACGTCGGGCCCCTCGCCCTCTCGGCCGGCCGGCTCCGCCGGCTCCGGGGAGGCGCCGGCCAGGACCGCCTCGGCGTACCGCGCCCAGCCCGGCCGGGCCACCCGGGCGGCCAGCCGCTCGGCGGGCTCGGCGGCCAGCGCCGAGGCCGTGGCCCGGCCCACACCGAGATGGGCCAGCCGCTGGGCGAAGCCCTCGGCGTCCCCGACGGCCCACGGGGCGGGGCCGTCGGCGGCTTCGGCGGGCACCCGGGGAAGGCCGGGGGCGGCGAGCCGTTCCGCGAGGGACAGCGCCGGCGCCCACCACGAGGGCGGGAGGCCGGTGCTCCGGGAAGTCGGGGGGCTGGCGGTCTCAGTCACGAGAAGAAGGTCGCAGACCCCCGGCGACCCCCACATGGGTAAGCGTCCCCCATATTCTGCGCGGCCCCGCCGGCCCCCCGCCCCGCACCGCCCCCCGGCCGACCGAAGCCGCAGGTCAGCGGCGGGGCGCCCGGTCGGTGCGCATGGGTAGCGGAAAGCCGCGGAGAAGCGCGGTTCTGCGCGTTCGGCCCTTGTGCCCGCCCCCGGCGTGTGCGCCGGCCCCCCGCGCCCCCGCTTCCCCCGGGTACGGACCCCCAGGGACCGCCCCCGCCCGCCCCCGCATTGCCCCCTGGACCCTCATCCGCAGATCACCGCCACCGTGCCGGCCGGCCGGCGACCGCCGTGCGACGGCCCGGAAGGCGGTCGCGGGGGAGCCGCTACGGACCGCGCCCTCCCCGCCGGCCGGAAAGGTGGGGACCGGTTACCGATGCCGGCGCACCCCCGCCCACGGCACGGTGGTGCGCAGTCCCCACCGCAGCACCGACCCGGAGCGCGCTCGACCGGGCGGACGAACTTCCAAGGAGTAGCAGATGGGAGCACCCGTAACCGTCGGCGTGGTCGCCCTCGACCCGGTACTGGAAGCCGGCACGCGCACCACCCTGCTGGCCTGCCCGGACCTGACCGTGTGCGAGCCCGTGGACGCGCGGGTCGCCGTCCTCACCGTGGACCGCCCCGGCCCGGCCGAACTCGACATGGTGCGCGCCACCCGCGCGCTGCGGCACAGCCCCGCCGTCGTCCTGGTGGCCGGCGCCCTCGCCTCCGGCGACGCCCTGCACGCCCTCGCCGCGGGCGCCCGCGGCCTGCTGCCGCGCCGGGACGCCGACGCGCCCCGCCTCGCCCACGCGGTACTGGCCGCCTCCCGCGACGACTGCACCCTGCCGCCCCGCCTGCTCGAACAGCTCCTGGACCGCCCGGCCGACACCCGGCACACCCCCGGGGGCTGGACCGACGGCATGCTCTCGGACCGGGAACGCTCGGTGCTGCGGCTGCTCGCCGACGGCCACGAGACGGCCGAGATCGCCCAGCGGCTCGCCTACTCGCCGCGCACCGTTACCACCGTGGTCCACGACATCACCCAGCGGTTCCGGCTGCGCAACCGCGCCCACGCGGTCGCCTACGCGCTCCGGGCGGGCCTGCTGTGACCGCGACCCTGACCGCCGCGCCCCCCGCCCCCGCCGCCGGCGCCGGTCCGAAGGCCGCACCCCTCGTCCTGCGCATCGCGCCCTCGCCCGGCGCGGACCGCGTCCGCTGCGTGGCCCGTCGCGCCGGGCTGGCCTGCGCGCCCGAGCACGCGGGGCCCGGGACCGTCACCGTGATGGCCGCCCCCGACGCCGCCCGGGCCCTGCACGGCAGGCGGGACACCGGCCCCCTGGTCCTCGTGTGCGACACCGTCCGCCGGGCGGACCTCCGGCTCGCGCTGCGGGCCGGAGCGGCAGTCCTGCGGGCCGCCGACCTCACCGAGGAGAACCTGGTGGCCGCGGTGCGGCGCGCGACCCACCCGCAGCCGAGCATCCCCTACCCGGAACTCTCCCACCTGCTGGCCGGCGGGCCACGCTCCGCGGACCCGGCCGACGGCGGCCGGCCGGCCCTGACCGCACGTCAGGCCTCGGTACTGCGTCTCATGGCCGAGGGCCACGGCAACGCGGACATCGCCCTGCTGCTGCGCTGCTCCGAACACACCGTCAAGAACGTCATCTACGAGGTCATGGCCCGGCTCCAGGCCCGCAACAGGGCCCACGCCGTGGCACACGCCGTGCGCCACGGCCTGGTGTGAGGCGATGACGTCCGACGCGGCCGCGGGCGCCCTCCGGCTCCCGCGGCCGGCCGTCCCCGCCTCCCGGAGGCCGTCAGCGGGGAGGCGCGGGCAGCAGCCGCGGCTCGATGCGCTCCTCCACGGCCCGGTCGCCGTCCCGGAACACCACGTAGGCGCCCTTGTCCCGCTGCTCCGCCACCGCCTCGACCAGCTCGGTGCCGCGGTAGACCAGCCCCACGCCGTCGTCGGTGCAGTGCGCCGTCGCGAAGACGCCCTCGGCGACCAGCCGGTGGATCAGCGGGCGCCTGCCCCCGTCGCTGTCGTAGTGCACCCCGTTGCCGTACGGCAGCATCCCCAGCCCGTCGGTGACCGGCCGGAGTTCCGGGCCGAAGGAGTCCGTGGTGCCGCCCTCGTACCAGCACAGGGAGCCCGCGCTCACCCCGGCGAGCACCACGCCGGCACGCCATGCGCGCCGCAGGATCTCGTCCAGCCCGTGCACCCGCCACACGGCGAGCAGGTTGGCCACCGAGCCGCCCATCACCCAGACGACGTCGTGGTCGAGCACCGTGCCCTCTACGTCCTCCACGTTCGGCATCGGGAAGAGGTTCAGCGGGGTGAGGTCGAAGCCCGCCGCCCGGGCGGCCTCGCCCACCCGCGCCGTGACGTGCTCGGCGTCGCCCACCGCCGTGCCCAGGTAGAGGACGCGGGGGCGCCTGCCGTGCACACCGGAGAGATCGACCGCGTGGTGGACCAGGGCGTCGAAGAGAACCCGGGTGCGTGCGCCGACGCGATGACCTCCGGAGGTGGCGACGATGGTCGGTTCCGGAGCGGTCACGCCGGTGATCGTAGCGCGTCAACTCCAGTGTGCCGGTGAGTTATTGGTGAAGGCGTCGCGCTCCCGCCACTCCCGGGGCGGGGATCGCGCGACATGACGGAGGGGACCGGTCCGACGGACCGGTCCCCTCCGTGGTGCGGCAGGCGCCGTCAGGGCGTCCGCAGGGCCACCGCCGCCGCGTAACCCGCCGGGACCAGGACGTCCCGTACGCTCCACCCCGGCGCCGGGGCGGCCGGCAGCGGCCCGGTACCCACGTAGTCCAGCGCCGGATCACGTACCAGACCCGTGCCCAGGCCCTTCAGATAGGCCTCCTTGCGCACCCAGGCCCGGGTGAAGGCGGCCGGACGGCCGTGCGCGGGCAGCAGCGCCAGTTCGTCCGCCTCCGCCGGGTGCAGCGCCGACTGGGCACCAAGCACCGCCCGGTTCGTGGCCAGCCCCTCCACGTCGACGCCGACCGGCGCCGGGGCGAGCGCCACCAGCACCAGGTCCCCGCTGTGCGACAGGGAGAAGTGCACACCGGGGGTGCGCAGGACCGGCCGCCCGTGCGGCCCGCCGCAGCCCGCGCACGGCTCCCGCGACAGCGGCAGCGCCTCGGCGCGCACGCCGAGCAGCACGCTCAGCACGTCCCGCAGCGCCGCGTGCGCGACCACGTACGCGGCCCGGTCGCGGTCGTGCCGGAACGCGCGGGCCCGGGCCCGTTCCTCCGCGTCCAGCAGCTCCCGCGCGTCCCGCAGCGCCCGCTCGTCCTGGGCTCCGACATGGGCCAGGTAGAGCTCCAGCGGCCCCCGCAGACCCCGGGGGCCCGGCGCCCGCGGCCGCTGCCGCAGCCCGGACAGGTCCAGCACGGCCGGGCACAGCAGCCCGGACGGAGCCGTCGGCGGGGCGTGCGCCGGCGGGTCCAGAAGCCGGCCCGCCCGTGGCTCAGGCATCTGCCCCGGCCAGCCGGCGACGCAGGCTGAGCGGGCGCATGTCCGTCCAGATCTCCCCGATGTGGTCCAGGCACTCCTGCCGGCCGCCCCGCCTCCCCTCCGGGTGCCAACCGGCCGGAACCTCGCGGTCCGCCCGCCAGATCGAGTACTGCTCCTCGTCGTTGCGCACCACGAGGTAGACCTCGTCGGTGTCCGGACGGGCCGCGTCGGCGCCCGCGCCGGCCGTGGAGTCGGGTTGCGTCATGGTGAACCTCCCGCAGGTGGTGGGGCCGGCCGCAGGTCGGGGCCGACGCCGACAGCGTGCCGGGCGCCCGCCCGCCACGGGCAGGGACGAACGCGCCGAGCCCGCGGCGCGCGTTGCTGCCGGATCTTCTCTGGTGCCGTACCGGCCCGTCGCGGGACGGTGCTGTCCGGCCGGGGAGCCCGGCGTCCGGCCCGGCGGCCACCGCCCGGCCGGCCCGCACCCCCCTTTCCGGAAGGAGCACGAGATGTCGGACGAGCACGCACCGGTCCTGCTACCGGGCGGAGGCTGGCGGCTCTGGCAGGAGTTCGCGCTGCGCGGCCCCGGCTTCCCCGCCGACGGCGTGCTGCGCCTGGCCCCGCCCGGACTGGCCGAGGCCGCCGACAAGTTCGGCCCCGGCACCGACCCGTCCGGACCCGAGTGGGAGGCCTTCGCCGAGGAGCTGTCGGCGGCGGCCGTGGACACCGCCCGCCACCTCCAGGACATCGCCGGCCGGCCCCGCTTCCAGGCCGCCCTCGCCTGGCAGAACCCGGCCGTGCTGCGCACCGGCATCGCGCCGTTCCTGCGCTGGACGCCGGGCGTGGACAAGCGCAGCAGCATGCCCCGCCAGCGCGAGGAGCTGGTCGCCCACTACTGGCAGCGGTTCTGCGTCAAGAACGACACCATCGGCTTCTTCGGCCCCGTCGGCTGGGGACACTGGGACACGGCCGCACCGCACGCCGTCTCCGTGGACGCCGGCCGGGACTTCCTCGCCGCACAGGAGGTCTACTTCTCCGGCTGGGCCGTCGACGCCCTCGCCAAGGTGCTCGCAGAGGACGCCGGGCTGATGCGGTGGATCCCGCCGCGCCGGATGTCCTTCGTGCGCTGCGAGGACGGCACGGTACGGGTCCCGGGACGGCCCGCCCAGCCGATCGGGGAACTCCAGCAGGCCGTCCTCCGGCTCTGCGACGGCACCCGGCACACGGCCGCCATCGCCGCCGACCTGGACCTGGAGCCCGACGAGGTCGCCGGCGTCGTGGCGGAACTGGCCCGCCGGCGCTGGGTCGCCCAGCGGCTGGAGGTGCCCGCCGCCACCCACCCCGACCTGGCCCTGCGCCGGATCCTCGAGCGCGTCCCCGACGAGACCGCCCGCGACCGGGCCCTCGCCAAGCTCGCCGTGCTGGAGCGCGGCCGGGACGCCGTCCGCGACGCGGGCACCGACGCCGCCGCGCTGACCGCCGCGATCGGCGCCCTGGAGGCCGACTTCGCCGCCCTCACCGACAGCGAGGCCCAGCGCGCCAAGGGCGCACGCACCGCCCCCTGCCGCGGCCTGGTGTACTCCGACGCCCGGCGCGCCGCCACCGCCACCGCCGGCCCCGCCCTGCTGGAACACCTCGAACCCCTCCAGCTGTGCCTGACCGCGGCCCGCTGGATGACGAACCGCTTCGCCGACGCCATCCGCGCCCGCCTGCGCACCGTCCACGACCGCCTGAGCGCCGACGGCGGCCCGGTGGACCTCGCCACCCTGTGGATGCACACCCTGCCCTCCCCGCACCCCGACGCCGGCGACCTGATCGACACCGCCCAGGCCGAACTGCGCGCCAAATGGGCCCGGATCCTCGACCTGCCCTCCGACGCCCGCCGCGTCCGCCTGACCACGGCCGAGCTGGCCGACCGGGTGCGCCAGGAGTTCGCCGAGCCCGGCGACGGCTGGTCCCTGGCCCGCTACATCAGCCCCGACGTGCTGGTCGTCGCCGACGACGCGGACGCCCTCGCCCGCGGCGACGTCGACCTCGTCCTCGGCGAGATGCACTGCGCGCTCAACACCATGGGCGCCTCCCTCTTCGTCCACCAGCACCCCGACCGCGACCGGCTCCTCGCCGAGACCACCCGCGACTTCCCCGGCCCCCGTCTGCTGCCCACGCTGCCCAAGGAGCTGCCCCTGCGCTGGTCCACCCGCAGCCGGCCCTCCCTGGACCGGCCCCAGGACCACTACGTCACGCTGGTCGACCAGACCGGCGACCCGCACCGCCCGAACTCGGTGCCGAGCGCCGACGTCCGCGTCGAGGACCGGGACGGCCGGCTGACCGCCGTACTGCCCGACGGCACCGTCCACGACGTCCTCGACGCCTACGCCAACACCCTCACCCAGCGCGTCATGGACCGCTTCACGCTCCGCCCCGAGGGCGAGCACACCCCGCGCATCACCATCGACCGCATGACCGTCGCCCGGGAGACCTGGCAACTACCCGTCGGAGAAGTCGACTTCGCCGACGAGAAGAGCGAGGCCACCCGGTTCGTCCGCGCCCGGCACTGGCAGCGCCGGCACGACCTGCCCCGCTTCGTGTTCGTCGTCTCCCCGGCCGAACCCCGCCCCTTCTACGTCGACTTCGACAGCCCCGTGTACGTCACCATCCTCGCCAAGGCGGCCCGCCGGCTCGCCCGCAAGGACCCCGACGCCCGCCTGAAGGTCAGCGAGATGCTGCCCACCCCGGAGCAGGCCTGGCTCACCGACGCCGACGGGCACCGCTACACCTCCGAACTCCGCTTCGTCGCCGTCGACCTGACCGTCACCGGCACCCGGGAGGCGTGATGCGCACCGTCGCCGACGACCTCGCCGCGCACGCCGCCCGCCATCCGGCCCGCATCGCGCTGGACACCCCCGCGGGGCAGGTCACCTACGGAAGCCTCGCCGCACGCACCGACGAGCTGACCCTGCTGCTGCGCGCCCACGGCGCCCGGCCGGAGACGGTGTGCGCCGTCGCCGTCGAGCACGGCGCCGACGCGGTGGCCGCCATGGCCGCGGTCCTGCGCTGCGGAGCCGCCTTCCTCACCCTGGACGTGACCCAGCCCCGCGACCGGCTCGCCGCCTTCGTCCGCAGCGCCGGCACCCGCCTGCTGCTCACCACCTCCGCCCACGCCCCCGCCCTCGACACCGACCTGCCGACGATCCTGCTGGACGGTCCCGGCACCCCGCCGGAAACGGCCGCGGCACCGCCCGCCCCGGTCGATCCGCACGCCCTGGCCTACGTCAGCCACACCTCCGGCAGCACCGGCGAACCCAGCCCCGTCCTCGTCGAGCACCACGCCCTCGACGCCTACCTGCGCGACACCGCCCACGCCTTCGGCCTCGGCCCCGACACGGTGGCCCTCCAGGCGGCCCCGCTCGGCTACGACGCGTCCCTCCGGGACACCTTCGCCCCGCTGCTGGCCGGAGGACGCCTGGTGATCGTGGAACGCTCCCGGCTGATGCGGCCCGCCGACTTCGCCGACACCGTGCGCGCCCACCGGGTCACCGCACTGCTCAGCACCACCCCGTCCTTCCTCGCCCACCTTGCCGGACAACCGGATCTGCCCGACCCGCTGGGCGGCGTCACCCTGGTCGCCTCCAGCGGCGAGTCCCTGCGCCCCTTCCTCGCCGCCGGCGGACGGCAGTCGGTCCCGGGCGCCCTCGTCAACCAGTACGGCCCCACCGAGTGCACCATGACCACCACCCGCCACCGCGTCCCCGCCGAACCCGACACGGCCGCGGACGTCGTCGGAACACCCCGCCCCGGCACGGTCGTCCGGGTGCTCGACGCCGACCTCGCACCCGTCCCCGACGGCACGGTGGGCGAGGTGTACATCGGCGGCGCGGGCCTCGCCCGGGGCTACGGCGGGCGCCCGGACCGCACCGCCGAGAGCTTCCTGCCCGACCCCTACGGCCCGCCCGGCGCCCGCCTCTACCGCACCGGCGACCTCGGGCGGTGGGGCCCGGGCGGCCTCACCTACGCCGGGCGCACCGACCGGCAGGTCAAGATCCGCGGCTACCGCGTGGACCCCGCCGAGACGGAAGGAGCCCTGCTCGCCCACCCCCGCGTCAGCGGCGCCGTGGTAACCGCCCACACCGACGACCGGGGACGCACCTACCTGACGGCCCACGTCACCGGCGACCTGGCCGCCACGAAGGACGCACAGCTGCGCGCCCACCTGGCCCGCTCACTGCCCCCGCACCTGATCCCCCGGAACTTCCGTCGCCACGACACGCTGCCCACCACCCGCGCCGGCAAGACGGACCGCCGCCGGCTGGTCGCGGGGAGCACCCGGTGACCGCCACCGGCCTGCGGCCGGCCACGGCCGGCACCAGGCCCGGCCCCGCCGACGTCACCGCGGCCGCCGCCCGCATCGCCCCACACGTCCGCCGCACCCCCCTGCTCAGCGGCCCGGCCCCCGCGGCCCACGCCCCACGGCTGCTGCTGAAGGCCGAACACCTCCAGCACGGCGGCTCGTTCAAGACACGCGGAGCCGCCAACGCCCTCCTCGCACTCGACGCCCAGCGTGTGGTCACCGGCTCGTCCGGCAACCACGGCATCGCCCTCGCCCGGCTCGCCCGCTCCCTCGGCATCCGCCTCACCGTCGTCCTCGCGGCGGGCGCGGACCCCGCCAAGTCCGCCGCCATCCGCGCACTGGGCGCCGAGACGGTCCGGGTGGGCGGGGGAGTGGCCGAGCGGGAGGAACGGGCCGGCGCCCTCGCCCGGGAGACCGGAGCCGTCCTCGTACCCTCCTCGGACCACCGTCTGGTGGTCGCGGGGCAGGGCACGGTCGGCGCCGAACTCCTCGCCGACGCGCCCGAGACCGAGACGGTCTACGTGCCGACCGGCGGCGGCGGACTCCTCGCAGGGATCTGCCTCGCGGCCGCGGACCACCCGGTCCGGATCGTCGGCGTGGAGCCCGCCGACGCCGCCCGCTACGCCCGTTCCCTGGCCGCCGGACACCCGGTCCAGCTGCCGCCCTGCGCCACCGTCGCCGACGGCCTGCGCGGCCAGCGGCCGGGACGCGTCCCCTACCCGATCATCCGTGACCGCGTCGACGACCTGATCGCCGTCGGCGACGAAGAGATCCTCGCCGCCGCCGCCCTGCTGCGCGGCGGCGGCGTCGACGCCGAGCCCAGCGGAGCCGTCGCACTGGCCGGAGCCCTGCGCGCCGGCCGCCGCGAGCGGGCCGTGGCCGTCGTCTCCGGCGGCAACACCCCCGCCCGCCTGCACGCCCTGCACCGTACGGACACCACCCGCACCACGGAAAGCACCGTGGCCACCACCACCGAGGAGCACACGTCATGACCGAGAACGCCGCCACCGCCACCCGCACCGCCGACCTGCTCGTCGACATCTTCCGCGAGGTGCTCGGCCTGCCCGACCTGACCGAGGACACCGACTTCTACGAGGCGGGCGGCGACTCGCTCACCGCCTTCCAGATCACCGGCCGCCTCGAGGAGATCCTCGGCGCGCAGGTCCCGGTCTCCCTGGTCTTCGCCTACCCCACGCCGCAGGACCTGGCCGAGGTCGTCGACACCGACTACGGCCGCCCCTGACCCAGGGCCCCACCGGTCCCCGGCGCCGGCGCGACCCACCCGCACCAGGACCGGGAGCCCGGTGCGGTCCCACCCCTCCACGCCCGCCGCCGGGCAGCCGTCACGCCCGCCCGGCGCAACCGCGTCCCCTTGCCCGCCCGTTCCCCGCCGTGTCCCCGTGCCCGCCCGTTCCCCGCGCCCGCAAGGAGAGCCCCGCCATGACCGAAGACCTCCAGCCGTCCCTCGGCCGCTGGCGCCTGTGGGAGCAGTTCGCCCTGCGCGGCCCCGGCTTCCCCGCCGACGGGGTGCTGCGGCTCGCCCCGTCCGGACTGGCCGAGGCCGCCGACAAGTTCGACACGGACGCCCCCCTCGACGGCTCCCGCTGGGAGGACTTCTCCCGCCTCTTCGCCGACGCCGCCGTGGAGAGCGCGCACACCCTCCAGGACATCGCCCGCACGCCGTCCTTCCGCCAGGCCGTGGCCTGGCAGAACCGCCCGGTGCTCACCTCGGGCATCGCGCCGTTCCTGCGCTGGACGCCGGGCGTGGACAAGCGCAGCAGCATGCCCCGCCAGCGCGAGGAGCTGGTCGCCCACTACTGGCAGCGGTTCTGCGTGAAGAACGACACCATCGGATTCTTCGGCCCCGTCGGCTGGGGCCGCTGGGACGCCGCGACCTCCGGTGCCGCCCTCGACACGGGCTCCGGACTGGTCGCCGAGTCCACCGTCTACTGGGCGAGCTGGGGCATCGACGCGCTCGCCAGGACGCTGGACGCCGACCCCGGCCTGCGCGAGTGGATCGCTCCCCGCCGGGTGCCCTTCGTGACGGTGGACGGCGGCCGGGTCCGCGTGCCCGGCAGACGGCCGGTGACGGTTTCCGCCGACACCGCGGCCGTCCTCGCCCTCTGCGACGGCGTCCGCCCGGCACGGGCGATCACCGACGCCCTCCCGGACCACGACGTGCCCGCCGTACTCGCCGACCTGGTCGCCCGGCGCTGGGTGACATGGCGCCTGGAGGTCCCCGCGGGCACGCACCCGGACCGGGACCTGCGGACCTGGCTGGAGACCGTCGGCGCACCCGGGCCGCGCCGGCGGGGGATCGCCGCGCTGGACCGGCTGGAGGAGGGGCGCGCGGCGGTGGCGGCCGCCCGCGACGTGGACGCCCTGGTCGGCGCGATGACCGATCTGGAGCGGGACTTCACCGAGCTGACCGACACCGCCGCCGTACGGGAGAAGTCCGCGTCGACCGCGCCGTGCCGCGCGCTCGTCTACCACGACTCCCGCCGGGCCGCGACGGCCCGCCTCGGCCCCGAGGTGCTGGAGGCGCTGCACCCGTTGCGGCTCCTCATGGACAGCGCCGGATGGCTCACCTCACGGCTCGCCGCCGCACTGCGGACCGGCATGCGCCCGGTGTACGAACGCCTCGCCGCCGAGGGCCCGGTCGACCTGGCCGCCTTCTGGTTCGCGTGCCTGCCGGTGCTGCACGGCCCCGTGCGCGCCACCGCCGGCGAACTCCAGGAGGAGTTCGCCGCCCGCTGGCGGCGGATCCTCTCGGTTCCCGCCGGCGCCCGCCGCGTGGACGTCCGCTCCGCGGACATCGAGGCCGCGGTGCGGGAGCGGTTCCCCGGCGCCGGCGGCTGGACGGCGGCCCGCTACCTCAGCCCCGACATCATGATCGCCGCCGACGGCACCGAGGCGGTGGCCCGCGGCGACTTCACCCTCGTGCTCGGCGAACTCCACCTGGCCGCCAACACGCTGGGCGCCTCCCTCTTCACCCACCAGCACCCCGACGTGGGCGAACTGATCCGTCTCACCGACCGGGACCACCCGGCCCCGCGCCTGCTGCCGCTGATCCCCAAGGAGCACCGGGCGCGGCTGTCCACCCGGGTCCGGCAGACGCTGATACGGCCCCAGGACTACCAGGTCGCCCTGACCGACTTCACCGCGGACCCCACCCGCCCGCGGGCCGTGCGCAGCGCCGACGCCGTCGTCGAGGAGCACGGCGGCGACCTCGTCGTCCGCCTCCCGGACGGTGCGACGTTCCCCGTCACGGACGTCTTCTCGCACGTCCTGACCACGCTGTCGATGGACCTCTTCCGCCTCCTGCCGCAGGACGACCACACACCCCGGGTCACGCTGGACCGGCTGGTGGTGGCCCGGGAGACCTGGCGGCTGCCGGCCGCCGGCGCCGACTTCGCAGACGAGAAGGACGAGGCCCGCCGCTTCGTCCGCGCCCGCCGCTGGCGCGCCCGACTCGGCCTGCCCCGCTACGTCTTCGTCGTCTCACCGACCGAGTCCCGGCCGTTCTACGTCGACTTCGACAGCCCCGTGTACATCACCATCCTCGCCAAGGCGCTGCGCCGGCTGGCCCGCGGGGACCAGCGGGGCATGGTCACCATCACGGAGATGCTGCCCACCCCCGAGCAGAGCTGGCTCCTCGACGACGAAGGACGGCGCTACACCTCGGAACTCCGCTTCGTCGCGTTCGACACGGAAGCGGGCTGACCGGGCCGGCCCCGCACCGGCGTGGTGGACACGCCGGTGCGGATCGGCCACCCGGCACCGCACCGTCAGGCCCTCTCCGACGTGCCGGCCGGCCGGTCCGCCGTCACCAGCCACGACGTGCTGCGCAGCCGGACCGTGCCGTCCGCCGCCTCCTGGTGGCGCAGGCGCTCCGTCAGGCCCCGGCGGGCGCGGTCCCGTGCCGTGGCGTCGGCCTGCTGCATCAGGTGGCGGCCGGGGCCCGTCCCCAGCAGGAACTCCGCCGCGTCCTCGGCACCGGCGCCCCATGTCCCGTACACCTGTGTCCGGGTGAGGGTGATGCCGGTGAACCCGGCCGCGCTGAGAACGCCGCGGATGCGATCCGGCGCGGCCAGGGAGAACATGCCGGGCGACCCCGCCCGCCCGAAGTCGCCGACCGGCAGGAAGTCACCCAGTGACGTCACCGCCGTCACCCAGTCGTTGAGCACGGCGTCGGCCGGGCAGACGAACGCCAGGCGCCCGCCGGGACGCAGCGCCCGGCCGATGTTGCCGAAGGCCGCCACGGGGTCGGCGAAGAACATCACCCCGTAGCGGCTGATCGCCGAGTCGAAGGAGCCCGCGGCGAAGGAGTGGACCTGAGCGTCGCCCTGCACGAAGGAAACGTTGGCGACGCCCTCCCGCTCGGCGCGGATCCGGGCCTCGGCGAGCATCGGGCCGGACAGGTCGAGGCCCAGCGCGCGTCCGCGGGATGCCCGGAGCGCGGCAAGACGTGTGGTCTGCCCCGAGCCGCACCCGAGATCGAGGATCCGCTGCTCCGCGGTGATTCCGGCGGCGTCGAGCAGCGGCTCGTCGAAGCCTCCGTTCACGGCGTTCCACCGGTCCTGGTTGCGCGCCCAGTGGGCTCCCTCCGGGCCGTTCCACGCCTGCGCCTGCTCGGTGTTGACGATGTCGGACACGGATGCCTCCTGTGCGGGACGACGAGAGAATGGGCGTGCGCCCAAACAGTATGGGCGTATGCCCAATCCCGCAATCCCGATTACCATCGACCGGGGGGTGCCGGCGGAACGGAAGAGAGGCCCATGTCACCGCGCGGAGTGGCGACGCCCGACGTACGCGAGCTGCTGTTCGCGGCCGCCGAGCGCGTCGTGGAGAGAGAGGGGCCCGGCGCGCTCACCAGCCGGTCCGTCACGACCGAAGCGGGCTGCGCCAAGGGGCTGTTGCACGCGCATTTCGCGGGGTTCGACGAGTTCGTCGCCGAACTCTGTCTCGACCGGTTCGCCCGGACGGCGGTGAAGGCGCGGGCCCTGTCGGGGCTCGCCGGGCAGGGCACCGTGGCGCGCAATCTCGAGGCCGTCGCCCTCGCGCTGTTCGACCCCGGCGGTCCCGCCCTCTCCGGCCTGGCCATGACCCGCCCCGCCGCCGCGCTGCGTATCCGCGAGGCACTGGAAGGCGGCGCGCCCGGTTTCACCGCGATCCAGGAGGCCATCACCGGCTATCTGCAGGCCGAGCGGCGACTCGGCAGGGTGGCGGAGACCGTCGATCCCGGCACCGTGGCCCTCGCCGTCGTCGGAACCGCCCACCACCTCCTGATGACCAACTGGCCCGGCGCACCCGACCCACGACCCTCCATGAAGCGCGTGGTGACCGCGCTGGTGGCCGGCTGAGAGCCGCTTCGCAGCCTCGACGCCGGCTGCGTCCCGGTCAGGGAGCGGACCGCAGCGGCGGGGCCTGCCATGTTATCGCCGGTGGCTGGAGCAGGGGCGACGGCTCGGGACCAGGGTCCTCGGTGTCGACGACTCCCGCGGCCGCGTGGTCGAAGCCGGCGGGCCAGCGGGTGCGCTCGCTGGCCAGGGCGCCGGTCAGGCGTGCTGCGACGAGGTCGGCGGTGCTCAGGTCGGTGCCGCGCAAGTCGGCCATGCGGAGGTCGGCGCGGTGGAAGACCGCGCCGTGGGCGCCGGCCTTGCGCAGATTCGCCTCGCGGAGGTCGGTCCCGGTGAAGTCGGCGTCACGCAGGTCGGTTTCGACCAGCTTCGCGGCCCGCAGATCGGCCAGAACGCAGCGGGCCCGGCGGAGAACCGCGGTGGTGAGGTCGGCGTGCCGCAGGTTGACCGAGACCAGCGAGGCCTGCGTCAGATTGGCGTGGTACAGGCTCGCCGCCTCCATGCACGCGCGGTCGAAGTTGACCTCGGGGAACCACAGTCCGTCGCAGTCGGCCCGGCGCAGATCGGTGCTGCTGAGATTGACCCAGGACTGCTCCCGGTCACGGCACAGCACCCCCAGCGCGGTCAACGCCACCTGGGCGTCGGCCGCACGGGTCTCCAGGGGCGCGATGTCGTTGATCGGCACGTCCGCCGCCGGTGACTCCGGCCCGGCGGGCGGCCAGGCCAGGTGCGTACGCAGATACGCGGCCTGGATGGAGATGATGGCCTCGCGGTCGCGGGCGGACTGCTCCGCGATCCGCCACAGCGCGTGCAGCCCGCCGATGCGCACATCCAGCTTGTCGCTGCCCAGTTGGTCGACGGCACGGCTGAACCGGTCGGTGACGTAGCCCTCCTGGGTGGCACGCAAACCGTCCTGGCTCACTCGCAGTTGCCGCCAGGTGGCGTACGCGCCGAAGAGCACCACCAGACCGCCGACCACCTGCAGAAGCGTCGTGCGGACATCGTTCACCGCCTTCAGCCGGTCCTGCGCGGCGACGCTCGCCCCGGAGAGATCGTGGTCGACCACGACACCCGGCAGCACGACGAACACCGCGCCCAGGACGGCCAGCCCCGCCCCGGCCAGCAGACTTGCGGCGATCCGCCGCCCGGCCGGCCCGCCGGGCCATGCCCGCCGCCGACGGTCCGGTTCCCCCATCCCCATGAGCATGAGAGCCTAGGCGCCGCCCAGAAGACGATCAACCGTGTACGGGCAGCCGCCCGCCGCCGGAAGAGTGGATCCATGCGCCGACTTCTCCTGCTCGCCCCGCTGTTGCTGTGCTGCGTCGGCTGCGGGGTGGTGCAGTCCTCCGAGGACGAGGCGACGGACGCCGCACGCGAGGTGGCCAGGAAGGCGGGCGAGCAGCTCTACGGCCAGCGTCCGCGCACGGCGGAGGAGGTCGGCCGCTCCGCTTCCCGCATCGACGGGGTGGAGGTGCTGCGGGTGACGGGCACCTCGACACACGACGGGGACGGCGTCGAGGTGATCGTCCGCACGTCCGGATCGGCGTACGACGGATGGCTCGACCCCGAGGAGATCGCGGTGCGGCGCTGTTTCGCGGTGCGGGTGTCGCCCCGGTCGGAATGGCGTGAGGAGCCTCGTGACGTGGACTGCCCGGACGGCCCTCCGCCGACTTTCGCCCCGCCACCCGAACCGCCCCGGCTGCCGTACGAGGAACTCCGCGCAAAACTCACCGGCGTTCCGGAGGACGGCCGGGTGGACGAGCCGGAGGTGCGGCGTGCCCTCGCCGCCCTTGACCTGGATCCGGCGGTCCGTACCGAGGTGAAGGCGGACGGTGGCCGGGTCGGCGTTCTCCTGTCGGTCAAGGGCAACGGCTTCGACCCGCAGGACTGCCTTCTCGCCCGCGTGAGCCCCGGCGCCACCGAGGTGTGGGTGCCGCCCCGGATCCAGCGGATGCCCGGAGAGGGCGGCTGCTCCGTCGGCAACGCCCTGGACCCGCAACCGGCGCCGCACTGACGGAACCTAGTCCGCCTTGCTGTCATCCGGTGACGATGCGGCGCCCCGCTTCGCTCACCCGAAAAGAAAGCACGGTGATCCTTCCGGGAATCGCGCCCATCGGCATTGCTCCGATCAATCCCGCACCCTTGGCGTCGGTTTCGTGAAGAGGCCATTACGCAGAAAAACCCTCATGGCCACAACGACGTGTCTCGCCTTCGGCCTCGCCGTTGTGCCCGCAACCGCCAATCCCTCGACGTCGTGGACCGCGAACCCCAACCCCGCCGCCATCAGCGGGGTGAACAGCGGTCCTACGAGCCTGACCGCGGGCGTCCCGCTGGTCTGCACGCAATCCTCCCTCCAGGGCTCGATGTTCAGCGCCGTCGGAAATCCGGCCACGGTGGCGACACTCGGCACACTGACCTTCGGCAGCACCACCTCGCCCTGTCAAAGCGTCCTCGGCGGCGCGACCTTCACGCCCACCGCCCCGTGGCGTTTCGTCGCGCAGGACCACAACCCGGCCACGGGCGTCACCACCGGCTACCTCGAAGGCGTCCAGCTGAGCGTCGCCGTGTCCTTCTGCCGCTTCACCACCGCCGGCAAGGCATCCGCCACCTACCGCAGCTCCACCGGCGTTTTCTCGGTCAACAGCGTCCCCGGCGAGCTGGCGGTGACCGGCGCCCTCGGCTGCGGAACGACGATCACCACCAGCACGCTGCCGGTCCTGAAGGGCAACTTCCTCATCAAGATCCTCGGCACCTCCACCGCCCCCACCCTCACCGGCTCCAACCCGTGAGCAGGCGAAGCGAGGTTTAGCGTGGACCCATGTCCGAACGCATGTACATACTCCACATCACCGAGCGCTCCTCCTGGGAGGCGGCCCGCGAGCACGGCGAGTACCGGATGTCCACCCGTGGCCGCACCCTCGCGCAGGAGGGCTTCATCCACTGTTCGACCCGTGCCCAGCTCCCCTCCGTGGCCGCCTTTCTGTATGGCTCCTACGAGGGCCCTGACGAGTTGGTCGTGCTCGTCATAGACCCCGGACGGCTCGACGTGCCGGTGAAGTACGAGGCTCCGAAGCCCGGCGCTGAGAAGTTCCCGCATGTGTACGGGCCGATTCCGGTGGACGCGGTGGTGCAGGTGGAGCCGTGGCGGTGAACGGCCGCAGGTGCCGCGCCCGGGGTCGGCCGACCGGCACGTGCAAGGGCGCGCAGGTCACCGTTGGCCGGTGAGCGCGACATCGAGGTTCGCGACGTACCGCGCTTCGGCCTCCTTGCGGACGTCCGCGAACCTACGGTCGACGTGCGCGTTCACCGGCCGCCGGACCGCCGTCAGCTGGTGCGGTTGTAGATCGCCGTTCCGGGACAGGCGGTGTAACCGAGACGCGTTGCGCAGCCGGAGTACTGGCTGGAGCCGTTCCACCATGCCCAGCCGCCGATGGTGCGGCCGTTCAGCCAGGTGTACTGGCCTACGTAGTTGGCGTCGTACGTGCGCAGGCTCCAGTGCACGTGGGCACCGGTCGCGGAACCACCGGCGCAGGTGTCGGTGCCGATGTTGCCGAGCAGGGCGCTGCTGGAGATCGCCGTCCCGTTGTAGTAGGTCGCATTCCACATGTGGTAGTAGTCCGTGGAGAAGCCGCCGGGGTGGATCACCCGGGTCCAGCCGCCGCCGGCGCCGCACATCGAGGTCGCCGTGCCCTCACGGGATGCGCGGACTCGCCCGCTGGCGTTGCCGCCGGCGAAGTCGAGGGCGCTCCAGTAGCCGGTCGCGCCGTCGTGCGCGTGCGGCCCACCGGTCAGGGTCATGTAGTAGTCCGGCATCCAAGGCAGCAGCAGCCCGTTGGTGTTGGCCAGCGCGCCGGTCGGCGACACCCGCGTCCCAGGCGTCGCCTTGTGCTCGGCGTATGCCGTCATGGTCTGCCGTTCCGCCTTGCCGACCAGCGGGGACCGGGCCACGTAGTCGGCGAACTCGCGGTCGCCTTCGAGGCCCGAGGTCCATCGCCCGTCCTTGCGGTGGGCGATGTAGAGCCAGCCCTCCGGCTCGCCGTGCCGCTTGCGCGACGCCTCGACGTAGGCCACGCCTCGGGCCCAGTCGCGCGAGACGGTGCGCACGTCGACGACCACCTCGCGGCCCTCGGCGGCGAGCTTCGTGACGGCGGCCTCGGGGGCGAGTCCCCTGGCGTCGTGGGACCGGGAGAGGACGTCCGCGGAGACGGCGTCCATCAGCGCCTTGCGGCCGGTGCCGAGACGGTCGGCGACGGTGTCCGACATCTTCACGGTGACACCGGCGGACGGAGACTTGGAGGCGGCCGAGGAGACCGTGGACGAGCCCTGGCCGATGGCCGGCGCCGAAGGCGCGGCGGCGAACAGCCCGGTGACGGCGAGTGCGGTGACGGCGATTCTCATGGAGAGTCTGGAGAACATGGGCGGTGTTCCTTTCGCGAGGAAGAAAGGCACGCACAGGCACCGGTCCAGATGCCGCAGGGGGTTCCACATGAGTGCGGTCGCCGTGTCCGGGATGTCCGGAGCAACGCAAAGCCTTCGGGCACGCCAAGAAGGGGCGCGTCCAGGTGAGTCGCGGGTGTTCCTGCCGTGGGCGAAGTGAACCGGAAAGCCGCCGTCGTCTTGCCGGCCGCCGATGGTGCGAGAACGAGTACTCGTCCTGACGCGGGTTGACGTGTACCTGTCCAAGTGTCATGTGACTCGTCAACGCGTGTCAACCAGCTCAGGATGTCGTCATTCGTCCGCCCAATGACGGTGGAGCGGACGCCACCGGGAAGCGTCCCGCTGCGGCATCGCCGCGGCGACCGGCCCCGTCCGCGACAAACCCGCCCCGGTTCTCACTCCGGAGCGGGCACGTCGTGGTGTCCTCGGGTCACTTCCGCCAGAACAGGTGGTGCGTCACACCGCTCGGGCTGGGCACGACGTCGAGGTGGAACCGGTCGAGCAGTTCGTCGGGGGAGTTCCAGAGCCGCAGTCCGGAGCCGAGCTTCACCGGTGAGACCGTCACGTGCATGGTGTCGACGAGGTCGGCGTCGAGGAACTGCCGGATGGTGGTGACCCCGCCGCCCAGGCGGACGTCCTTGCCCTGAGCCGCCTCCCGTGCCTGCTCAAGGATCGTGGCCGGATCGCCGGCGACGAAGTGGAACGTGGTGTCGGAGAGCGTGAACGAAGGGCGCTCATGGTGGGACATGACGAACACCGGTGTATGGAACGGAGGTTCGTCACCCCACCAGCCGCGCCACTCGTGGTTCTCCCAGGGCCCGCGCTGGGGCCCGAACTTGTTGCGTCCCATGATCTCGGCGCCGATGTTGTGCGTGTAGTCGCGGGTCAAGTAGTCGTCGAGGCCGCGGCTGCCTCCGGGGTCCGTACGCATGGGCCAGCTGGCGGTGGCGCCGGCCCAGGCGAACAGCCTCGCGGGATCGACGCCGCTACCGAAAGGATTCTCGAAGGTCTGGTCCTCGCCGGCACCGATGCCGTCGCTAGAGATGTTGAAGTTCTGGACTCGCAGTAGCTGAGTCACGTGATTCCTCCCGCGTGGACAATGACGGTGCTGAGACTCTCCCGGCCGGGAGAATTCATCGCTGTGTCCAGGATCCACCGATTACCGGAGTTGGTCGAAGAGGGCGAGGGCTTCGGCGGGGTCAGGGCTCACGAGGCGTTCCAGACCGGCGGTCGTGATCTTCGCCCACCTGCCGGCCCGTTCCCACATCCGTTCCTCGAAGGCGCGGACGGCCTCGTTCAGGTCCTCGGGGCCGGCGGCGATCGACTCGGCGAGTTCGGCGCCTTCCAGCATCGCGAGGTTCGCGCCCGCCCCCAGCGGGGGCATCAGGTGGGCGGCGTCGCCCAGTAGCGTCACCCCGGCGACATGGGTCCAGGTATGGGCAACGGGCATGACGTAGAGGGGGCGGTGGACGAAAACGGAGCCGTGACGCAGGAGGCCGAGGACGGGAGCGGCCCAGCCCTCGAACAGAGTCAGCAGACTCGATCGCACGGCCTCCGCGTCCGCCAGGTCCAGGTCCGAGTGCCAGTCCAGCGGCGCGCGGAACTGGGCGTACACCTTGACGTGGCCGCCGCTGTTGCGCTGCGCGACGAGGGCGCGGTTCACGCCGTACACGGCCATGGAACCGTCGCCGATCAGCCGGGCGAGGTCGGGGTGCCGGGTGTCGACGTCGTCCAGGGAGGTCTCGATCAGGGTGACGCCGGTGTACTGCGGCGTCACGGACGAGACTGCCGGGCGGACCCGGGACCAGGCGCCGTCCGCGCCGACCACCAGGTCGAACGTCTCCTGCCGCCCGTCCGTGAAGAGGATCAGTACACCGTCCCCTGACCCCGGCACCACCTGCGTCACACGCCGTCCCCACTGGACGTCGAGAGTGCCGAGCAGCAGGTCACGGAGTTGCCCGCGGTCGATCTCGGGATTGGCCCGGTCGCCTGGACGGGGCCGCCAGTCGCGCAGGACGGTCCCGGCGGTGTCCAGGATGCGCATCGCCTGCCCCTCGGGACGGGACAGCGCGTGGAACCCGGCCAGCAACCCCGCCTTGTCCAGAGCGAGCTGGCCCAGCCCTTCGTGCAGGTCCAGGGTGCCGCCCGGGGGCCGGGCGTCGGGGGAGGGGTCGCGTTCGAGGACAGTCACAGGGTGGCCGTGACGGTGCAGGACTCGGGCGAAGGCAAGGCCGGCAGGGCCGCTCCCGACTACAGCGATGCGATGTCTCATGGCGATACACTGTATTTTCTCGATACACTGCATCGCAACAGTACAATGTGGCCATGACTGTGTGGGACCGACCGGAGCAGCCGACTCGCCCCGTGCCCCTCGACCGGGAGCGGATCGTCGCCGCCGCCGTCGCGCTGGCCGACGAGGGCGGGCTCGAGGCGGTGTCACTGCGCAAGGTCGCCGCCCGGCTGAACGCCGGCCCGATGCGGCTGTACGGATACATCTCCACCAAGGAGGAGCTCTTCGACCTCATGGTGGACGAGGTCCAGGCCGAAATCCTCCCCGAGGAGCAGTCCGATGACTGGCGGGAGGCACTGAGCGCCCTCGCCCACCGCACCAGGCGGACCGCCCTCCGCCACGAATGGCTCGCCGACCTGCTCGGCCGCCGCCCCAGCCTGGGTCCGAACGGCCTCGCCGTGACCGAGGCCACGCTCGCCCCCCTCGAGGGCCTCGCCGACATCGACACCGTCATGCGCGCCGTGGAGACCGTCAGCGCCTACTTCACCGGCGCGATCAGACGCGAGATCACGAATCTGCGGGCCGAGCGTGCCACGGGCCTGTCCAAGCACGACTGGCAGCGCGCCTCCGGCCCGCACGTGACGAGAATGTTGGCCACGGGCCGCTTCCCGGCACTGGCCAAGGCCGTGCACGACGGCACGGACGTGGACGCCGAGACGTCCTTCGCGACCGGCCTTGAGTGGGTCCTCGACGCCGTGGCCGTCAGACTCACCCGAGCCGGCGACCGCGACCACGACGACTCCGGCGAGCCGGCCGCATAATGCATCCGGGTGGCTGATGGCCGAGCCGTCACACCCCCGGGACGGCGCCGCCCCCGGTGTGCGCGGCCTACCGGGATCTCACTTCAGCCGTCTTCGCCGACCGATCCATGGGTGGTCGTCCTCCACCACCACGTCGTGCACGGTGACCACTGCCGGATGGTCCACACGCGCCGCAGCCCGGGCTTCCCGCAGGATCCGCGCGGTCAAGGGGCCGGCGGCCGGCGTGAGCACCTGTTTGACGGCGACCTCTCGGTCCATGCGAGTGTCCCGACCCGCCCAGACCGTGCCCCTGGCGCCGGCGCCCAACCGCCCGATCAGCCGGTAACGCCCGCCGATCAGCCGCTGCCCGGTCGCCGCCGAGCTCTCCGGTTCTTCCCCCGTCGTCATAGCGGAATCATCCTTCAGCCCGGCCCTCTCACGGCGTCTGCCGAAGATCGGCGATGTGCGGGTGAGGTGGTCCCGCGCTCTGCCGTCGGTGCCGTCCACGGTGACCGTGGTCAAGGACAGTGCGGGCCGCGCAAGAACCGGGACAGGGCCAGGGTTAGCGTGGCGCGGGCGCACGCCCGTGTTGCGGACGCGCGCCGGGAGTTCCACCACCGGCTCTCCACGAAGCTGATCCACGACAGCCAAGCGGTCGCTGTGGAGGACCTGGCGGTGAAAGGACTCGCGCGTACGCGCCTGGCCAAGTCCGTGCACGACGCCGGATGGTCGGCGTTCGTGGCCATGCTGGAATACAAGGCCGCCCGGTACGGCAAGGGCGAGCAACGACTCATCCTCAATCGCTCTCGGCATCGACGGCCGTATCCACCTGCTCTTGGCCATCGGACCCGAAGTCGCACGGGACACGGTGACCCGGTTCTACGATCACGCGGCCAAGACTCACAAGCCGTCGGACTGAGTCTGTGTTGTGTCAGGCGTTGAGCCTCACTGATTGCATGGCTGTCAGCCGGTGGACGTAACGTGCCGTCACCACGGCAGTAGGGATGACGAAAAGACGGAGGAGTAGAGGTATCCAACCGAATTCCTTGAGGTCGGCCGTGCCGTCGTCGCCGCCACGGAAGAAGTCCACGCCGAAGCTCAGCCAGTACAGCGGCCAGGTGACGAAGGTGATCAGCCAGAAAACCCACCAGGTACGCAGTGGGCCGGCCGAGGCCATCCCCGCCTGCCCCGGTGTGCTGGAGGCGTGCCAGATGTCGTCGGCGATCTGCTTGGGCAGATACAGGTTGCGAACCGGGATGAACCAGGCGCGGATCGCCATGGACGGTTCGTACCGCAGACGCCCGGGAGCGAAGCTCTCCGCGATGTCGCGCACCTTGGCGAACCACAGCAGCCAGCATCCGACCAGGCCTATCCCGGCAGCCAACTGAGAGATGGCCCAGAGGGCCATGACCTCGTCTTCGTCGTGGGTGAAGTAGTAGTAGCGGGATTCGTTCAGCAGGTAGGTCATGTGGCTGACGATTCCGGCTGAGACCAACGCGAACAGACCGAGCGCGGCATACACGGCGACGGCGTAGTGTTTCGCGCTCCGAACGCCATGAGGTTCCTCGTTGCGTTCGTCAGCGAGCAGACGCTGTGGTTGCTCGTGCGTGCGGCCGCCCCGTGCAGCCGCCCCCTCGCTCCTCAGCCCTGCGGGAACGGTCGGCGCCTCCGAATCCGCCGCGTCAGGCCGTGGCATCCCGGACCGCGCGACGATGTCGACGCGGGTGCCCGGGTCCTCGTGCTCGAGCAGTTGCGCCGCGTCCTGCCCCAGCCTGGCCAGGATCTCCGCCGGCAGCCACGGTCCGAGACGCTGGTGCAGCGTCTCTTCCCGGGCCCGCAGTTCGGGCAGGGTCGGGCGGGCGGCCGGATCCTTGGCGAGGCAGTCCCGGACCAGTCCGAGCAGCGGCTCCGGTACGCCTGTAAGGTCCGGTTCTTCATGCACGACCCGGTACATGAGGGCGTGCACCTGCCCCTCGCTCGCTTCGAACGGCATGCGCCCGCAGGCCGCGAAGACCAGCACAGCGCCGAGGGAGAAGACGTCGGCGGCCTCGGTGAGGCGCTCGCCGCGGACCTGCTCCGGCGCCATGAAACCGGGCGTCCCCACCACCATCCCGGTCGACGTCATCCCACCATGAGTGGCCGCGTCCAGCGCACGGACGATACCGAAGTCGATCACTCGGGGACCGTCGATGGTGATCATGATGTTCGACGGTTTCAGATCCCGGTGCACTAGCCCGGCGGCGTGGATGTCGCCCAACGCCCGGCACAGCCCGAACGCCAGGCTCCGCAAAGACTGTTCCGGAAGCGGACCGTGCTGGGCCACCACCTCTGCCAGCGTCGGGCCGGGCACGTACGCCGTAGCGACCCAGGGCCGCTCCGCGTCGGGGTCGGCGTCCAGCACAGCGGCCGTCCACTCCCCGCCCACCCGCCGGGCCATGGCAACTTCGTTCGCGAACCGGCGCCGGAAGTCCGGCACCTCCGCCAGCTCCGCCTTGATCGACTTCACCGCCGCCATCCGGCCCCTCGGCGATCGAGCGAGGTACACCACGCCCATCCCGCCCTCGCCGAGCCGACCGAGCAGCCGGTAGTCCGCGATCCGGTGCGGATCATGATCTCGCAGCGCCAGCACAGCAGCCCAGCCCCCTCCACCACAGGCGCGCACGGTGCGCGATCAGCCGATCAGGCTAGTGGATAAGACCCGAAGGGGAGGCAAGTCACCTCACACCGAGTCGCCCGGCCTCAGATACCGGTAGCCGCTGTCGGTCTCCTCGGTGAGCCAGCCGTTGACGCTGCTGAGGCCACGATCGTTGATCTGGGCGTCATGGATGGCGAACGCCCGCTGAGGTCGGATCGTGTTGACGAAGTCGATCGCCTCCGTCGTCTTCATCCACGACCCGTGGACCGGGACCAGGAGCGTCTCGACCGGCTGATCGGGCACGTGCAGCGAATCCCCGGGGTGGTAGACCGCCTCGTCGAGGACGTAGCCGAGGTTCGCACAGTCCGGTTGGCCCGCGTGGATGAACGCATGACGACCGCCGACCGCCCCTACCCGGAACCCGCCGGCCGTGAACTCCGTCCCGGAGGACACCCCGATCACCTCCACCTGTGGGATGTCCGCTTCGGCGGGTGCGTAGACCGGCACGCCGAGCCCGGCCAGGCGAAGGACGTCGATGTGATCGGCGTGTTCGTGAGTCACGAGCACGGCGTCCGCCCCGGCCAGGGCAGCCGGCTCGCTCCACGTCCCGGGATCGATGACCAGCACGCGCCCCTCGTGCTCGAGCCGTACACAGGCGTGGGTGTACTTCGTGATCCGCATGGCGCACCAACGTACCCGCCCACGGACTCTTCGAAGGCCGGGGATTCGACACAATGCCGAGGTGGGATATGAGGTCATAGGCACGGCTTGCGAAGGACGGGAGGACGATGGATCTCATCTCTCATGAATACGCGGATCTCCGGCCATTACGCACCCGGCGCATCATCCATGCCACCTACAGCGAGCCGCCCGACCGCGTCGACGAGGTCGCGTTGGCGGCGTTACGCACGGGAACAGCCGCGTCCGGCACGGTGGTCGACGTCGGGTGCGGAACAGGGGCACTGCTGCGCCGCTGCGCCGAATCCGGCCATGCCGGGCGGCTCATAGGGGTGGACACCTCGATCGCCTCCGTTCGTGCCACCGGGGGCAAAGGAGTGACGGCGCTGCAGGGCGACGCATGCGCCCTGCCCCTCCGGACGCGGTCCGTGGACTGCTTGATGGAACGTCACATGCTGTACCACGTGACCGACGTGGAGCGAGCCCTGCGGGAGGCCCGCCGAGTACTGCAGCCCGACGGTACGTTGGTGGTGGTGCTCAATATGCGAGGCACCACTCCCCGCCTGGCCCGGATGCTTCGCGCGTGCGCCGGCCGGGTCGGCCCACCCCTGCCCCGCCAGGCGCTCGTCGACGCCGAGGCCATCAAACCGCTGCTTGCGGCACAGTTCCCACGGGTGACGGAAACCCCCTACAGCGGGCACTTGGTCTTCCGGCACCCCGCCCCGCTGGCGGCACTGGCGGAGTCCCTGCTGGGCTTCTACGGCCTGCTTCGGGGCACGGAAGGGCACCGGCGGGCGGCCGCCCTGTTACGGACGGAGGCCAGGACGTGGTTCGAGGCGAACGAGGGCCCGTGGAGGGACGTCAAGGGGTGGACGGTATTCGCGGCGACAGCCGGGTGAGGGTGAGGACCGGGACATCGTCGGGAGTCCGCTGGTGACCGGTGCGGCAGGAGGGCGTCGAGCCGCCCGCGTCACCGTGCTGGTCGTCGCGTGGTCGGCGGCCGCCGCCATCGCCGCGGTACTCGGCGCCCTCAACTCCCCTCCGCCCTGGGCGATCGGAGTGGGCGCGGCCGTGGGAGCGGTGGGCTCCGTCCTCAGCGTCCGCGTGAATACGCTGCTCGAACATGACCCCGCCCTGTCCCCAGCAGGGTCGGCCAGGCCGACCGTCCACCAACTTCCCCCGGTGGTCGCCCACTTCACCGGGAGGGAGGTTCTGCTGCGCGAGGTGCGGGAACTCGCCATGGGTAGGGCGTCCTTCCCCTGGCTGGGGTCGAGGCGGCCCGGGCGCGGGGAGGCCTCCAGACCCCGCATCCTGACACTCTGGGGCCGTGGAGGGGTAGGAAAGACGGCACTGGCCATCCGGCTCGGTCATGACGTCGCGCCCGGCTTTCCCGACGGACAGATCTACGTCGATCTGCGGGGCGCCCCCGGTTCCCTGCCCCGGTCCCCGACGGACGTGTTGGAGATGCTGCTGCGCGACCTCGGCGCGGACGCCGCCTCGATTCCCGACAACCTCGATGACCGGGCACGGACGTTCCGCACCCGCACCTCGGGCCTGCGGCTCCTGATCATCCTCGACAACGCACAGAGCGAAGAGCACGTGCGGTACCTCCTCCCGGGCACCTCCACCGCGTTGACCATCGTGACGAGCCGATCACCGCTTCCCGGCCTCGACGGGAGCGTGCCGGTGGAGGTCGGCATCCTGGAACACGACCAGGCCGTCGCGCTCCTGGGAAAGCTGGCCGGTGCCGGCCGGGTGGCCGCCGAAGCGGAAGCGGCCACCGACATAGTGCGCTCTTGCGGTCTGCTGCCACTCGCCGTGCGGATCGCGGGAGCTCGACTGGCGGCACGCCCCGGCTGGTCGCTGGCCCGGTTCGCGCAGCGACTTGCTGACCAGCAGCGGCGGCTGGGCGAGCTGGAGACCGGCGGACTCGATGTCCGGGCAAGCATCAGTCTCGGGGTCAACGCCCAGTCGCCCGCCGTCCGGCGCGCGTTCCAGTTGCTCGCCCTGTGCGACGCTCCTTCCTTCTCCACCCGTCCGTTGCAGGCGGCACTCGACATCCCGGCTCAGGAAGCCGAGCAGGTGATGGAGCAACTGGTCGAAGCGCAACTCCTGGAGTTCATGAATCACGACCCCTTTGGTGAGCCGCGCTATCGCTACCACGATCTGGTACGGGACTACGCGGCCGAGCGCCTGGCCATCGAGGTGGCTGAGGAAGACCGCCGAGCGGCACTGTCCCGCATCGTGAGTCTCTGCCTTCACCAGGCAGGCCAGGCCGAGCAGTTGCTGGCGCCCGGGGCGTACCGCCCGCCGATGCGTACCCCGCCGTGGACGCCCCCGAGCGTCATCGGCGTGGACCTGGCCCCGGTGGACGCACTGGCACGATTCGCCACCGAGTACGAGTTCCAGGTGTGTGCCGTCCGGGCGGCGCTCGCCGCGGGCATGTCCGCCCCCGCTGCCGAACTGGCTGGCAGACTCGTCGCGTATCAGGATGCTCACGCCCTGTGGAGCGACTGGGAGCGTCTGCAGCAGTCGGTTCTCGAGGCCTGCCGCCGGGACGGGGACGAGATCGGCGAGGCCGTCACCCTTGCCGACCTCGGGCTTCTGCACAGGCTCCAGGGGCGACTGGAGCAAGCGGAGTCCGAGGGCCACCACGCCCTGGACCTCTTCGCCCGTGCCGGAGAACACGCGGCCACGGCAAGCTGCCTCGCCAATCTCGGATGGCTGTACCGCGTGCGAGGCGAACACGAGCGGGCCCGGGCTCATCTTCGCCGGGCCCTCGCTGTCGCCGAGGAACACGGGGTGGCGCGCACGCGTGGCTGGTCACTGCAGATGCTCGCGGACCTGGAAATCGATGGCGGGAATCCGCAAGCCGCCCTGCATCTGCTGGATCAGTCCCGGCAGGTCTTCGAGGAGACCGGCGACCGGCGGGGCCTGGGCTGGACGTTCCGCATCATGGGTGATGCCCACCGCAAGCAGGGGGACGATGGTTGCGCGCTGCGCCGGTACGAGGAGTCCTCCACCATCATGGAGGAGTTCGGCGACCGCCGGGGCGCAGCGCGCAACCTGGGTGCCATCGGGGCGCTGCACCAGCGGATGGGCCGCCCGCAGCAGGCGCTGACCTGCTACGCGGAGAGTCTGGAGGTGTTCCGCGATCTGGGGGACCGGCAGTGGCAGGCGCGCACCCTGGAAGCGCTCATAGAACTGCACGAGGAGACCGGCCAGGCGGAGCTGGCCGAGTCCCGGAGAACGGAACTCACCGGGCTGATGAGCAGCCTCACTCGCGTCTCCCAGGGTCCCCTGCCCTCACGACGGCTGTGAACCGCGTCCGGCGTACGCGGCACCGGCGGAAGTGCCCGCGGTTTCACACCGCGCTGATCAGGGGACGGGCACCCTTCAACAGTGGTCGCGCGCCGTCCGAGGTCTCCATCGCCTTGCCGTCCTGACCCCGGCCGGCGATTCTGGGCTGGTGCCAGGACAGAGGAAACGCGGAGCTGCGCGCGCAGCTGGGCCGCCTTCGGGAGGCCCGAGTCCACGCGTCGATGCTCCAGATCGACACGCTGTGCGGCCGCCTGGCGCTGCCGACCACCTACCGGCTGAGCCGGTTCGTGGCGGACCCGGCGTGCGACTCCGATCACAGTCACTCCGATCGTTGATCTCGCGGCAAGTCGAGATGAGCCGACGGGTAGCGAGAGGGCCCGCCGTCGTCGCGGGCCCAGTCGGGATCGAGCAGCCGGTCAGGCGGGCGTGGGGCGGGCCCGGTCAGGGGTGGGTTCGAGACGGACGACGAGGCCCTTCGACGTGGGCTGGTTGCTGATGTCGGCGACGCTGTCCAGCGGCACCAACACGTTCGTCTCCGGGTAGTAGGCGGCGGCCGAGCCCTTGGCGGCCGGGTAGGCCACGATCTCGAAGTTCTCCGCCCGGCGCTCGGTGCCGTCCGACCAGACGCTCACCACGTCGACGTGATCGCCCTGGACGAGGCCGAGTTCGGTCAGGTCGGCCGGGTTGACGAGTACGACGTGGCGGCTGCCGTGGATGCCGCGGTAGCGGTCGTTGTTGGTGTAGGGGACGGTGTTCCACTGGTCGTGCGAGCGCAGTGTCTGCAGCAGCAGGTGCCCTTCGGGTGCTCGGGGGACCACCCGCTCGTTGCAGGTGAACAGGGCCTTGCCGACCTTGTTGTTGAAGACGCCCTCGTTGACGGGGTTGGGCAGTTGGAAGCCCCCGGGGCGGGTCACCCGTGCGTTGAAGTCGTGGAAACCGGGCACGACGCGGGAGATGCGGTCGCGGATGGTGCCGTAGTCCCCCTCGAACTCGTACCAGGGGATGTCCGCCTTGCCGTCCAGGGTGCGGCGGGCGAGCCGACACAGGATGGCGACTTCGCTGAGCAGCAGCGGGGAGGCCGGTTCGAGGCGCCCCTGTGAGGTGTGCACCTCGCTCATGGAATTCTCCACGGTGACGAACTGCTCGCCGTCGGCCTGCACGTCACGCTCGGTGCGCCCCAGGGTCGGCAGGATCAGCGCGGTGTCGCCGCAGACGGTGTGCGAGCGGTTGAGCTTGGTGGAGATGTGGGCGGTCAGCCGGCACGAGCGCATCGCCTCCTCGGTGGCCTCGCTGTCGGGAGCGGCACGGACGAAGTTGCCGGCCAGGGCGAGGAAGACCTTGACGCCGCCCTCGCGCATCGCCTTGATCGCGTTCACCGAGTCCAGGCCGTGCGGGCGTGGCGGGTCGAAGCCGAACTCCTCCTGCAGGGCGTCGAGGAAGGTGTCCGGCATCTGCTCCCAGATGCCCATGGTGCGGTCGCCCTGGACGTTGCTGTGACCGCGCACCGGGCAGGCGCCGGTACCGGCGCGGCCCAGGTTGCCGCGCAGCATCAGGAAGTTGACGATCTCCCGGATGGTGGGCACGCCGTGCTTGTGCTGGGTGATGCCCATCGCCCAGCAGACGATGACGCGGTCGCTCCGCAGCACCTCGTCGCGGACCTTCTCGATCTCCTCGCGGGTCAGCCCGGTCGCCGTGCGCACGTCGTCCCAGTCGACGGTGCGGGCGTGCCGGACGAATTCCTCGAAGCCGGTGGTGTGGGCGTCGATGAAGTCGTGGTCCAGGACGGTGCCGGGCCGGGCGTCCTCGGCCTCCAGCAGCAGGCGGTTGAGGGCCTGGAACAGGGCGAGGTCGCCGCCGGGCTTGATGTGAAGGAAGCGGTCGGCGATCTGGGTGCCGCGGCCGACGATCCCGCTCGGTTTCTGCGGGTTCTTGAAGCGCCGCAGTCCGGCCTCCGGCAGCGGGTTGACCGCCACGATCCGGGCGCCGTTGCGCTTGGCCTCCTCCAGGGCGGTGAGCTGGCGCGGGTGGTTGGTGCCGGGGTTCTGCCCGACCAGGAAGATCAGGTCGGCGTGGTGGAGGTCGTCGAGGCTGACGGTGCCCTTGCCGGTGCCCAGCGTCTCGCTCAGGGCGAAGCCGCTGGACTCGTGGCACATGTTGCTGCAGTCGGGCAGGTTGTTGGTGCCGTAGGCGCGGGCGAAGAGCTGCAGGACGAAGGCGGCCTCGTTGCTGGCGCGGCCGGAGGTGTAGAAGACGGCCTCGTCTGGGGAGGCCAGTGCCTGGAGTTCCTGTGCGAGGGCGTTCAGGGCGTCGTTCCAGCTGATGGGCTCGTAATGCTCGCGGCCGGGCCGCTTGATCATCGGTTCGGTGAGCCGCCCCTGCTGGTTGAGCCACATGTCGGAGCGGGCGGCGAGGTCGGCGACGCTGTGCTCACGGAAGAAGTCGGCGGTGATCCGGCGCGTGGTGGCCTCGTCGTTGATGTGCTTGGCGCCGTTCTCGCAGTACTCGTTGCGATGGCGCCGGCCCGGGGCCGGGTCCGCCCACGCGCAGCCCGGGCAGTCGATTCCGCCCACCTGGTTCATGGTCAGCAGGTCCACCCCGGTATTGCGCGGGGAGGTCTGCTCGAGGGAGTACTCCAGGGCGTGCACGACCGCGGGGACTCCGGCCGCCCACTTTTTCGGTGGTGTCACGGAGAGGGTGGTCTCCGGCTCCTCGCCGGGCGGGTTCTGCATCGGTTCGCCTTTCTCTTGCCGTGTGTGGCACGCCGGTCAGCCGACGGGCCACTGGGCCACGCGGCTCCTGGGCGGTTCCGGGTGCTCGTGCTGCACTCGGCCGTTGCGGATGGTGCCGCGCCAGGCCCCGCCCTCCTGCCCCAGTCCCTCGATGAACCGCTTGAAGTTCATGAGTTCCCCGCGTACCAGCCGGGCGGTCAGCCGGGTGGCCCTGGACGAGCGGGTGAGGATCCTCGCGGCTCCCCGCGGTTCCAGGAGCATCCGGACGGTGATCGCGGTGCCACCGGACCCTGTCGGCCTGAACTCGACCTCGCCCTGGTGGGAGGGTTTCTGCTCGAGACCGCGCCAGGCCAGGTAGGCGTCGGGGTCCTGTTCCACCGTCTCGACCGCGAACCGGTGCCGCAGGGGCCCGTAGCCGATGGTCCAGACGGTCACGGCGGGCCTGACCTGCTCGACGGCGTGCACCACGGTCGAGAAACGCGGGAAGGTCTTGAACTGCGTCCACTGGTTGTACGCCGTCCGTACCGGCACCGCGACCTCGACCGTCTCCTCGACGTGCCGCACCCGCAGCGGTCGGCGCCGCGCGCCGCCGGCTCCGTCGGTGTGCATCCCCGGGGTGTCCGGCGCGGCCTCCTGGGCGTCGTCTTCCTGCGCCATCGCGGTCTCTCCTCCGATAGGGGAGCCGGGCGGGCACCCGGCCGTCCCTTGTGCGTCAGGGCTTCTCATCCAGTTCCCCACATCGCGCGGTTCGAGTCACCTTGGTCGCACCCGGTCGTGGAGCGTCTCGGAGCGGGCGTGCTGTGCGCGCGTCGAAGGAGTGCGCGGCTGGTGCTCGGCAGGAGTGAGTGCGGCGAGTGGGCCCGTTGCATCGGCATCGGCATCATGCACCGGCGCCGGAGTCGGCAGGCCGGTTCCGACGCGTCCCCGCGCCCGTGCCCGTCGTCCTGCGGCAGGGAAGGCACCAGGTCAGAATGGAGGGAGGCGAGATCGGGCTGAAGTGATCGGTTACCTCGAGTGAGGGGCAGCCCATGGAACGAGCCGCCATCAACGTCGTCGGCCTCAGCAAGCGCTTCGGGTCGCTGGTGGCCCTGGACCGGGTGACCTTCGAGGTCCGGCCCGGGGAGGTCTTCGGACTGCTGGGCCCCAACGGCGCGGGCAAGACCACCGTGATCCGGATCCTGACGACCATCCTGCACCCGAGCGCCGGGCGCGCCGAGGTGCTTGGGCATGACGTGGTGCGGGAGGCCTCCGCTGTTCGGCGGCTGATCGGGCTGGCCGGTCAGTACGCGGCCGTGGATCCCAACCTGACCGGGCGGGAGAATCTGCGGCTGATAGGCCGGCTGAGCCAGTCGGCCCGGGCCCGGATCCGTCCCCGGGCGAGTGCCCTCCTGGACCGTTTCGACCTGGCGGCGGCCGCTGACCGCCCTGTGCGGACCTATTCGGGCGGTATGCGGCGTCGTCTCGACGTCGCCGCCGCGCTGGTCGCGCAACCGCCCATCCTCTTCCTGGACGAGCCGACCACCGGTCTGGACCCGCAGAGCCGCAACCCCCTGTGGGAGCTGATCCGCGAGCTGGTGAGGGAAGGGACCACGGTCCTGCTGACCACCCAGTACCTGGAGGAGGCGGACCAGCTGGCCGAGCGGGTCGTCGTCGTGGACGAGGGACGGGTCATCGCCGACGACACGCCCGCGGCCCTCAAAGCCCACCTGGGCAACACCGTCATCGAACTGGACATGGGCGACCAACAGCATGCGGCGAGGGCGGCCAAGACCATCGACGGGCGACTCGGACTCGCGGAAGCGACGGAGATCGAGGGGTCGCGGCTCAGACTGCCCTGCCGCGACGCCTTCGAGCTGCTGCGCGACATCCTGAACCTGCTGGAGGCCGACGGGCTCGTCCCGCGGACCGTCGCGGTGCGCGAGTCGAGCCTTGACGACGTGTTCCTCGCCCTGACCGGCCACCGGACATGGACGGGCTCCGGCACCGAGCCGGCCACCGCGGGAGGGTCGGAGTGACCACGACCGCGACGGGGCACCCCTGTCAGCAGGGCGGCTCGGCAGCTGGATCGCCGCCACGGTCCGAGACGGTTTGGCAGTCGCCTGGCGCAACCTCATCGGGCTGCGCCGGGTGCCGCGGCTGCTGGTCTTCTCCACCATCCAGCCGCTCGTCTTCGTGCTGATGTTCCGCTACGTCTTCGGCGGTGTCGTCGGTCCGTCGCTGCCGCCCGGCGTCTCCTACGTCGACTTCCTGATTCCCGGGATCTTCGTGCAGACAGCCGTCTTCGGATCGATGAACACGGCCATTGGGCTGGCCACCGACATGCAGACCGGTCTGATGGAGCGCTTCCGCTCGCTGCCGATGGCGCGCTCGGCCGTGCTGGTCGGCCGGACCACGGCCGACCTGGCACGCAACGTCTTCGTGGTGACGCTGATGACCGGTGTCGGTTTCGCCCTCGGGTTTCGGATTCACGCCGGTGTCCCGGCGTTCCTGGGCGGGGTCCTGCTGGTACTGGCCTTCGGCTTCGCGATGTCGTGGATCTTCGCGGTGGTGGGCATGGCGGTCGGCGACCCGGAGACCGCCCAGGCCGCCGCCTTCCCGGTGCTCGCACCGCTGGTCTTTGCCTCCTCGGCGTTCGTCCCTACGGACACCATGCCGGGCTGGCTCCAAGCGTTCGCGAACCACCAACCGGTCTCGCAGACCGCCGAGGCGGTGCGGGTCCTGGTGCTGGGCGGCCCGGCCACCGGCGACGTCTGGCAGGCGCTCTTCTGGGACGCCGGGATCGTGGCGGTCTTCGCGCCGCTGGGTGTGTGGCTCTACCGCCGGGTCGTCTAAGACCATGTCCTCCTGGTATCGGCCGCTGGTGAGGAGCGTCGCCGTCCCGGGCCACAGTGATGTGAGCGGTGCGTTCCCGGCAGGTGCGCACCGCTCACCTCACCTCACCTCACCTGCGCGACCCCGGCCGTACCCCTGCCCGCCTGCGGACCACGAGCGCGACGAACAAGAGCCCGGCGCCCACCAGCAGCGGCACTGACCAGCCCCCGACAACGCCGGACGGGTCCTCGGAGGACTGCGCGGCGTTCCGTCCCTTGTCGCTTCCGCTCCCGGAGCTGCCCTCTTCGTTGATCGAGTTGTCGCCGCCCATCCACGTCCGGGAGCCGTCCGCAGCGGGGCGGGCCACCTGAGTGGACCGCGCGGTGTCCTGCCGCATGCCCGCCCAGCGGCCGCGGAAGGCATCGGACGAGGCCACCTTCTGCAGCTGGAGCCGGGAGAGGTCGACGCCGCCGTAGATATAGGTCTGCGTGTAGACGTAGTTGCCCTTGCGGCTGCGCTCGGTGACCTTGAACTCGCCATGCTTGTACGAGCGTACGTAGGCGTCGAAGGTGTCGCGCGGCTTCCACCGGGTCCGCGTCTCCCAACGGCTCACATCACCTCGGTCGATGAGATCGCCGTACGTGGACGGGCCCTGGGTGTCGCGCTCGCGGTACCACTCCGCGGCGACCCTGGAGAGGTAGACGCGGCGCAGATCGGCGTACTGCGCTCCGTGGTTCACGGCCCGCTCGATGCCGGGCAGGATCAGGTCCCGGAACGTCTCCTCGTTGCGTTTCTCGGACCCGGGATCACTGCGGTCCTTGCACGAGGCGGCGCCTTCGCTGCCCTGCCCGGAGAGGTGCTGCGACTCCATCCTCACCTTCAGCGGGGCGTCGAGCACATACAGCTGGTCGCCCTGCTCATTGACGCGTGCCTGACCGGGCACGATCCACGTGCGGAACGACATGCACCTGCCGCCGATCCGGTTCCAGAACTTCTTGCCCAGCCGGGTCTTCGGGTGGATCAGGGAGGCCGTCGTCTTCTTCAGCTGGAGGTCGGCCTGAAGCAGGACGCGGCCCACGTCGGTGCGGCCCAGGTCCGCGTCGACGATACGGTCCGGCTCGGTCGGGTTGAGGTTCACCCAGAACGTGGAGCGCGGCATCGACAGCCAGACGAAGAAGGCGTCCGAGCTCAACTTGGCCGCCTTCACCCCGGCCGCCGCATTCTTCTCGTTGGCGGGGCCGCCGGGGCCTGCGCTGAAGGCGTACTGCAGTCCCTGGCCGGAGTCGGACAGGTAGCGCAACTCCAGAGTGGTGAAGTCGATGCCGCCCGGCGCGGAGGCCGGGTCCGCCAGAGCCTTCGCCAGACCGCTGCCGCGCGGCGCGGACGCGTCCTCACGCTCGTCGCAGGGCTGTGAGCGCAGGGAACCGGAGCGGGTGAAGACCGCGGGGTTCGCCGCGGCGACGGAGGAACTGCCGTGCACCGAGGCGTTATTGGCTGAGGTACCGGGGCACGGGGCGCCCGGGACCTTCAGGGTGTCCTTGGTCGCCTCCTGGTACTCCTTCTCGAGCCGCTGCTCCTCTCCGTACTTCTTCCTTGCCTTGGGGATGTCCTTGCTCAGCTGCAGCCGAGTCTCCTCGTTGCGCGGGGAGGCGATCTTCCTGTACTTCGCGTTGATCGCCCTCACCGCCCGTTCCCGGGCCTCGTCCGTGGTGTGCTTCTTCATCGCCACGGCGATCTTCTGGTTGCGCTCGGCGACTTCGGCGTCGGTGAGGTCGTAGTCGTAGGAGTAGAAGCGGCGTGCCCCGCCGTCGACGAGTTCGCGGCACCGTGTGCAGAAGGCCCGTTCCGAGGCCCAGGTGAGCTCGTCGAAGGAGGCGCCCTCGTAGTCCGGGTCGGCGTTCAGGCGTTCCAGGGCGCGCAGGACGAGGGTCTCGGAGTGGCTGCCGGGGTCGGTGGTCTCGTCGGAACTCCGGCGCTTGGGAAAGCTCATACCGCCCACCATCAGCAGGTGGTCGAGGCCCGCGTCGCGCACGCGCTGGTACGCGCCTTCGGGCAGGTAGTCGCGGAACTCGAAGAGGTCGACCTTCCGGTAGACGACGAGCGGCCCGCTGCCCCGGGGCGGGTTGCCGACGACCGCGTCCAGTTGCTCCTCGCTCAAACCGGTCGGGTCGATTAGGGCGAAGGCCACATTGGACCACTCGCTGAACGCCTTGCCCGGCTGCCCCTTCTCCATGGCGAGCCGGATCATCAGAAGCTCTTTCATGAGCTTGTCGTCGTAGTACGGCAGTTTCCCGTTGTCCGGTACGCCGGCCGGCAGAGCAGGAGCCGAGGCGGGTGCGGCGGCGGAAGGCGACGCGAAGGCCGCACTGCCCGCGAGCGGGAGAGTGAGGGCGAAGGCGACGGTGATGGAGCCGACGGTTCTCGTCAGGCGGTGCCGAGTGCGGTGAGTCACGGTGACACATCCCCCGTATGCGCGGTGAGTCGCGATGAAGGTGTCCGTTCCGGTGAAGCGCTCAATGGCTCTTGGCGATACGGAGGGTGACGTGTCGTAAGGGGCCTGCGGTTCCGGCTCGAGGTGGCGCATGGGAGTGGACTCCACCAATGTCCGGAGGATTCCGGCCACAGCTCGACGCCGATGCCTGCCGCAGCCGGCCCGCGCCGGCAAGACGGATCAGACCGAGGCGAGGAACGCGCGCACCCGCTCCAGGAGCAGTCGGGACGCCTCCGGGTCGTACGCGTCGAGCGAGGAGTCGGCGAAGAGATGCTGGTCGCCGGGATACACGAACAGCTCGGCGGCCCCCGTGGAGCCGACGAGCTCGCGCGCGGCCGGCAGGTCCTCGTCGAA
This sequence comes from Streptomyces fungicidicus, assembly GCF_003665435.1. Lineage (NCBI taxonomy): Bacteria > Bacillati > Actinomycetota > Actinomycetes > Kitasatosporales > Streptomycetaceae > Streptomyces > Streptomyces fungicidicus. Next base: position 833,356 of record NZ_CP023408.1, read on the forward strand.
GAACTCGTCGCCTTCCTTGCCGTGGATCTGAACAGGCACCCCGACCGGCCACGCCTCCCCGTATTCCGAGACCGGGAGGCAGGAGTCCATGAGCAGTGCCCCGCGGGCCCCGGGCCGGGTCTGCGCGAGCCGCTGGGCGATCGTCACACCGAAGGAGAAACCGGCGTAGACCAGCCCGGGGGCGTGACCGTCGGCCGCGGCGGCGCCGCGTTCCCGGAGCGCGTCAAGACCCTTGTCACGCGCGAAGCCGAATCCTTCCTCGATGCTGGCGAACGTGCGGCCGTCGAACAGATCGGGCGTGTGCACGGTGTGCCCCGCTTGTCGCAGGTCGTCGGCGAAGGCCCGCACGCCGTCGGTCAGACCCTGGATGTGGTGGTAGAGCAGCACTTCGGCCATGTCAGCGGATCCCTCGCCCAATGTTCGGTTCTTTTGGAACGTTCGGCGACGCTAGACTGTTCTGTCGTGGCTGACAACCCCCCGGACTACGAGCTGGCCGAGCGGATGGCGCTGACCGAGCCGGCCCAAGTGCAGGCCATTGGCCACCCGCTCCGCACGACGATCCTGCAGCTCCTCCACGAGCGGGCCGCGACCGTCACCGAGCTCGCGACCGCGGTCGAGCGCCCGAAGAGCACGGTTGCGCACCACGTGGACGTGCTCACCCGCAACGGCCTGCTCCAGGTGGTGCGCACGCGGAGGGTACGAGCGATCGAGGAGCGCTTCTACGGGCGCACCGCGCGCATGTTCACCGTGGCAGTCGAGCCCTCACCCGCCGGCGAAGTGATGCCGGGCGATTTCAACGACTTCGAGGTGGCCGCACGCGAGTCCTCGAAGGCGTTCGAGCAGGGAAAGCTCTGGGGCTTCCTCCGCCATGCGCGCATCTCGGAGGACCAGGCCTCCCAGTTCTGGGACCGGATGGCCGAACTGGTCGAGGAGTTCGACCGGATGCCGAGGTCCGGCGAAACCATGTACGGCTTCGCGCTGGGCGTCTATCCCACCGACCATCCGACCCTGCCGGCAGCGGAGTGACGCCCCTGCGCGCGGGTCCCGTGCACGGGACAGCCTTCCAGCGCCCCAACCGGTCAAGTGGCCCCTGCGGACGCGCATGCTCGGCAGGCCTCAGGGGCTCGGCGCGGTCAGGTACCGCTGGATCGTCGGTGCCAGCCACACCACGATCTCCGACCGCGCCAGCTCCACCGCCGGCGGCATCCGCAGCACGTACCGGGTGAGCGCCAGTCCCAGCAGTTGCGACGCCAGGAGCGCCGCACGTGTCGGGACCTGCTCGGGGTCGGGGCACACCTGCCGGGTGACCGGCAGCAACTGGTCCCGCAGGAGGCCCTGCATGCGCTCCGCCCCTGCCTGGTTCGTCACGCCGACCCGCAGCAGGGCGGTGAGGACCTCGTTGTTCTCCCACATGTCGAGGAAGTGCTCGACGAGGATCCGTCCCGCGTCCTGCCGGGAGTGCGCCCCGCTCAGGTTCGGCAGCCGCAGGTCGATGGCGACGGCCGCGGCGAAGAGGCCCTCCTTGTTGCGGTAGTACCGCATCACCATCGACGGATCGATGTTCGCGTCCCTGGCGATGGCGCGGATGGTGGCTCGCTCGTAGCCGTCGGCCGCGAAGCGCTCGCGGGCCGCCGCGAGGATCGCGCCGCGAGTGGCGTCGGAGCGGCGGGGGCTGCCGGAGCCGGAAACCGTGGAGGTGCTGTCGCCGCTGGTCATGCCAACAAACGTAGGCCAACGGACGTAGGTCAACAAGTGTTCACCCACACTTGTTTGCCAACAGCTGTTGACACGCTCTCGAGGCCTCCCTAACGTTGCCAACGAGCGTTGGTCAACACACGTTGGCCTACGCGCGTTGGCAAAAGGCGTTGGCAAGTAAGCGTTGGCAACAGGAGGCCACCATGAACGGCACCGCCACCCACCGCACCGTGATCGTCGTCGGCTCCGGCCCCACCGGCCTCCTCCTCGCCGGTGACCTCGCCACAACCGGCGTCAGCGTGGCCCTCGTCGAGAAGCGGCCGCGCAAGATCAGCAACCTCTCCCGAGCCTTCGGGGTGCACGCCCGCACCCTTGAGCAGCTCGACGCCCGCGGCCTCGCCGGCGAACTCCTCGCCACCGGCGACACCATCACCGGCCTGCGGCTCTTCCGCCGCCTCTCCCTCGATCTGAGCACGCTGCCCTCGCGCTTCCCGTTCCTGCTCATCACCCCGCAGTACGAGGTCGAGCGGCTCCTGGAGCGGCGGGCCCGGGAGGCCGGGGTCGAGTTCGCGTACGAGAGCGAGGTCGTGGGGCTGCGGCAGGACGACGAGGGGGTCGACCTCGACGTGCGCGGCGCGAACGGGGCGGTCGTCACCCGCCGGGCGGCCTACGTCGTCGGCGCAGACGGTCACCGGAGCGCCGTGCGGGAGGCGATCGGCCTGGACTTCCCCGGTGTCTCCGTCATCAAGTCGCTGATCCTGGCCGACGTCCGGCTGGCCGAGAAGCCCGAGGGCGTCCTCACCGTCAACGGCCGCGGCGACGCCTTCGCGATGATCGCCTCCTTCGGCGACGGCTGGTACCGGGTCATGGGCTGGAACCGCCGCAACGAGGTCTCCGACGACGCCCCGCTCGACCTCGACGAGGTCAAGGAGATCACCCGCCGTGCCCTGGGCACCGACTACGGCATGCACGACGCCCGCTGGCTGTCCCGTTTCCACAGCGACGAGCGCCAGGCACCCCACTACCGGGTCGGGCGGGTCTTCCTCGCCGGGGACGCCGCGCACATCCACTCCCCGGCCGGAGGGCAGGGCATGAACACCGGCCTCCAGGACGCCGCCAACCTGAGCTGGAAGCTCGCCGCGGCCGTCCAGGGCCGGGCGCCCCAAGGGCTCCTCGACAGCTACGAGGCCGAGCGCCACCCGGTCGGCAGGGCGGTGCTGCGCAGCAGCGGCGGACTGGTCCGGCTTGCCCGCGCACGGAATCCGCTGCTGCGTGCCGCCCGCGCCCTCGTCTCCGCGTTCGCCGACATGGCCCCGCCCGTCCGGCGCAAGGCCCTGGGCCAGATCAGCGGGATCGGCTACTCCTACCCCGCTCCCCGCGGCGCCCACCGCCTCACCGGTACCCGCGTCCCCGACGTCGCCCTTGAGGGCGGCCGGCTGTACGAGGCACTGCGCGGCGGCCGCTTCGTGCTGATCACGCCCGGGACGTACGAAGGCCCCGGTGTCCGTGAGGGGTGGCTGTCCGTGAAGCGCTGGGCGGGCGACCGCCGGACGACCGTCCTGGTGCGACCCGACGGATACGTCGCCTGGGCGGCGGAGAGCGCGGAGACGGCGCGGATCGAGGAGGCGGTGGCCCGGTGGTCTCTGGGCTAGGCAGTTCCGTTGTCACCACGTGCCGGAGCCGCAGGGCAACTGGAGAGGCATCCACAACCGGCTCGCTGGCAGCAGGTGCCGGCGCTTGCCTCCTGGGCTGCGAACAGTGCGGCCCGGACCGAATGGCCGGACGGGTGATAACAGGCGGTATGGCACCGGATGGTGCGAGTGCCTCCCCCCAGAACCGGGGCCGAGTGCGGATCCCGGCAAGAGGACGCTCTCGGGCAGGCACGGGCGGCGTTGCCGCCGCCGGTGCCCAGGCGTCATCCCGCTGCCGCGCGCTCCTTGGACGGTGTCCGGCGTGTTGTCGGGGTGTCCAGGTGGACGACCACGGTGGTGTAGAAGCGGTGCACGGCGTCGTCAACGCTGCGGATGAAGCCGGTCTCGGCGTTGCCGCGGCCGCTCCCCATGCTCTTGAGCAGGGACAGGAGGAACCCGGTGATCCTGGCGTTGTCCTTGGGCAGCAGGTCCGCCGGTTCGGGTCGCAACCGCTCCAGCGTCCCGCGCGGACCTCCGCTTTCGCCGTCGACGAGGGTCTCGATGTGCAGGTCCGCCGGTGCCTCGGCCAGGAGCCGGACGAGCCGCTTTGCCCGGCTCAGCGGGTAGCCCTGCTCGGGGGCGGGGACGGCGATGCCGGTGCGCAGTTTGCCCGTGCGCAGGTCGGCGCCGACGGTCAGGACGCCGGGGGTGCCGTCGATGCGCAGCTCCGCCTGAAGCCGCCCGTCGAGGCAGAGCTGATCGGCCAGGCGGGCCCGGCGCTCCTTGGGGTCCGTTCCGCGCTTGGCGCGCTGGACGGGCAGCACCTTCTGTCCGAGTTCGCCGCCCAGCCTGAGGCAGACCTGGCGGATGAGCCGTTCCCAGTTCTCGACCACCTCCAGCGCCCGGGCGTCGCCCTGACAGAGGGTTTCGTCGTCGATGCCGTTGCGGACGGGGACCCAGGCGGGGCCCATGTTCTGGAAGCCGTGGCAGCCGGAGTTCTCGTGCTGCAGGTAGTGCAGCAGTTCCTGCAGGAGCCAGGCGTGCGCGGCGTTGCCCACTCCCTCATGCCTGATCAGCAGCTGTGCCTGGTGGGCGACTTCGGCCCAGGACAGGTGCCAGAGGGCCACCTTGTGCTTCCGCCGCTTGTCGATCTTGACGTCGACGAGCGGGCTGCCCTCCAGCGCGACGTCGTTCGTCAGCGTGATCACGGCCTCGTAGCCGCGGCGCGCGGCGATGTCCATGTACGCCTGCACCTGGTCGGCCTTGAGTACGTTGCCGTTGGTCTTCGTCTCGACCAGCGCGGTCCACAACTTGCCGGCCCGCTCCACGCGAATCACCCCGTCCGGGCGACGCGGAGTGTCACCGTGAGGCAGGGAGACCTCGGTGAACGTCTCCATACGACCCGCCGGAGCCCCGAACCCCGCGGTGAGCCTCCTGCTGAACTCCGGCACCTGCGCCATCACCGACAGCAACACCGAGGTGGCACGCATCTCGCGATCCCGGTCGCTTTTGAGCGCCGACACCGGGAAAAGCCTGGCCTGCCGCCAGGAGTCGTTCTCCGCCAAGGTCTTCTTGACCGTCCTGGGAAGGGTGACCTTCTTCTTGGCGGTGCGAGGACGGGTGGCCGGCTTCCTCGGCTCGCCGGCCTCCGCCTCAGGCCGGCGAGGAGCAGGGACGGCCTCCAGCGGCACCTGCCCGGTCGGCTCCCCGGCCGGCGCGCGATCCGCCGCATCCGCCTGCTCGTCGGCCGCGTCCCCGTCGAGCGCGGCTTCCGCCTCCGTGGCCGCGTCGTCCTCGATGTCGACCCCGAAGTCCGTCGCCAACCCCGCGAGACCGGTCTCGTAGCCCTGCCCGACGGCTCGGAACTTCCATCCCTCACCCCGCCGGTAGAGCTCGCCGAAGATGACCGCCGTCACCGAGCCGGCGTCGTCGACGGCGAACCGCAGGAGGCTCTCGCCGGCCGCGTCGGCCAGCGTGATCCTCACGTCCTCCAGTTCACCGAAACGAGCTTCGCCGTACCTGCTCGCGGCGACGACGATCCGGTCGATCCCGGCCGGCACCGCGGTGAGGTCGAAGCTGATCCGGTCCTCACTGCCGTCCGCCGTCGGCGTCTTCCCCAGAAGCTGCACGCTTCCGTCAGCGGCCACCGGATGGTTGTAGAAGTAGAAGTCGCCGTCGCTGCGCACCTTGCCGTTCGCGTCCAGCAGTAGGACCGACACATCCGCGTCGCCCTCGCCGGTAGGGCTGACCCAGCCCAGACTGACGATCACCGAACCGATGTCGTCGCTCAGGTCCGCCAGGGCTACATTCGAACCCATGATCATTTCCTGCACAAAGCCCCCCAACGGCGCACCCTGGGCATGCGGGAGAACCCGCCCCATCTGTCTCATGCGCGACACAAGATGACGAGTCGCGCGGAGAAGACTGTAATACGCACCGAGCTCGCTCGTGGAGGTTCTGTGAAGCGGATACGTAACAGCGGTGTCCCGGCGGCACGTCACGGCGCAGTCCGGACGGCTCAGGTCTTCCGTTCTCCACCGTGGCCCCGGCGGTCCTCGGGTGCTCGTCGTCTTCCGTCGGCTGGGTCGAGTCCGCTGCTGGAGCGCGTGGGCAAGACGCGCCAGACGTCGACAGAGCGCCGATTCGGGCGCGGCGCGTGCCGTGCCGGCCGGGATCAGCCGACGTTGCCGTTGACGTACTCGTTCAGCGCCTGGCCCGGCCGGAGGATGACCACGGAGTCGTCGAGCTGGAAGGCACCGAACCCGATGACCGTGACGCTCTCGCCCCTCTTGAGGCCCTCGGCGATCACCCCGGGGCGCTCCACCGTGCCGAAGAGCGCGTCGATCACCCGCCCGACCTGATCCGGCGCCAACTCCGCACCTGTCCCTGCCATTTTGCGTGCGGCGGCTTCGGCCAAGGCGTTCTTGTCCATGACTTCCTTTCTGAAGCAGCGAGAAGGCGTCTCCATCAGAGCGCGCTCCGCCGTTTGCTGGGGTGACAGCGGCAACCAAGCGCAGAGCGGCCCCTCGGGTCTGAGAGCACGACGCCGAGGGGAACGGGACGACCGGCGGGTGGTCATGCCCAGTGGCTCGCCTTGCGTCGAGCAATTCGTCGTGCTCCACCAGGGATTCACTTGAATTTCCGCTCACGCCGCCGGTCGAGGGCGGTTATTTCTCGTAGTTCGCAAGCGCCAGGCCGAGGGCGAAGAAGGTGGGAGCCCACTCCCCGACAAAGATTCCCCAGCGGTCGGCGCGCTCCTCACCCTTCTTCTCCACACGCAGGGACGCGCTCCAGGAGACGACGGTCAGGCCGATGGAGATGAATCCTGCAGCGTACGCGTGCTCGGACCGGATCCCTGATTCGTGCAGCTTCTTTACGATCACAGCGGCTCTCGCTTTCGTGGTGGGGGAGCGGGCCAACCATTTACGGCCACTACACCCTCACCACCAGGAGGCCGCCAGTGGACAGGCCCGGTCGGGTCAGTGCCGTGTCCTGTCCCTGGCCCTCGGCTCGGCCGCACGCTCGCTGGTCGGACCCTGGAGCCACGACGAGCAACGGCCAAGAGTTGCGACTGTCCTACGGAGCCGGGCTGATGGCGCCGTTGGTGTCCATGTTGAAGATGCCCTGGGTCTTGCCGTCGACCTTGAGGTGCTTGAGCCAGTGCTTCGAGAGGTTGTGCACGTTCTTGTGCTGCATCTCCCACACCACCGAGTGTCCGGCGCAGTCCAGCTTGACCATCAGCTTGTGGTCGCCCCCGATGGCGTTGTACAGCGCGGGGACCGAGAAGTTGAGTTCCGGGTCTTCGCTGGACGTGTTCGCCTGCCTGTCGTGTTCTCCGTACGCGATGAGCACCGGCACGCTGCCGCCGAGGACGCCACCCTGCGCCGCGGTGGTCCTGTTCCAGCCCCAACGGACGAAGTTCCTGATGCGGTTGAGGCCTTCACCTTCTGGCCCCCACGTGCTGCCGACCGGATCGCTTTGCATGATCGCGTCCCACACCACGTGCTCCATCGCGGGTTCGCGCTGGCCCGCGCAGAGCGCCTCGTTGCCCCACCCGTTCCAGGTTCCCGATTTCGTGCTCACGGACATGGGGAAGCCGGGCCGCGGCAGCGGGTCGGGGGCGTTCGACGTGCCGTCGGGCGGGAAGATCGGCGCCAGCAGGAACAGGCTGGACACCTTCCCGGGGTTCTTGACCGCGTACGGCCCCATCGTGAATGCGGCCGCAGACCAGCCGATGAAGGCGACCTTCTCCACCTTGCGCTCGCGGATGATCCACTCCACGACGGTGTTCAGCTCGTCCCGGTCGCTGTTCGAGTTGGTCAGCTGGAACGGGTAGTTCGGCGGACCTGGCGTGAAACCCGGCGGTCTCGGCTTGAGAAGGTGCTGCTGAGCGGGGTTGACGTTGCGAGGGTCGTCCATCTTCGGCCGAGGCGACAGCCCTGAGCCCTGGAGGTCCATCATGAAGACGTCGTAACCGGCCTTTGCCAGCGCGTCGGCCCAGCTGTACGACTTGTACTCGAGATCGAAGCCCGGGAGCACCGGAATGCTCCGGCCGTGGAGCATCAGCACTGCCGTGCGCTCGTCGGCGTGGCCGGGAGGCGTGCCGTCGCGCTCCCGCACGAAGAGCTGCACCTGTTCCCCCTCGTTCGCGCCGGGGACGGTGGACTTGTGGGGTATGGCATGGTTGTGCACTTCTACGGGCATGGGGATCCCTTCTGCTCGGCCGGAGCGTCGTCGCCCTGCGAGAACCACGCTCAATGCGCGGTACCGTCCGCGCCACAACAGGGAGGCCAGCCGTGTGACGTGCACGTTCGCCAGGCCGGCGGCCTCCTGATGCGGTGGCCGTCCTCGAACAGCGGCAGCGCCGCCCGCCACCCCTATCCGGGTGCGGGACGTCGAGATCCTCGGGCTTCGGCCGGCAGACGGCCGACACCGCGCTGGTCGACGCTGCCCCCGATTCAACGGTTCGCCGACGATCGTGGTGTCGGGTGGCCCGCCCGGGGAGCGTGAGAGGGGTTCTGCCGGCGGAGGCACATGGCGTGGGGAGCGCACGCGAACTGATTATGATCTTGGGCATGTCTGTGCAGAGCTCTGACAAGCCCCTTTCCCGCAAGCAGAGGCTTCAGGAGAAGCAGCGCCGCCAGTTGGCGGTGGTCGACACCGTCGACAAGGCCGAGGCGAAGGTCCGCAAGGCAGAGGTCGAGCTGGCTGGGGCTGTCGCCGAGGCCGTGCAGGTGTTCGGGGACGAGCAGTCGGCGTCCGAAGGGCTCGACATGCCGGTCGCGGCGATCCGCCGTTTCCTCGACATGGTGCGGGACGAACCGGCCGGCGCCGGCGAAGTCGCTGAGGAGGAGGCAGTGGACTCGCCGTAAGCCGACCCGAGCGATCGACCTCCCCTCGACGGCATGCCGGTGGCTTCTTCTACGCTCACCACCGTGACAGGGCGGCGTCGACGAGGTCGTCGACCCGCTCGTTCCGCACGTCGGTGAGGGATGCCGCCGGCCGCCCGGGTCAGTCCTGGGACCGCGCGGAACTGGTCAAACTCTCCCGCAACCAGTCGTGGCGGAACTGGTAGGCCGGCCCCGCCGCTCTCAGGAGGTTGCGGCGCCGGGCGTCCTCGAGAAAGGACACCAGACGCACCGGGGTGCCCTCACTGATGGAGAGCTGGACGGCGGAGAGAGCGGCGGCGACGCCCAGATTTCCGACCGGCCCGGCGAAGAGGCAGGCCCACAGCCCGGCAATGCCACCGACCACGACGCCCTTCCAGACGCCGTACTCGTAGGCCGCGAGCGAGCCGGCGAACACCGCGATGGCGACTCCCGTCAGGAGACCGAGTGCCAGCCTCAGCCCGATGTGGTGCCGCCACACGGCCTGCGGACTGACCGCCCGGGTTTCCGTCACAGGGCGCCGGCTGAGACGGTCCCTGAGTTCGTCGTACTGGGGTCCTGAACCGGTGCCGAGGATGGTCCCGGCCACCAGTTTGTAGCCGCGGCTGCTCACCAGCGTCGTGCCGAATCCGAGCGGAAGTGCGGCGAGATAGGCAAGCCAGGCAGGCAACGGGTCGCTCCCGGGCAGTTGGAAAGCCAACCAGGACGTGGTTCCCGACAACAGCCAGATGAAGGCGCCCAAGGCCACGGCGCCGGGCGGGAAGATGTCGCGCCACCCGGCGCTGGGGAGGGGCTGCTCGTCGCTGAGCTCCGCATGACGCTGGGCGGCGAGTAAGCCTCCGACGATTGCGCAGGGGGGCGCGAGCAGACACGCCCACACCGGGCCGGTCGTCCCCCACAGCGTGAAGAGGCCGCTCACTCCGTACAGCAGACCGATGACGGCCCCGACGAGGATCACCCTGGGCCGGCGGTCCGTCCAGGTGGGGATGTCCCACCAGCGCAGCTCACGGTCTGCCTGGTTCCGGGTGACTTGCGTGGCGAGGTAGCGCAGCGTCCGTTCCGCGGTCTCGGATGAGTACCGTGGGCGCGGGCGTCCCCGTCTCGGGGTGTACGCGGCCGAGACCAACTGGTCCAGGAGGTGGTCCTGGAGTGACCGGGTGCTGGGAAAGCGGACGGTGTCCAGCAGTTCGTCCACAGGACGTCCACCGGTGTCGGCGTAGATGTCCCGGACCAGGCTTACCGCCAGCGGACTGGCCAACGTCTCGGTCACCGCACTGTCGGGTTCGTCCTGAAGTCTGCGGTTGAGTTCCTGCCAGCCGGGCGGGGCCGGAGTCGGCAGGGCATTCATCAGATAGGCGCTGGCGTCCTTGGCGCACACCGGCTGGATCTCCAGCGCCGCGGCTCCGCTCAGCCGCTGCCGCCTGCCAGTGAGAGCCCTGGCCCGCGAAACCACCACAACACGGAAGCTGGCCAACTCCAACGCGCCCAACATGGCGGCGCGTTGCTTCCCACCGACCTCGTCGAGCCCGTCCAGGAACAGCGAGATCCGCCCGTCCGCCAGCAGCTCCCTCGCCCGTACGACCCCTCCTCTGTTCCGGAAAAGGGTGTACTCGCGGGAGATCCGGCCTGCCGCCCAGGCGGTCACATCCTCCTCATCTGGATCCCAGCCAAAGGGCGTGAGCATCACCGGCACGGGGATATGGGGCCTTACCTCGGGCGCCGCCTTCGCACGGTGCTTGAGCGCCTCCCGGATCAGCAGCACCGCGGCAGACGTCTTGCCCACCGCCGGCTCACCCACGAGCAGCAGTCGACCGGAAGCCAACCCACCGTAGACCGCGTGCAGTGCGGGCAGAGCTCCGCCCCGGTGCAGAATGTCGCGGGTGACTGCGGCGCACCCGGGCAGTGGGGCGAAACGGGCGCGGCCGTCGTCGGCGATCGCCCCTTCGATCCGGCCCGCCACTCTGCGTTTGGTCACCTGCCATCGCACCGGAAGGGGCGCAGGCTCCAAGAGCCGCCGCAGCGTGGCCTCCTCCTCCCACTCCTTGCGCACGGCCTTGGCCAGCTCATCGGCGGCGACGTCCAGCGGGGGGCGTGGGGCGGCGGACTGTTGCACCTGGATGAACTTGCGGATCAACAGGTACCCGGTATTGGCCAAGCCGCCGCTGTGGGCAGTGGCGTTCCCGGTACGGCTCACGTGCACCGAGCCTGCGGGCCCTGAGTCAGGTCCGGCATAGTCGGGTACCGCGGTGGCGTCTTCGCGGGGGCCGGCATCGCAGACTTCAGGCGCGGCTGCCTTCGCCCCTTGGCTTTCGGCTGCGGCCTCGGAGAAGACACCAGGGGCGCCGTCCGGGGTACGGCGCCGACGAGGCCATCTCACCATCGGCCAGAACCTCCCGCATGCTGTGGCCTTCGAGGGCCCGGTCAGCTGAAGTCGATACCCGAATTCGCGTTACTGCCGGTACCGTCCGAGGTGGCGTCGCCGGTTCGCTCCACCCGAATCGACCCATTCCCGGCTTCCCGCGGGCGTCGCACGCCGGATGACGCCCGGCCTCCACCGGTCGCCTCGGCCCTCCCCGTATCGGTCACGACAATCCCGCCTTGCGAGTGGGAGGTTGAGGACTGCAACAATGCCCAGACCAGGGCCGCGACGCCAGTGGCGCCCTGGACCGACGCGGCAACCAACTGGCCGGTATCCGGATTGTCCAGCAGCCAGAAGAACGGCGTCGATGCCGTCAGCACGACCGCGACCACGATGACCGTGATCTTCCTGCCTCGCGACATGGTCACTCGTCCCTCCCACCAGCCGACGAACGCCTGCCTTCAGCAGCATCGGACGAACTCCGCCGGTACGCAAGGACGCCGCCGCACGTCCACCGGTTCCTACCAACTCAGAGCTCAAATAGAAGACTTGCCAGACAATCCGATCGCATCGAGGAGCTCGTCATTCCCTGCACAATCGCCCAGCCCGGCCTGGATGTTCCGGCTCACTCACCACGCGCCGCAGCTGTGCTCACCGCGGCCGGCTGCCGCGACGTCGTGCGATGCGGCAGCCGGCCTGAGACAACCGGGCGCCGGAGGCCTGCCGGGGCGGTGACCGTCAGGCCTGACGGGGCCTGTTGAGTGCGCGGATGGCGACGTCGTATGCCATGCCCGCGATCGCGAGGGTGACGGCCGGCCAGACCACGCTGGGCTGGATGTGTCCGGTCGCGATCGCGGCGGTCAGTCCGCCACCGCCACCGACGGCCGTGATCGTGGGGATTGCTGGCAGCTTGGGGGCGGGTACCTCGACACGCCACACACGGCGGCGTCCACCCTCTGCGGTCGTGCTGTCGCCGATGGCAGCACCTTGCTGTGGGAGATTGCCGGCGTTCGGGCGCTGAGGGGTCCGATCCGTGCGACGCTGGGAAGGCATGTAACGCTCCATGGCTGAGTACTGGCCGTGCTCGGGTTGTATGGGGCTTTGCGCAGCGGGTGGGTGCTTGGCGCGCCTAAGAACCCACAGCGCGCCCACCCCTTTACTCTGGGGTTCTCATCGTCGTCTCCTTCGAGCCACGTGGCTCCTTGTGCCGGAACTCGCGCACTGGGTCCTTGGTTCCGGACCACAGAGACTGCTCGGCGCGCAGCCATTCACCGTCATCTCTCTCTCGTGGTGAGTTGCTGGACGCGGGCGGCTCGGCTGTGTGCTGGTTCGTCTGCGGACTCCATGTGGATCGACGCTTGCTGGATACGGACTCGGACCCGGCGCAGACGCGATCTGTCGAGGTACGGCCATGCGATGGCCAGCCTCGCCGTACCGATGGCAGCGCCGACGACGGCGTACACGCCGGCTCCCGTGGGAGTGCCGAATCCCGTGGAGAGCGCGCTCCAGACACCGACGAGAATCACGATGGCCGCATAGCCGCCCAGCTGGTGATGTGCCATCATGCGATCCACAGCCGTCTGATGCAGGTCAGCCACCGCGTATACAGGGCTCCTCTTCCGGCGTCAGCCGTGTACTCCGCCATCGCCTCGTACAGTTCCGCGCGACGCCGGCGAGAGTGATCCCTACGCCGCGCGTCAGGGCGATGGGCAGGGATCGCCTTCGTACGGCTCAACTCCAGGGTTTTGCGCTCGCTCTCCCGGTGCCGTCCTTGGCTCCTGGAACGGCCTGCGAGGCGGCGGCAGCCGCAGAATCCTCCTTGGCCGGAGGAGCCAACAGAGCTGCGATTTTGGCCGGCGTGCGCTCGTCGAACAGCGCGTGAACCCCGAACTCGAAGCCCAGTGCGGACCGGAGGCGACTGAGGAGGCGGATCGCCAGAATGGAATCGCCACCGAGAGCGAAGAAGTCGTCGTCGATACCGACCTCAGGCAGCTCCAGGACTTCTGCGAAAGCTGTGCAGAGGATTTTCTCCAGTGGAGTCGTCGGCGCGCGGCCACGCGTCCTTGCGGCGGGCCTGAAATCCGAGAGGGCAGAGTCCGTGCGGTTGGGTTGAACGTCGCCCCTTGCTGGCAGGGTGTTCTTGACCTTGAGGACCGCCTTGATGTCGTCAGCCATCTGGAGCACGAGGTCCAGGCGGGGGGTGAGGTCGAGACCGTCAGGGACTTCCCAGAGCGACTCGTCCGAAAGGATCGGATGGCTTCCGTCCGCCGCGGCTCCTTCAATGAGCGCCTGCAGGCTGTCACCTGCTTCGGTCCACTCGTAGATGTGGGGGTTATCAGCGATTAGTCCGTCAGTTCTGCCGGGCTTGTCGTTCTCGGTCATTTGATGTCCCCCTCTGCACTTTCCGTCTTCTGGTCCCTTGGAACGAGGTCAGGAGCCAGCTCCCGGAGCATTCGTTGGGCTTTCACCTTGCCCCTGCTGCTGTGTTGCCGTTCGGTGCCCCACTTGACGTCCTTCAACGTCGCGCGTTCCCGGGGGTTGTATCCATCGGCCTCCAGGCCGATCGAGGCTCTGTACACAGGCGCCATCGCCTGTAACGACTCGATGATGCGGCGAGTGTTCTCGTCGGACACCACCTTCTGATGTGGAAGTTCGGAAGGGGAGGTGACCAGCTCAGAGGCAGAGTCGTCGATGTCGGGCCGCAAGCCGAGCCTGGCGAGCAGAGCCCGGCCGTTCATCTGCTTTCTGATCAACGTGCAAGCCATGTTGAGGACCGTTTGGCGAAAGAACGCCTCCGGATGTCTCAACCTTCCCCGCTGCGCCGCCTCCAGGACCACGGCCATGGCTGCGTGAGTCACATCGCGCGCATCCTCGTATCCCAGTTTCAGCCGCGAGCAAGCGGCGATGCCCGACTTCCAGTTGCCCAGGTAGAACTCCGAGAACAGGGTCGGATCAGCGAGCGGATGTGTATCGGACACGGCTCACCCGCCCCATCTTCCAGCACTGGTCACCAGCACTTCCTTCCATCGATGCCGGCCCGCCTCACCGCGGTCCCAGAAGGTAGGTCTTGCCACGCCTCTATCTGTTACAAGTCACCCCGAATTCCTTGACGCGCGTCCTGACCAACATGGTGAAGGTCGCCTGCTTCTCAACTGAGACGCGCCCGCCAGCTGGCTGGACTGGGGCGGCCCCGGAGAGTCCTTCTGGAACGGCGTCAGAAGCCAGGTGAGGGTGTCGTCACGACGACGAGGCGCGGTTGGCCGTCACGGTCGCGAAGACCGCGGCCAGGCCTAGCGCAGTGCTGTGTCCAGCCGCCGGACGCTTTTGGAGGTAATCCGCTGTCCTGTCGGAGCCGTGCTTCCCTAGGATCGTGTCATGACTGCCGATGCCCCGCTCACCCGAGAGTCGTTCCGGCGCCTCCACCCCATCAGCCTGCCCCGGCCGGTGTCCCAGTTGCCGGATCGTGTCTGGACCGACGCGGACTGGGATCGGATCCAGCGTGGATATCGAGCCCGGGACATGGACGAGAAGTGGAACGTGTTCGTCGAGGGCGATGTCCTTTTCATGCACCGGAGTTGGACCGGGCGAGGCGTCTATGAGGTGTCCTTTGCCCCTGCCCCCGAGGCGGGCCGTGGCAGGAGGATCGCCTCTGCTGTGGTCGAGGCCGATGGCAAGCGCAGTCGGAGTAGGGGCGACGAGTTCGACTGCCTGATGATGGAGCTGGTCATCAGTGCGATCGTCCTCGGTGAGCCCGCCGCCGAACTGCGGACGCGACTGGCCGAGTTGACGGCCCAGGCCGGGGGCAGGAGCGATCTCCCCTCGGGCGTGGTGGAGCACAGTGCTCTGGGACTGCGCTCGGAATCGTAAGTTTCAAAGCTCGGAGAGCACTGTCACCACCCTGCACCGTGCGCCTGGATCCCGCGTTGCCGGCGTCACACGGACGGCGCCGGGGCGTACTCGAACCAGTCGAAGGCGACCGCTCCCTCGATGGCGTACATGCCGATCACACGGCCGGTGAAGCCGCAGGCGACCTCGGTGGACAGGTAGCGTCCGTCCAGTTCGGCGAGCGGCTCGGCGTCCGGAGCGTCGGGATCGTCGAGCCAGAAGGCGATCGTGTCGGGGCCCGTGGTGCCTCCGTCGGTGAGTTCGGGCGACGCGGGCACGAGACGGGACGTCCGGATCGTGACGGTGAGGTGCAGCGGCCCGGCAGGGACCGGCCGGCGGGCCACGGTCTGGCGCAGCGGCCCGATCCGGGCGACGACGCCCACCTCCCCGTCCCCGGCCTCGAGTTCGTAGTGGTGGGCCTCGTCCAGGCGTACGCCGAGACCACCGCGTCCCGTACCCGGATCGATCACGGCGGTGACGCGGCAGTCGTGGTGCTGCTGGCGGCGGCCGACGAAGGTGTACCCGGGGCGGTCGAGGGTGGGGCCGGTGGCGCTGAGGACCAGCCAGCCGGGGCGCTCGGTGAGCGACCAGGAGTCCTCCGTGCGGACGAACGGCGAGATCCAGTGCGGCGCGAGAGAGGCCCCGTGGAAGTCGTCGCGGGCGGACGGGTCAGCAACGGGATGCCAGGCACCGCCCGGGGCCGTGTGGCTGTCCGGAACGGGCGCGACGACGGGCCAGCCGTCATCGTCCCACTCCACCGGGGTCAGGAACGTCTCGCGGCCGAGTACGTGCACGTCGGGCGTGAAGCCGCGGGGGCGGACGCCGAGCAGCACCATCCACCAGCTGCCGTCGGGAGCCTGCACCAGGTCGGCGTGGCCGGTGTTCTGGATGGAGCGGTCAGTACCGCTGTGTGACAGCAGGGGATTGGCGGGCGCGCCCTCCCAGGGGCCGCGCGGTGAGCGGCTGCGCGCCATGGACACGCTGTGGCCGCGTTCCGTGCCGCCTTCCGCGATCAGCAGGTACCACCAGTCACCGATGCGATAGAGGTGGGGCGCCTCGGGGTACTTGAGGCCGCTGCCCGACCAGATGGCGAAAGGCCCCTCCAGCACCTCGCCCTTGACCGGGTCGATCCTGGCCAGGTTGACGCCCCCTTCGGAGCCGGAGAAGGCGCACCAGCAGGTGCCGTCCTCCTCCCACGCCAGGTCGGGGTCGATCCCGGACAGGTCGATCCACACCGGGTCGCTCCACGGCCCCTCGGGCCGCTCGGCCGAGACGACGAAGTTGCCGCCGCCGTCGACATTGGTGTTGATGACCCAGAAGCGGCCGTCGTGGTGGCGGATCGTGGGGGCGTAGAGCCCTCCGGACGCCTTGGAGCCGGGGAGGGGCAGCGGCAACTGCCCCGGCCGGTCGAGCACGTTGCCGAGCTGCTCCCAGTGCACGAGGTCCTTGCTGTGGAAGAGCGGCAGCCCGGGGAAGTACTCGAAGCTGGAGCACACCAGGTAGTAGTCGTCCCCGACCCGGCACACGCTCGGATCGGGGTGGAACCCGCTGATTACAGGGTTGTCGTAGACATGCACGGAAACGTCTCCCCTTCGAGCTGCCGGGTGCTTTGGGACGAGTCTAGAGACTTCCCTTCGAGCCCTCGGGCGTGCATTTCCTCGGGACCTGGTAGAACCGGGTCGCATGTGGCGGCGGACCACACGTTTGTGGAGGGACCATGTCGGGACCGGCAGTTGGGCTGTGGATGTTCGAGTCGCGTGGCTTCGAGGACATCCTGGCCGGGGTGGTCCCCTGGTTGGAGACCTTCTGCGAGCCGGTGGCGACCGAGGCCGGCGGTGATCTGGCCTTCCGGGTGCGAGAGGTTTCGCCGTTGGGTTTGCGGAGCTTCGATCCGACCGTCGCCGGTGGCTTCTTCCTGTCGGAAGACGAGTGCATACCGGCGGACGACGAGGATTACTCGGCCTTCTCGACGCCACCGGTGCAAGGCCTGGTGCTCGGCGCCGACTGCTCGGGGTCGGAGAACCATCTGCTGCTCGGCCACATGACCCTCGCCCTTGCACGCCGCCTCGGTGCACTGGTCGACTTCGACGGCGTCCTGGGCTACCCGACTCCTCGCGATGAGACGCGCGACGAGGAGGACCTCACCAAGGCGAGGGCACTGGTGACATCCCTGCCGGGGACGGTCGTAGAGGTGTCCTACAGCACGGGCGGCGGAGGCCGCTGGGTTCGGCACGTCGGTGATGTGGAGTTCCTGACCGCCTGGCTGGGACATCCGGACTTCCACCTGGTCACGTAGTGAGCCCGATTCACCGACCTGTTTCCCTCGCGCGCAGCAGCGTTCGACTACATCGCGGCCGCGACTGGACTGCACGTCGCACGCGAGGGGCCGGCAGAATCCCTGCCCCCAGAAGACCAACTCCTGTTATCAATTAGCACTGTTGTGCGTAACTCCGTAAGATTTCGGCGCGAGGCGGTGCCGCAGTGGCCGAATGCTCGCTCGAACTCCCGGAGAATCCCATGCGCCGTCCCCTCGTGCTGGCCACTGCCGCCGCACTGCTGTGCGCCGGCTGTTCCACGGCCACACCCGGACACCGTGACAAGCCCGCGGACGCGTTGTCACCTTCTGCGGCCTCGGCATCCGACTTGCGTACCGCCGTACGAGCGGCCGTCGTGGCTCTTCGCGAGGACAGCGCCACCTTCCGCCAAGAGGTTGAACTGGAGGACGAGGGCAAGGTCTACGGCCTCACGGTCACCGGCGGTTTCGACTTCGCCGCAGACAAGGGCCACTTGGGGGTAGACCTCCAAGGCGGCGCCATCGACCACAGCGACCAGGTCTTCGCGGACGGCGAGATCTACATCAGCGGCAGCGAGGGGATCGGCAAGGGTGCCTGGGGAGTCATGCCCCGGGACGAGGCGGAGGCCCACTACCTGCTGCGGGCCCCGCTCAACGACCCCGAGCACGTACTGCTGCAGATCGCGGCCATGCACAAGATCTCCCGGGAGGGCGAGGAAGACGTCCAAGGCGTGCGCACTGTGCACTACCGCGGCATCCTCGACCACCGGACCGTCACCCTGCGCATGGCCCCGGAGGTGAGCGCGGTACTGGACGAGGTCCGCGACATGCTGGGCAGCGACCTCCCGGTCTTCGCCGACGCGTGGCTCGACGCGCGAGGACGGCTCGTGCAGACCCGCACGAGCGTGAACATCTCCGGCACACGGGCGACGCTGACCATGGCACTGTCGGACATCGGTGAGCCGGTGCGCGTGACGGTCCCGCAGGCCGCGGACACGATCTCCGTCACCGGGGTCAGTGGCATCCTGAACGGCTGAGCCGGATGCCGGCAGCTGAGACCGCCGGCTCCCAGGACCCAAGCCGTTGTACGGCCTGGCCGATTGGGCCTGGGGAGCAGAGCGTCCTGACAACGACCCACCAGGGCACCGCCGGCGACGGTCGCCCGGCTCCGCCCGTAGAGATCAAGCGGTGGGACGGGTGCCGGGGGTGTGGCCGAAGGCGCGGCGGAATACGTTGATGAAAGTGCTGGCGGATGACCATCCGCAACGGTGGGCGACCGCGGTGACGGGGATGTCATCGGCCAGGAGCAACAGGGCGTGGTGGAGCCTGACCTGGGTGCGCCACTGGGGGTAAGTGAGACCGAGGTCGTCGCGGAGGCGGCGGGACAGAGTGCGGGCGCTGGCACCGATCTGACGTCCGAGGTCTTCGAGAGAACGGTTGTCGGCCGGGTCGCCGCACAGGATGTCGTGCAGTTCGCGGATCAGGGGGTCGGTGGGGACCGGCAGATGCAAGGGCTGCTCGGGGGAGATGGTGAGCTGGTCGAGCATGACGGCTCGCAGGCGAAGGTGGGGTGGGCTGTCGTTGTCGGGGTCGTGGGTGTAGGCGACGATGAGTTCGCGCAGCAGGGGACTGACGGCGAGGACGGCGGGCTTGTCGAGACCGAGGGGGTTGTCCGTGACGGGCAGGCCGACGAGGTGGAGGTCGAGTTCGCCGTGGGCCTGGTGCTGGTGGATGGTACCGGCGGGGATCCAGATCGCGCGGGTGGCGGGGGCGACCCATGAGCCGGCGTCCGTGGTCACCGCGATGGTGCCTTTGCTGGCGTAGGCGATCTGGTGGTCGTCGTGGCGGTGCGCGTCGATCTCGCCGCCGGACGCCAGGCGCTGGGTCCGGGTCGGCGCGACGGGTGTGTGGCGGATTTTCGGCATCGGCTGTCAATCTATCGAAAGCGCGACACGCGGTGGTGCTTCCAGCATGGGAGGGGTGCGAAGGAATACATCGATCTTGCTGCTGGCCGTGGGACACGCCTGCGTCGACATCTACCAGGGTGCCGTCGCGGCGCTGATCCCGTTCTTCGTGGCCGAACGGGACTACACCTACGCGGTCGCCTCCGGCATCGTGCTGGCCGCGTCCTTGCTGTCGTCGGTGGCCCAGCCGGTGTTCGGCGCGCTCACCGACCGGTGGGCGATGCCGTGGCTGCTGCCGGTGAGCACACTGCTGGGCGGGGTGGGCATCGCGCTCAGCGGCCTGAGCGGCGCTTACGGCCTCACCCTGTTCTTCGTCGCCGTCTCCGGCATCGGCGTGGCCGCCTATCACCCGGAGTCCGCCCGCGTGGCCCGGCTGGCCAGCGAAGGCAGCCACAGCGCGATGAGCTGGTTCTCACTCGGCGGCAACATCGGCTTCGCATGCGCCCCGCTCATGGTGGCGGCCGCGATCGGACACGGCTCCCTGCACTGGACACCCGTCCTCGTTCTCCCCGCCCTCGCCGGCGCCGCCCTGTGCGTACCCGTCCTGCGGATGCTCGCCCGAACCCCAACCGGCCACGCCGAAGCACAAGCACCCCGCAGCGCGGACGACGTGGCCTCGTTCGTGAAGCTGTCCCTGGCGGTGGTCTTCCGCTCCATCGTCTTCACCGGCCTGAGCACCTTCATCTCCCTCTACGCCCAGCAGCGCCTGCACGGCAGCACTACCGCGGGGACTACCGCCCTGTTCCTGCTGTTCCTGGGCGGCGCCCTCGGCTCGGTCCTCGGCGGGTCCCTGGCCAACCGCTACGACCGCGTCCGCGTCTCCCGCTGGTCGTACCTGCTTTCCATCGCCGCCGTCACCGGAGTGATCTACACACCCGGCCCGGCCATGCTCCTTTTCGTGGCCCTCACCTCCGCCGGCCTGTACGTTCCCTTCTCCCTCCAAGTCACCCTGGGCCAGGACTACCTGCCCTCCCGCATCGGCACCGCCAGCGGCGTCACCCTTGGCCTCACCGTCAGCATCGGCGGCCTCATCAGCCCTCTGCTGGGCCACCTCGCCGACACCACCGACCTCCAGACAGCTCTCGCCCCCTTGATCGCCATGCCTGCCCTGAGCTGGCTCGTCTTCCGTGCTCTGCCCGAACCCACCGCTCCTGGTACCCGGACCGCCACACTCACACCCGCCACCGCACGACATGACGGGTAAACCCGCTGAAACCAGTGGGCACGCCTATGGCTCGCTGTCACCGCCGTCTGGAAGGCCGCTGCACGACAGTAAGAACCGACGATGCCGGTCCGGACGCCGACCCGGCGGTGATCACCGGCTACACAGCCGCCCGGCAGAGGTCAGCAGCGCACCCGGGGACGCTCCGCGTTCGTGACGGCCCGCAGTACCCATTCGGCCGGGCCGTACCGGTACAGGCCAGCGACAGGCTCACTTTTGGAGGGCCTCGGTTATCTGTGGGGCTACCTTCTTGGGTGCCATGACCACCGCGCCGTGGTTGAGGCCGGGCACGGTGCGGTGGTCGGCCTCGGGCAGCAGCTCAGCCAGGGCGCGGGCGGCACGCTGGAAGGCGACTGGGCTTTTGCCTCCGGTCAGCACCCTGGTGGTCGCGTGCACGCCCGCCCATTCCGCGGCGTTGAGCGGCTTGCCCTGCTGGGTGCCGCCCATGACCGCGATGTCGTAGGGCAGGGTGCGGGCCAGCCCGGTGAGATTGGCCCACACCTTCGGCATGAGCTTCATGAAGAGCACCGCGATACCGGGCATGCCCTGCACCTTGGTCATGAAGTACTTCACTGCGTCGCTGTCGCGGCCCTGCTCGAGCAAGGTGGTGACCTGCTGGGCAAGGTCCCGGGGCGGGCCGTTGTCGGCGGCGGCGACCACGAAGGGCGGCTCATACAGGGCCAGCCGGTCGATGCTCAGTCCGGCGGCCGCGGCGCGCAGAGCGAGCACAGCTCCCGAGGACGAGCCGAAGAGCGACGCCGAGCCGCCGCTGTGCTCGATCAGCGCGGCAATGTCATCGATCTCGCGAGCAACTGAGTATGAACCGGCGTCACCGCTGGCGCCGCGGCCACGGCGGTCGTAGTTGATGACCGTGAACCGCTCGCTGAGCAGGGCGGCAAGTTTGGCGGTATCGGAGCGGTCGGCCAGCGCCGACGCCACCAGGATGACCACCGGCCCGCTGCCCGACTGTTCAAACGCGATCTCGGTTCCGTCGGCGGAGACGACGCGCGCCTCAGAAACGGCTGCCTGCTTTCGCGCTGCGGACATGTCCTTCTCTCCTCACATAGCCGGCGACCGTATCGACGCGGTACGGACTGCCGACCATCTGACTGGAGTGAAGCAGGAAACTCATCGGTGCCCAGACACGCACTTTGAACAGCGAACCTGCACAGTGAGGTTGATGAGTGGTGCCCGTCCCCCTCCTGGATGCTGAGGGGCGCATCGAGAGCCACGCGGGCCCCTGTTCCGGTTCTTCGCCGAGCGGGACGGCCTGACGCTTCCCGGGCGCAGGGCGGCGAGCCCATGTCACAGGCGACGTCGAACGGCGCCGAGGGTTCGCGGAAGGCGCAGTCGGCGACGTGTCCCTGGCCCACCTGTTGCTGGGCCAGGGACACGCCCCGGGAACGGGACGGGCCGATTTCGCGGGCCGCAGTGCGGTCGCCTGCGGTCGCACCGAGGCGGCGGAGTCGGCCGGCGGGGTGGCTCAGCCCTCGCCGGAGAAATCTTGGTCGAAACCGGGGGCCTCCGCAGCGATAGTGGTGCTCGGCCCGTGGCCCGTGTGCACGACCGTGTCGAGCGGCAGAGTGAGCAACCGTCGCCGGATCGAGTCCACGATCGTCGAGCGGTCGGAGAACGAGCGGCCAGTGGCCCCGGGGCCACCCGAGAAGAGGGTGTCACCGGTGAACACCACCCCGAGGGCGGGCGCGTACAAGCACACCGCGCCGGGCGCGTGGCCCGGTGTGTGCAGCACCTGCAGTTCGATGCCCGCGATCTCGACGGCCCGCCCGTCGGCCAGTTCACCGTCCGGCTCGCGGCCGGGGTGGGTCAGCTCCCACACGGGCAGGTCGTCGGGGTGCAGCAGGATCGGGGCGCCGGTCCTCGCGGACAGCTTCGGGGCCTCGCGCACATGGTCGTCGTGCGCATGCGTGCACACTATGGCCCTCAGTGTGCGTTCGCCGACGGCCTCGGCGATCGCGTCCGCGTCGTGCGGGGCGTCGATGACGACCACCTCGGTGTCGTCGCCGACGATCCAGACGTTGTTGTCGACCTCCCACGTCCCGCCGTCCAGGCTGAACGTGCCGGAGGTGACGAGGTGTTCGATGCGGGCCCCCATCAGAGGACCACCACCGAGCGCAGGACGTCCCCGTCGTGCATCCGCGCGAAGGCCTTCTCGACGTCGCCCAGGCCGACCGTCTCGGTGACGAAGGCGCCCAGGTCCAGACGCCCCTGCTGGTGCAGGTCGATCAGCATCGGGAAGTCCCGCGAGGGCAGACAGTCGCCGTACCAGCTGGACTTCAGCGCGCCGCCGCGGCCGAACACGTCGAGCAGCGGCAGCTCGACGCGCATGTCGGGGGTCGGTACGCCGACGAGGACGACGGTGCCGGCCAAGTCCCGAGCGTAAAATGCCTGCTCGTATGTCTCCGGGCGACCGACCGCCTCGACGACGACGTCGGCGCCGTTGCCGCCGGTCAGCTCGCGGATGGCCTCGACGGCGTCCTGCTTACGGGAGTTGACGGTGTGCGTGGCGCCCAGCGCGCGCGCCGTCTGCAGCTTGTTGTCGTCGATGTCCACCGCGATGATCCGCGCGGCGCCCGCGAGCCGCGAACCGGTGATCGCCGCGCCGCCGACACCACCACAGCCGATCACGGCGACACTGTCACCGCGACCGACCTGGCCGGTGTTGATCGCGGCACCGATGCCCGCCATGACACCGCAGCCGAGCAGACCGGCGACGGCCGGCGAGACCCCCGGGTCCACCTTGGTGCACTGCCCCGCGGCCACCAGGGTCTTCTCGGCGAAGGCGCCGATGCCCAGGGCGGGGGAGAGCTCGGTGCCGTCCTCCAGGGTCATCTTCTGCCGGGCGTTGTGGGTGTCGAAGCAGTACTGCGGGCGCCCCCGGCGGCAGGCGCGGCACTGCCCGCACACGGCCCGCCAGTTCAGGACGACGAAGTCACCGACGCCGACCTCGCTGACGCCCTCGCCGACGCTTTCCACGATGCCCGCCGCCTCGTGACCGAGGAGGTAGGGGAACTCGTCGCCGATGCCACCCTGCTTGTAGTGCAGGTCGGTGTGGCACACGCCGCACGCCTGGATCTTCACCACGGCCTCGCCCGGACCCGGGTCGGGGATCACGATGGTGGTGACTTCTGCCGGGGCGTCCTCGGCGGTGACCACGACTCCGCGAACCTGCTGTGACATGTGACGTCCTCAAATCATGAAAAAAAGGGGTGCTGAAGGGGTGCCGGTCATCGCGACTGTGAACCGGTCCGACACCCTCCGTCCGTGGGACTTACGATCACGTGACACACCTGCCGCTCACAGCCGACGCAGAAAAAGCGGCAGACACCGGCAAGACATGAGGGCTCCGTGACCGATACCAGCACCCCGGACCGACTCGACCACCAGCTGCTGCACGCGCTCCAACTCGACGGCCGGGCGCAGTTCCGCCGCATCGCTCCGGTCCTTGAGGTCTCCGAGCACACGGTGGCCCGCCGCTACCGGCGGCTGCGGGGAACGGGCCTGCACATCGTCGGTGAACCCGACGCCGAACGACTCGGCCGCACCCGCTGGCTGCGCCGCCTGCGGTGCGTCCCGGACGCCGCCCTCTCCATCGCCGAGGCCCTCGCCCGCCGCCCGGACACCGGCTACATCAGCCTCGCCTCCGGCGGAACCGAACTCCACTGCACCATCCACACGGGCAGCGCCAAGGAGGACGAGGAGGTCCTGCTGCGCGTCCTGCCCCGCACCCCGCGCGTCACCTCCTTCGACGCCCACTGCTTCCTGCGCACCTTCTGCGGAAACCCGCCCCGCTGGTACACCAAGCTCGGCGCCCTCACCGCGGAACAGCACGCGGCACTCCTGCCCCCGTACACCCCGGAGCCGGCCCCGCCCGTCCCGCCGCTCGCCGCCCTTGGCACCGTCCAACAGACCGTCGAGCTCGATGCGGCCGACCACATGCTGGTCGACGCGCTCGCCAGGGACGGCCGTGCCGGCCTGCCCGAACTGGCCGCCGAGACCGGCCTGTCCCCGTCGAGCGTGCGGCGCCGCCTCGAACGTCTGCGGGAGACCGGCGCGATCCGCGTCAACGTCGACTTCCCACCGTCCCGGCTCGGCTACCGCAAGCGCGCGATGCTGTGGCTGCGAGTGGCGCCGGGCGCGCTGCAACGAGTCGGTGAAACCCTCAGCGCCCATCCGCAGACCGACCTGGTGGCCGCCACCACGGGCCCCTCGAACCTGGTCGCCACGGTGATCTGCCGCAACGCCACCGAGCTGTACCTCTACCTCAACCACCACATCGGTGCTCTGCCGGACATCCAGTCGGTGGAGACTGCCCCGGTCATCCGGGAGGTCAAGCGCCTCACACCGCGCGGCCCTGCCTGACATCGATCCGGATCCTCCGCGGTCGGCAGAACGCTCGCGTCAACGGCTCACGGTTCTCGCGACATTGCCGCCGACGGGAACCGGTCGGTGAAACGGCCCGATCCCGGGGCAGACGGCGTACGTGATCTTGAGTGGTCCCGGTCGCCCCGCGGACCTCATGCCGGATGTCAGAGAGGGGAACCACACGGTGACCACGCCCGAGTGCCGAACGCCCGCGACGCGTCACGGACGCCGCTTCGACCTACGCGCGACCGCCATGTTCTTCGGGCTGCTCGCCACGGCTCTGGTCGCGGCGGGCTTCGCGGTGCGCGCCCTTGCCGGGGTCGTGCAGCGGCGTCCGGAGTGGGTCGTCGTCCTGGTGTGCGTGGCCCTCGCCGGCGCTCTGGCGCACGGACGCAGGCGACGGCGGTTGTCCGCGGCGCGGCTCGCCCGCGGGGCCACCGAGGTCTTGGAGGAGGCCACGGCCACGGCCCTGGGCGCACTCGACGTGCCCCCGCCCGCTCCCTCGGCCGGGCCGGCCGTGACGGAGCCGATGCCCCCGGCGGGCGAGCCAAGGTCCCTTGACCACGAGGCCCTGACCCCGGAGGAGTTCGAGGAGGCGATAGCGGCCCTGTGCGTACGGGACGGGTGCTCCGAGGTGGAGGTAGTCGGCGGAGCCGGTGACCTGGGCGCCGACGTGGTGGCTCTGTCCCCCGAGGGGCGGCGCCTCGTGATCCAGTGCAAGCGCTACAGCGAAGACAACAAGGTCGGCTCGCAGGACCTGCAACGCTTCGGCGGCACCTGCTTCACCGTCCACGACGCCGACGTCGCCCTCGTCGTCACCACCGGCGACTTCACCGCGCCCGCGGAGGAGTACGCCGAACAGTGCGGCATCGTGTGCGTGAACGGCGCCGCCCTGCTCGCCTGGAGCGACGGCCTGGCCTTGGTGCCG
This sequence comes from Streptomyces fungicidicus, assembly GCF_003665435.1. Classification (NCBI taxonomy): domain Bacteria; kingdom Bacillati; phylum Actinomycetota; class Actinomycetes; order Kitasatosporales; family Streptomycetaceae; genus Streptomyces; species Streptomyces fungicidicus. Next base: position 859,103 of record NZ_CP023408.1, read on the forward strand.
TGGGCGGCGGGCGCCGGTGAGGTCGGCGCATAGGTCCCGTTGTCGGTGCGGGATGCCACCCTGCCGTTATGGACCAACTGGGGCATGCGCGGGTGGATCCGACCACGAACCGGCGCCCGCGACCGTCTACCAGCGCATCGTGACGACGTTCAACGAGCACCTCGGGAAGGTGTGCCGCGTTCGCGATCTGCACGAGCACCGCCAGCTCCACGCCGTCCCGCCAGGTGGGGGCAAAGGTCGTGAGGCGGCGGAGCATGCTGGCAAGTGGAGGCCCCGTAGATGCGGAAGGCCGCGTTGTCTGGCCGGTGGTCATAGTCGCGGGCCAGGCGCCGGTGCAGCATGAGGGTGCCGTCGACAGAACGTGGCCGACCGGCCCGACGCTGTGACGTTCACGACACCCGCTCGCCGTGTCCAAAGCCCTCGGCCCGCGAGTTCTTGACGTGGGTGGTGAGGCATTGGGGCCAGGTGAGCTCCCTCATGCTCGCCCGAATGACGCAGACGAACGAAAGCGCCCGGTGTGCCACCTTGCTGCCGGTCCTGGCCGCGTTGCCGCAGCCGCCGGCGCTGATCGAGGTCGGAGCCAGGCGATCGGCCCTGCGGACAGCCCGGTCACCCTTCCCTGCCGCACCACCGGGCCGGTGCCGATCCCGCGTCAGCTGCCCGATGTTGTCTGGCGGACTGGAGTCGACCTCAACCCGCTCGACCCTTCCGATCCTGAAGACGCCAGCTGGCTGGAAAGCCTGGTCTGGCCGGAGCAAGCCGAGCGTCTGCAGCGACTGCGTGGCGCCCTCGATGTGGCACGGGAGGAGCCCGCGCACGTAGTCCGCGGCGACCTGAACGAGACGGTACGCAATTTGTTGGCTCAGGCTCCCAAAGGGGCTACGCCCGTGATCTTCCACAGCGCGGTTTTGGCCTATCTCTCCCCCGAGGCGCGGGCCCAGTTCGCGCGGACGGTGCGGAACCTCCCGTGCCGCTGGATTTCGAACGAGGCACCGAGCGTCTTTCCCGCGCTGCTCGACCTCCTGCCTGAACCGGCCCCCACCGACCGCGCCACTTTCGTGATGGCCCTCGACGAGCGCCCGATCGCATTCACAGGACCCCATGGCGAGCTTCTCCACTGGTTCGTCGATGCCGATCTGCCTGTTGCGAGCGAATGAGGCGCCGCCCCGCCAGTAGAGCGCGCCCGAGTCAGCTGGCCGGATGCCCCGAGATTGCCGCACCCTGACCTTCAACTGACCGCTTCCGCCGCTGGGCTACCGCCCGTTTGTGCCGCCCGGGCGGGGGCGCGGAACCGGCCGCCGGCCCCGGGCACCTTTCGCACCGTTCCCCGCGACGATGACTGTCGATTACGTTCGCTGCTATGGCGAGGGGCACGCCTGAAAGCCCGCGACCTGTCGCGCTGCACGGCGGGGGAGCGCGCGAGTTCTCGGGAGCAGTCGCAGGAGCAGCTGCGCCACGTCGCCCGCTCCGTGCGGCGTTTGTCCGGCGGCTCTCGTCACCATGCGCTGATGACCGGCGTGTCGGGTTGGTGCCGCCGCCAGGCCACGTTGAGACGTGCGAGCCGGTCCGTGGCGGCGATGCCGCGCAGGGAGGCGACCTTGCCGTCGCTGACGTCGAACGCCACGGCGCCCACGACCCGGTCGTCGACCACGGCGAGGACGGCCGGGGAGCCGTTGACCAGCGCGAAGTGCATCGCGGGGGAGCCGCCGGCCAGCCGCCGCTTCGCCGGAGTGGGCTTGAAGCCGGCCCGCACGTAGGAGGCGACGCGCTCGCGCGTCGTGTACCGCAGCAGCCGCCTGGCCAGTCCGGCGCCGTCCGAGACCGCGGTGACGTCTGTGGTGAGCAGCGCCACCAGCCGTTCCGTGCGCCCCGACGCGGCGGCGGCAAGGAACTCCTCGACGATCCGGCGCGCGGACGCGGGGTCCGCTTCGTCGCCGCGGCGGCGCTGGGCGGCGACCCGGCGTCGGGCCCGGTGGACATGCTGCTGGCTCGCGGACTCGGTGATGTCGAGGACCCCGGCGATCTCGGCGTGGGGGTAGCAGAAGGCCTCGCGCAGGACGTAAGCGGCCCGCTCGACCGGCGAGAGGCGCTCCATGAGGGTCAGTACGGCCAGGGATACCGATTCGCGCTGCTCGTAGGTATCGGCGGGCCCGAGCAGGGGGTCGCCCTCGAGGAGTGGCTCGGGCAGCCAGTCCCCGGCAGCCCGTTCGTGGCGGGCCTGCGCCGAGCGGAGCCGGTCGAGGCAGAGATTGGTGACGACCTTGGTCAGCCACGCCTCGGGCGTCTCGATTCGTTCCCGGTCCGCGGCCTGCCAGCGCAGGAAGGTGTCCTGCACGGCGTCCTCGGCGTCGGCCGCCGAGCCGAGCAGACGGTACGCGAGCGAGGCCAGCCGGCCCCGGCTGGCCTCGAACCGGTTGATCGCTGCGCTGTCCATGAAAAGGAGCCTATGCGGCGGTCCTCACACCGTCCTGGTGAGGTGCGGTGGCCAGGCGCCGCCTGCGCTTGGGCATGCCGAAGGTCGGGTGGGCGATGCTCCACCCGGACCCCGTGAGGATGCCCGACTTGAGGCGCGCGGCGGTCCGGCCGCCCAGGTACCAGGACTTCGAGCGGACGTCCCCGTCCACCATCTGGAAGATCGCGTCTTGCCGCCCGAGGCTGATGTGGTTGCCGTGGTACTTCAGCCCGATGATGGGGACTTCCCTGCCCGTCAGGCGCGCGATGATCGCGGCGGTTGCCTGCATGTTGGTGTAGCCGGCCGAGGCGCAGGACATCGGCAGCGGGCGGCCGTTCTCGCCGATCGCGTAGGCGCTGTCACCGGCGGCGTAGACGTCCGGGTGCGAGAGCGAGCGCATGGTGCGGTCGACGACGATCTGGCCGGTCTCGGTGACCTCCAGGCCGCTGGTGGCCGCGACGGGGTGCACGGCGAACCCGGCCGACCACACCGTCACGTCGGACGGAATGGACCTGCCGTCAGCGGTGATCGCCCCTGTCGGCCCGACAGCTTCGATGCCGGTGTGCTCGTGGACGGTGATGCCGAGCCGGTCGAAGGCCTGGAGCAGGTGACGTCGGGCCTTCGGCGAAAGCCAGGCGCCCAGTTCGCCGCGGGCAGCGAGCGCGACCGAGAGGTCGGGCCGTGACTCGGCGAACTCGGTGGCCGTCTCGATGCCGGTCAGCCCCTCACCGACGATCAGCACGGTGCCGCCCTCGCCCAGACCGGCCAGACGCTCGCGCAGACGCCGCGCCGAGGACCAGCCGGCCACATCGAAGGCGTACTCGGACACGCCGGGGACGCCATGGTGGGCGACGGAGCTGCCGAGCGCGTAGAGAAGCGTGTCGTACGCGAGCTCCCCATCGCCGTCCTCGCCGGTCACGGCGACGGTCCGGCGCTCGGGGTCGATGCCGGTGACGCGCGCCAGGCGCAGCCGCACCCCGGTGCCCGCGAATACGTCGGCGAGCTTGCGGAACGCGAGGTCCTGGCCGCTCGCGAGCTGGTGCAGCCGCATCCGCTCAACGAACTCGGGTACGGCGTTGACAACGGTGATCTCGGTGTCGGCGGGGGAGAGCCGACGGGCCAGATTCCCGGCGGCGAAGGCTCCGGCGTATCCCGCGCCGAGTACAACGATGCGGTGTTTCATGGCGATGCTCCTGTCTCGTCCGCGTGCCCCTTGAACGAGACGGCACCTCCATTGCTGACAGAAGCCCGATGTGACGTGGGTCACCCATCATGGGTGAGCGGCCGGCTGCTGCCGCTACCTGCGCTCACCGGCCCGACGCGGGGCGGGCAGAGCCGTGGACCGAGCTTCCTCCGGCAGCGATCCGTCGTCCGCGAGCTCGTGGAGCAGTGTCCGCGCTTCCTCCTCGAATGCCGCGGGTCGTTCGGCGAAGGGGCCGGCCCCGGCGGTGGATGAGGTGCGCAGATGGCCGAGCACCGATTTTGGGGGTCCAGGACCGCGTGACAGGGAAGCGGTACTCGCTCACGTCGCTCCACGCCGAGTCCCGGCTGGTTCCTCCTGACACGGACGCAATGGCTCGGGGTGGTCGCCATCGCCAGTACGTCCGGACCGCTCATCCCACGTCGCGGGCATGTTCATCCGGTCCGCACGGTGATCCAAACGAGACTGCCTGGTGGGGCGCTCAGTTCTTGGCGGCGAACGGCAGGCGAGTGAGGCTGCGGTCGTGGAGGCGGCTGAGGAGCAGCAGTGAGCAGGTGGCGCCGATCAGCGCGCAGAACATGTCCCACTGGGTGTCCCAGACATCGCCCTGAGTGGCCAGGAACGCGTCGGCGGCATGTCCGCCGGTAACGGCCGCCGCCCACTCCAGCATCTCGAAGACGGCGCTGAAGGCGAGGCAGGCGCAGACGGTCAGCGGGGCGAGCCAGCGGCTGCCGCGCAACGGCGAGGTGCGGACGAGGAGTTCACGGACCAGGATCGCCGGAACGAAGCCCTGCATGAGGTGGCCGAAGCGGTCGTAGGGGTTGCGGTCCAGGCCGAACCAGTCGCGCACCCAGTCACCGGCCGGGACCTCCGCGTAGGTGTAGTGCCCGCCCACGATCAGGACCAGCGCGTGAACGGCGAGCAGACCACACAGCAGGCCGCTCAGCGGAAACCGCCGCCGCAGCAGGACCGCCAGGGGCAGGCCCACCATCACCCACACCGTCTCCAGCAGCCAGGTGGTCGGGTCCTTGGCACCCCACGCCGACGCCGCGAGCGCTGAGGCGACGACGGCCACGAGAACGGCGGGCAGTCGGCGACCTGTACCGCCGGGGGCCGGCGGTACGTCCGACGGCGACGGGCTGACGGACATGTTGATGGCGGACATCGTGCGCTCCTCGTGTCTGTGTGGTGCCGCCATCCTCGGGGTTCTCGCGAAGCCCGGCATGAGTGCACCTACTCATCTGACGTGTGGGGGCCGCGGGTGGGGAACTCAGCGGGAGGCCAGGGCCGGAGCTCAGGAAGTGGGCGGCGGCGGCGCGTCGGGCCCAGGTGGTGGTGGCCGTCGTCCTTTGCTCGGGCACCCCGGGCGGCCGGCATGCGGCGGACAACGGGCTCCTGCATGCGGATCACCACCGGGTGCGGCAGGCTCAGCTCCCGTAGTTGCCGAAAGCCGGTTGAGACGGCGTCCTCGGTAGGGGAGGGTCTGTGGTCATGGAGTTCTTCTGCTACCACCGTGATCGGCCTGGCTCCCTCGCCTTACGCGAGGAGTTGCTGGAGGAGCATTGGTCCTACATGGACCGGTACGCGAAGGAGCTGATCGCTCGCGGCCCGACCTTCGCCGATGAGGGTGAAACACCCACCGGCAGCGTGCACATCGTCGATCTGCCCGATCCCGCCGCCGCCCGCGCGTTCGCCTTCGACGAGCCCAACTACCAGGCCGGCGCGTACCGGGACGTGCTGCTGCGCCGGTGGCGCAACGTGCTGGGGCGCACCATGTGGGACTTCCCCGGTGGCCCGAGCGGTGGCAACCGCTACCTGGTGCTCGGTTTCGGCGAGGGTCCGGCCGCCGATCTTGCGCTGCCACCCGACCGGGACGAACTGATCGCGTACGGGCCGCTGCTGTCCGACGACGGCGACACCTGGCTGGGTACGGCGGTGCTGCTCAGGGCCCCGGATCCGGACACGGCACGGGCCCTTTTGAACCCGGACCGGTATGCGGACATCGAGGTCCACGACTGGGAGTTCGGCGGGCGCCGATGAGCTGTCCGGCCCTGGAGGATGCCTCTCAGCGAGAGGTCAGTTGGGCAGTTGGGCGCGGCGACGGCGCTGGACGAGCAGCATGGTGGCTCCCATCGCTACCGCCGCAGCAGCCACGCCGGCGGCCGGCAGCACCGGGGAGCCGGATTCCGCGAGGTTGCCGCCGCTCGTCGTCCCGCTGGTCACCGTTCCGCCGGTGACAGTGGAGGACGATCCGCCGTCCGATGCGTTGGTTGAGCCGCCCACCGATCCGCCGGAGTCACCCGAACCGTTCGAGCCGCCTGCCGAGCCGGAGGAGCCGCCGCCCGAGACGTCCAGGGTGATGTCAGCCTGGTCGTTGGCCTTGTCGGGATCGAACGGCCGGGCTTCGGTGCTCAGGGCTATGGACCCCTTGGCGTCGGGCACGCGCTTGTCGATGCGCAAGCGGAAGGTGTAGGTCTCCCCGCTGCCTTCGTAGAGCGACCGCATGCCGCAGACGTACGCTCCATCATCGGCCCGGCAGAAGGTGCCGCGTTTGACGACCGACGTTCCGGGAGGAGGAGTGATCACCACCCGGACGGCCTCGTCCCCTTCTCTGGGCCATACCCAGGCAGGTCCGGCATTGGTGAACTTCACCGTCATGGTGACCGTGTCCCCGACGCTCCCCCTGAGTGCGGCACCCGTCACCTGGTAGTCGGCCGTGTTCACCGTGGTGACGGGCACGTCGACGATGCGCGCCGACCCCACGCCCCCGGCATCCGTCGCAACGAGCTTCACAGGCGGTGCGGCTCCCGCCACCGGATCACTGCCATTCTCATCAGCTCCCGGATCAGCACTCTCGACACGCAGGCGCAGTTCGTCGTTGAGCGCGCGGTCCAGAGCCGTGACGCGCAGGGGCCTGTCGGTCGTGTAGACGGCGCCGGGCTCCACCGCCTGCTCGAACGCGCACACCGCCGTCCACCGTTCGGGCATCTCGTCGTAGGGCCGCACGTGCTGCACCTGGCAGTTGGAGGGCATCTGGGCGAAGTCGAGTCCTCGGGTGACGGAGTAGGCGACCCACACCTTCTCGGCCGTCACCGTGCCCTTGTTCGCCACGGTGGCCGTGACGTCGATGCCGTCTCCCGGTCTCAGCCCGCTGACCGGCGCGATGCCCCCGACGGCCAGGTCGGGGGTGTTCTCTTCGCCGTAGGCCGCAGGTGCGGGTGCCAATGCCATAAGACCTGCTGCGCCGAGGGCGGCGACAGAAGACCGGAAGGTGCGACGGGCTGGTGAGGGTGTCGGCACGGAAAATCCTTTGCTGGGGCCCAAGTAAACAGACGGTGTCGCCGGGGGATCAGTCCCCGCTCGCTAGACTCCTGCCGATCGAGAACGGTTGCCCATCCGGCACGCGGCAACTGCTCTCCTGGCGCAGACGCACTCCCGGAGCGCTGGCGTTCGTCCCTTCGCGTCCGAGGACGCGCTTCGTGGAACCCGGTTTGCCACGGTCCACCGTGCTCAGGCCTCTTCGTGCCTGCTGCTTCCTTGATGATTTCCGGCAAAGCGTTCCGCGAGCCCTCCTACGGGAACTGCTCTTCCTCGCGGCCGATGTCATCGATCGGGCCGAGGATCGTCCAGCCGGGACCGAGGGGGCGGGTGGAGCGGAAGCCGTGGGCGTTCGCGTACTCCTCGGCCTCCTCCGCGGTGTCCTCGGGGGCGCGCATGATCGTGTAGCGCGGGGGGTCCTCATGGTAGAAGCGGTAGAACGTGCGGCCCTCGTCCTTGGGCTGGTAGAGGATCACGCTGACCCCCCAGAGGGCGTCGTACACCTTCTGGTCCCGCGGGGGCGTCGTCGTGCACGTGTCGGAGGGGCGGCCTGGCTCGCGGACGCAGGTCCGGTACTGGCTCCAGTCGATGCGTTCGGCGCGGGGGTGTTCCGCGATCAGCTTCCGCATCCGGGCGTCGGCCCGGGCGAAGGCGTCCTCGCGGCGGTCGTACTCCTGCTGCAGCCGGTTGAAGCGCTGTTCGTCGAGGCCGCTGCCGAAGTGGTCCTCCAGGCCCGCGAAGACGGCGACTCGCCAGGCCAGGTACCCGGCCGTCACGACGAGCAGCGTGACGACCAGGATCCGGCCCGGCGAGCGCCTGTGGGGCATCAGGTCGGCGAGGTCAGAACGTGCCGCTGATGGGGATCTCGATGTCCGCCTGCGCGATCGGCGGGGGGTACTTCCCGTCGAACCGGTCATAGTGCTGGAGCGTAAACCAGTCGATGAAGCCGTACTCCGTGATCTCGTCGTCCGGGTCGAGACCGAAGTGGTCGTAGGAGTGGAAGACGAGCTTGCCGGAGAAGGAGTTGCCCTCGACCTTGTAGTCCTTCAGCGCGATCGTGTGGCCGTGGAACTGGTGGATCGCGATGGAGAGGGCGCGCTGGTTGGCGTCCCAGAGCGAGAAGTCGTACACCGGGTATTTCACGTCCTGGCGGAGGAACTCCTGGAAGAGGAGGTTCTTGGAGAGGTCTTCCTGGACCTTGAGCTGATCGGTGCGGCCCTGGTTGTCGATGAGGGACTGCTTGATGATCTGGCCGGCCTTGTCGGTGTACGTCTTCTCCTGTGGTGAGGCGCCGACGGCGCGGGAGAGGGCCGTGCCGGAGCCGCGGTAGAGGTAGCGGCCGGGGTCGAAGTTGTCGTCGACGGTGACCGTGCCCGCGCTCTGGCCGCCGAGGCCGTAGCGGAAGGCGTTGCGGAGGTCGTCGACGGACTGGGCGTAGTCGGCGTCGGCGCCGAGTTTGCCGAAGTTCATGATGTCGTTGAACTCGGCCCACATCCAGGACTCGGGCGTGATTCGGGCGACCCAGAACTCCCAGCCGAGGTCGGTGAGTTCGTCGAAGTCGTAGTCGTTGAAGGTGAGGTCGTCGGCGACGCGCGGGTCGGCCGGGACGGGCGGATGCTGGGGGTCGGGGGCCTTGCGGCGGCCCTCGCGGAAGGACGACTGGTGGATCAGCATGTCCGTCGGGGGCGGGTCACCTGGGTCTCCTCCGTCGCCGGGATCGTCGGAGAGAGTTCGCTTGCCAGGGGCCTCGGGGCCTGCCTTGTCGAAGGCGTGGCTGTCGAGGACGACGTACTTGGCGGAGCCGTAGGCCGTGGCGGTTGCGGTGATCGTGCTGCCGCTGCGCTGCTGGCCCGACTGCTTGACGAGGTGGCGGGCCTTCTCGTCGTAGCGGTAGAGGGCCGGTGCGGTGCCCTCCGTACGGTCGGGGTCGAGGCGGAAGGTGAGCCTTGCGGCGCGGTCCGCTGGGGCGGAGACCTGGAAGCCGTTGCCGAGGTAGCCCGGAGTGGACTGCGGGAACTCCCGCTGCTTGGCGGGGAGTCTGGTGACCTGGAAACCGCCGACCTGCTTGGCGCGCAAGCCTTTGAGCGTGGCCTCGGCGGTGGTGGCGCCCCCGTCCGCGCGGCGGGTCAGGTCGAAGGCGGAGTTCTTGGCGCGGGGGGAGGCGTTGAGCCTCGTCTCCTCGCCGTCCTGGACGCCGTCGCCGTCGGTGTCGGCCTGGGTGGGATCCGTGCGGAGCTTCAGCTCGCGGGCGTCCGCGAGGCCGTCCTGGTCGGTGTCGGCGCGGGTGGGCGTGGTGCGGAGCTCGAGCTCGCGGGCCGCCGTGAGGCCGTCCTTGTCGGGGTCCTCGGCGCCGTCCTTGGTGCCGTCGCCGTCTGTGTCGGCCTTGAGCGGGCTGCTGAAGCGGTAGCCGAGTTCGGCGAAGTCGGAGAGGCCGTCGCGGTCGGTGTCCTCGGACTTGGGGTCGAGCTTGGCGCGCACCTCCAGGTCGTCGGGGAGGCCGTCGCCGTCGGTGTCCTCCGTCGGTGAGATGCCGTGCTTGGCGAAGGACGCCCAGGTCGGGGTATCGGCCTCGGCACCGGGCTCGGCGCGGTACCAGACGGTCTCGGTCCTGCCCGGCTGGAGGGTGTTCGTGGGGCCGACGCCCTGGAGCGTCGTGCGCGCGTCCTGGGGGGCGGCGAGCTTCGCGGCGGAGGTGTCCGTGATGCGGTCGGAGAGCTCGAAGGTCAGCGACCATTTGGAGACGGGGTGATCGGAGACGTTCTCGAGCTGGAGCCGGGCGACGTACGAGCCCTCCGTCGCTTTGCCTCGGAGGGCGGCCGGGACCTGGCTCCACGCCGTATCGCCGGGGGTGACCTGGTGGTAGGAGACGTCGACCGTGTCGTCGCGGTAGAGCGTGGCCCCGTCGGTGGTCGCTCCGTCGCCGGGGGTTCCCGCGGCGGCGGGCACGGCCGTGCCGAGGAGAAGGAGTAAGGCCGCGCCGAGGGGCACGGCGGCGCTTCTGTTCATGGGGCCTCCCATGTCTGAAGCCATGCCTGAAGACATGCCTGTCGTCTCGAAGATGCCGCTGTGCCACGGCAGTTCGGAATCGAACCGGGAAGTTAGCAGACGTGGGGGATGGTTCCCAAGGCGTAGTGGAGGCGAAATTGAGACGTTTAGGACTGGTAAGCCCCGCTCCGCTTGCGTTCCTGCTCTGCCTGGGCACCAGCCTGGCCACCAAGGAGGATCTCGCGGTCAACGGCGGCTACGTGCTCTTCCCGAGTAATCCGATCTTCGAGTCCTACAACGTGGTCCTCTCCGGCGGCGTGGTCATGCGGGCCGTGGTGGTCAGCGTCGTCATCACCCTGGTCGGCACGGCGCTCAGCCTGCTCTGCGGGTGGCCCTGGCGTACGGGTGTCACGGCCGGGCACGGTGGCGGGCAAGCCGCTGCCTGCGACGGCTGCGGTGCAACTGCCACTGTCAGACGCAGGTGGCAGCATGACCGAAGTGAACGCCCTGAGGCGTCCGCAACTCACCTTCTTGGCAAACGAAGAGGAGCATTCCCCTTGCGACTGCATCGCGTAGCGCCCGGCGCCGCGGCGGGCACCCTCGCCCCGGCTCTCCCGCTCGCCACCCCGTCCCTTCGCCGCCACGGCGGGCACGCCGCCCTCGACGACAACACACCTGAAGCACTGCGCCACTTCCTGGAAGTCGGCAGATACCAGGTCGCCTGACCGGCACGGCGCCGCACCACAGCGCGCCGCCCGGCAGGCACTGTGACGACTCGGCGCCCTCAGAGCTCTGCGGTCTCGCCGCCCGGTGCGGCATGGGCCACTGACACCTCCGACAGCAGAAAGCACATTCTTCGATGACCACACAACCCGTACGCATCGAGCACAGCGGTCCGAAGACCGCTTCCGTCGTGACCGACCTGCCGTTCAAGCCTCAACTCATCAAAGCGGTGTTCAGGGACGTGACCTCGTTGCACGTCTCCCGGCCGGCCGCGTGGGCCGCCGCGTCGGTGACGCAGACCGTGCTGACGGAGGTGATCGACGGCGCGAGAAACGCGGCGGCAGAGGAGGCCAGGAAGAGGCTGATTCCCAAGGACCTCATCTCGGCGATCGACCGGAACGTCGAGGTGGAGGTGGGATCGACGTGGTACCTGCACAGTCCCACCTTCCACGGACTGATGGGCGAGGTGCGCTACGCCGATGGCCCACCCCTGTCTCTTCGTGAGCGTCGCGGGGCGCGTACACCGAGTGGTGTGGCTGGCGCCCACCGGTTCGAGGCCGGGGTGAGAAGGCTGCTGGGAAGCCGGGGGGTGAGAGCGGTCCCGGCAATGGTCCGCGACCTGGACGGAATCGCGAGCGTGTTCCTGACGGACCTGGCCCGGGACGCGGCCAAGGTCGTCCGCGAGGGCGGGGTCAAGCGGTTCGGGACGGTCAGTCTGGTGGTGCCGGGCGAGCCAGCCCCGGCCCCGCTGCTCGAGGACTCCCTCCTCGCCCTGTCCACCCGCCGCGGGGACCGGCGGACCGTTGGCAGGGACGACGTCCTGGCCGCCGTCACGATGCAGCTGTTCGGCGATCTCAGACAACGCGCCATCACCGAGGCGGCCGAGATGACACGGAACACGTCGGCCAACTGATCGGGCCAGCCCCTGCGCTCTGCCCACTGGCCACGGTTCCCACGTGTGAGCGGCTCCCGGAATCTGCCGCTCGTGGGCGCGGACCGCCGGCCGCAGGCACCCCACGGGGAAGACTGAACCGCTCCGGGTCTGATGGAGGCTCTGACGTGTCCCGGGCCTTGCCACCGCCCCTCCGCGGTGGGCGGCTGCCTCGTCGGCACCGGCCTGTCCCTCGCCGTGCAGGCGGCACCTCTGCCGGGCACGCGCTCAAGCGGGCGGCGTGACCGGGGACCACACGCCCACACTCATACCCGACAAAAGCGGTGCGGAAAATGTCGGGTGAGCGGGGCCGGTGTCGACGCAGGATGCGGGCATGGATGACATGACCTTGGTATCCCGTTTCCTCCGCGACGGCTTCGTCAAGCTGGAGGGCGCCGTCGCGCCGCGCGTGGCCGCAGACTGCGCGCGGCTGCTGTGGCGGGAGACGGGCTGCGACCCGGACGACCCGTCGACGTGGACGCAGCCCGTGCACTGGGTGGGCGGCATGGCGCAGGGGCCGTTCGCCGCCGCACCCAACTCCCCGTCCCTGCAGCACGCGTACGACCTGCTCGTCGGCGCGGGACGCTGGGAGCCCCGCTACTCGCTGGGCACGTTCCCGCTGCGCTTCCCGCACGAGGAGGAGCCGGACGACGCGGGCTGGCACATCGAGGGGAGCTATCTGCCGGAGGGGGAGAGCTGGTACTTCACGAACTTGCGCTCCCAAGGCCGGGCACTGCTGATGCTGTTCCTGTTCAGCGAGGTCGGCGAGGAGGACGCCCCGACCCGGATCCGGGTCGGCTCACACCTCGACGTGCCGAAGGTGCTGGAGAAATACGGGGAGGACGGGGCGAGCGGGCTGACCCTCGCCCCCGATCTGGTGACGGCGTCCGACCACCGGCCACTCGCCCTCGCCACCGGGTCCCCGGGCGACGTCTTCCTGTGCCATCCGTTCCTGGTGCACGCGGCGCAACCGCACCACGGAGTGCGGCCGCGCTTCATGGCCCAGCCGCCGCTGATGCCGGCCGCGCCGTATGAACTGGAGCGGGCCGACGGCGCGTACTCGCCCGTGGAGATCGCCATCCGCCGGGGCCTGGGACTGTGTACCCCCGGTTCGGACGGGGACGGCACCGGCCACAGCGCCGGGTAGACGTGTTTCACGACTATCTTCGGCAAGGTGGCCGTGAAGAGGGAGGAAGGAGGCCAGGCATGCTGGAGCGGCTGAACCAGGCCATGGAGCACATCGAGAGCCATCTCGACCAGGACGTCGACGTGGAGGAGCTGGCACGCATCGCGGCCACGTCGGAGTACCACCTGCGCCGGATGTTCTCCGCACTCGCGGGCATGCCGCTGTCGGAGTACGTCCGGCGCCGTCGGCTCACCCTCGCCGGCGCCGAAGTACTCGCAAGGCGTGAAACGCTGCTTGAGATCGCGGTGCGCTACGGCTACAGCTCCGGTGAGACGTTCGCGCGGGCGTTCCGTGCCATGCACAGCATCGGACCAGGCGAGGCCCGGCGTACCGGCGCCGCACTCAACTCCCAGTCTCGGATGGCTTTCCGCCTCACCATCGAAGGGCGCAGCAGTATGCGCTACCGCGTCGTGGACAGGGCAGACTTCACCGTCGTCGGGTTCAAGACCCGGATACCGCTGGTGCACGCCGGCCCGAACCAGGTGATCATGGACTTTGTCCGTGGCATCCACCCACAGACTCTGGAGCGCTTGGAGAAGCTGTCGGACCAGGAGCCGCGCGGCATCGTCGCGGTCTGCGACGGCATGGACCCCAGCCGCGCCGAGGGCACTGAACTCGACTACCACCATGGCGTGATCACCTCCGCTGCCGCTCCGGAGGGCACGACCACGTTGGCCGTCCCGGCCGGCACCTGGGCAGTCTTCACCACCTCCGGACCGGCACCACAGGCCATCCAGGAGCTGTGGCGGGACGCGTTCACCGAGTGGTTCCCGTCGAACCCGTACCGCACCCGCACCGGCCCCGAGATCCTGCGCACCCACCTGTCGCCGGAGAAGACCGAGGCCGACGCCGAACTATGGCTCCCGGTGGAGCCCGAGCACCGCTGAACACCGCGGCATACCCCGGGCAGGCGGGAGCGGCCCCGGACACGGATCACGGGGGTGTGGCCGCGGCGGGACCAGGTGCGGGTGGTCGGCGGCGTCATCGAGAATCCGGCCTCATCCTCGAAGACGGGCCAGGCGTCGAGCGCCGCCACGGTCCTTCCACACTCGGCCAGGTCTCCTTCCCCCAGCCGGCCACCGCCGCCTCGTCCCGCTCGATCGCCTGCCGGGCGAGGGCAGGTGCCGAGCGCTTGGAGGCCAGGGCCCGGGGCCCATTCCTCTACCAGGCTCTGAGCCAGCGCTGAACCGATCGGACGCTGACCCGAAGGTCGTGCGCGATGACCTGGTTCTCGTCGCCCTGGGCGGTCAGCCCGCTCCCTTGCGCGCACCTCATGCGATCGGCATACCGCAAGGATCTCGAGGCGTCAGCGCTTACGACACCACGCTTTGAAGGTCCGTAACCAGCCGGTGACATCCACTCAGACGGACAATGACAACCCACAAACACCGTCAGAGCCATCCTTGCGAAAACCATTGGTGCCCGGCTTGCTCCGCTGATGGACTGACGTCCTACCGTGAGTGTGCCGCGTGACGGAGGTAGTGGTTGTGACAAGTTATGACGTGCTTGCCGAGGTGTACGAATGGCTCATCTCGGATGCAAAGTTGCCTCCAGCCGAGTTCGCTGCGTCATTCGACGACGTCCTCAATCTCCTGCCTTCGAACGCTCACGTCCTCGACTGCTCGTGCGGAACCGGACAGTTGGCGGTTGGCCTCGCCGGTCGTGGCATGCAGGTTGTCGCAACTGACGCCAGCGAGGCGATGGTTCGTCGGACTGCAGAGTTGTCTGAGGAGTTCGGGGCATCCGTCCAGACCGTACGGGCGAACTGGGAAGAGTTGCCCGACCATTTCCAGGACAACACGTTCGACATGGTGTTCTGCGTTGGTAACTCGCTTCACCATGCCACGGGGGCGACAGGCAGGGGTGCTGCTCTGGAGTCGATGTCACGGCTTCTGCGCCCCGGCGGGCGCTTGGTACTCACATCCCGCACTTGGGAACTCGTGAGGGCCAGAGGTTCCCGGCTGGAGATCAGTGACCGACTCGTCCGTCGGAACGGTCGCGATGCCGTCGTGGTCTACCGCTGGGAGATCGCGCCGCATTGGGAGGAGGAGCACCACATCGAGATTGCGATCGCGCAAGTTGATGCGACCGGGTTGGTTCTTGTCCGCTCGGAACTGCTGTCCTGCTGGCCCTACCGGTACGAGGAACTCGAAGTCGAGCTGCACCGGGTCGGACTCCAGACGGAACTGAGCACGTTCGATCTTGAGGCCGAGAACTACATGGTGGTCGCGAGCAAGGTATGAACACCGGACTCTGAGTACCTGGCTTGACCGCGCTGTTGCTCGCAGGACGCTTGCGCCCTCTCATTGGTGCGGGTTCAAGTGGTCAACGCAACGCCGCGGACGAGGAGTGCTCGTCGCCGAAGGGATCAGCGTCACCACGGCATGGTTCGGCAAAGCCAGCAAGGATTTCGTCTGCAGCGCGCCTGTCCCGTGCCCGGTGCACACCGCGAGCGCGATCAATGAGACCGAGCGTTCCCAGGACGCCTCGAGCATCCCGGAGGGGCGGTGGCCGGTCAGCCCTCGCCGACAACGGTAGGCACCACCGCTGCCAGCTGATGAATGTCACCGCTCGCGCAGCTTGCGGCGGAGAAGGCCCATCGACTTCTTCACGTCTGCGAGCTGGTCACCGAGCACTCGCATGCGCCAGTCCATGCGTTCCGTCCGGGCCGCGACCGCCAGCGATTCGAACGTCTGCGCCAGCTGTGCTGCGCCCGCATCGCCCTCCTGCGCTGTCTTGGCGTAGACCCTGGCGAGCCGTTCGGGCTGTTTTGCGCGTTCCGTCGCTTCTTCGTGTGCGGTCTGCAGTCCCTCCCCGGATTGATCCCTCTCACCGTTGCACCGACCGTGCCGCACAGGCGGGACATGGAGGGGCCGGTGGTCATCGCATCAGCCCTGCCTTTCACTCTCGTGTGGGCCGGAAGTCCTGACAAAGCCCGAGGAGCACCACGGTTTTTGAGCATGTTCAAATAGGGGTTCGGCAGCAGGCCTGCCGTCCGACTACAGGAACGAGGCGCGGACATGGGGGCAGCACAGTGAGGACGAGGGGCGGGGTCAGAAGCGGGTGCGTCGCCGTGCTCCTGGCGGCCGCGGCAGTGCTCGCATCAGGATGTGCAGGGGCGGGCGCGGTCAACGTCGATCCGGACCGCCTGCCGGGGGTGTACCGCGACGACGAGACCGGCGCGGAGATCCGTCTGCACCCCGGCGGACGGTTCTCCGCCGTGGGTATCGCGAAGAGCGAGGCCTATCAGCACGGAAGTGCCACCCGCGTCGACTTCAACGGCACCTGGGATCCCACCCCCTCGAATTTCGTGTACCTGCAGCCCGACAAGATCGGAGGCCGTCAGGTTCTGGGCGACATCCAGCTCTGGACCGCAAGCCCCGAGAAGGTGTTCCTGCACCCGGACGTGGACGGACCGGTGACTCTGGAGCTCGTCAGGAATCCGGGTAATGGACAACCCCCGAATCCCCCTTCGGGGGGAGGCTGACAGCCCGACCTGATCGTTGCTTCCACCCCCGCCCGCTATCAGAGGATGGCGCCGACACATCGACCGTCGCCTGGGTCCTCGGCTCACTTCCGCTCCGGCGGGTATGGTCCCATCCGCGTCTTCGGCGGCGTGTGGGACGGAAACTGCTCCCTGCTCTTGCAGGAGTGTCTGGTATCTGGCGAGCGCAGCGCAGTTGGTGATCGTGCCGGAGGTGCGGCTGCGCAGTGTCTGCGCTTGGCGTTGGCCTGCTGTGGTGGGGTTCGTGGTCGGGGCCCCGGCGGCCGCGGGCGGGTCTGCGCGGTGCCCGGTCAGATTCCGACCATGGCCCTGACCATAGCGGTGCCTATAGGCGCCGGGTGTGCATCCAGTCGACTCGCTGATCGGGGTGGGTGACGGGCTGCCATACGGGCGCTGTGGGGCCGTGGTGGAGCAGTTCGGTCATGGGGACGTCGCTCAGGAATGGGGCGAGTTCGGGTCTTCGGGAGGCTGCGCGTAGGGCGTTGATACGGTTTTCCACCCAGGCTGGGCCGAAGCTGTCGAGGATGAACAGGAGGCGGGGAAGAGGGAGTAGCGCTGGCGCCAGGTCTCTTGGCCGGGTTCGGGGAAGGGTTGTTGTTGCTGCCGGACCACGGGTGCGGGCGCGTAGCTGTGGAGGCGTGCGTAGGAGGACGGTTTGGCGGCGAGGCGTTCGGGTCCCTTGGTGGCCCGGTCGACTTCGACGAACGCCCGCAGCATCACCCCGCCCCTGGCATCGGTTTCGTCCTCGTTACCCCCGTCCGCGCCGCCTGCGCCGTCTCGGCAGTGTGGCGTTGGTAGTAAACAGGGCGTCGGGGATGACGGCTTCGCCGCCCCCGAGGGATGGTGGACTTCCGGGATCCGGTCCAGCGGCCGGCACACCACCGCCCCGCCCGGTCCTCTGCCGCTGAACGCCGCGGGTCACGGGGGATTTACGATCCTCGTCGGCCCGAACGGTCTGCGGCTGCGGCGGGAGACGGCCCTCCTCCTGGGCGCGGCGATGTGTGCAAAACGCGTCTAACACAAGGCATTTGCGCGGAATCCGCTTCCTGCGGCCGGCCGCTCCATGTGGCAACATGCCCTCCGGATCTTCCGTTCCGCCATCGGCCCACGTACCTGTCACGGAGAGAGTCATGCGCGTGTGCGTCATCCTGTCGGCGAGCGTGGCTGCCGCGTTTCTCACCCTCACCGGATGTTCGGCCGACGAGTCCTCGAGCGGCGGTAGGGAGAACGGGTCTTCGCAGGAGCGGACGCTGCCGCTGAAGGACGCGGACGCCGCGCTGACCGAGGCGGTGGAGAAGTACACCGCCGCCTACTTCGGCGGAGACGCGGCGACCACGTTCGGAATGCTCTCGGAGCGCTGCCGGGGCGTGGTCAACGACCAGATGGACCACGCGGCCGAGGGCGAGGAGGGGGAGGCCCACGGCCACGCCGATGAGAAGGGCGGGGACGCCCACGCCGCCGAGCACGGTGGCACCGCGTACGAGGCCGCAGTGGCGCAGGCCGCCGAGAAGTACGGGCCGCGGCGCGCCACCGGTGTCAAGACGCGCGGGGAGACGGCGGGCACGGAGGATGGCCGGGTCCTCGTGGAGTACGAGGTCGAGGGCGTTCCGGATTTCGGCCAGGAGCAGCCGTGGCTGAAGGAGCGGGGCGACTGGAAGTACGACGCCTGCTGAGGCGTTGCACGGCCGGCGGTGGTGTGCTGCCGGCCGGGCGAGCCGGTGACCGGGGCGCGCCTGTACGTCTTCGCCGTCATCGAACACGCCACCAGGCGTATCCGGATGCTGGGTGCCACCGCTCACCCCACCGCGGACTGGATCACGCAGTTCGGACGCAATCTCGTCATGGACCTGAGGACGCAGGCAGCCAGGCCAGGTTCCTGCTCCGCGGCCGAGACTCCAAGTTCACGGCCGCCTTCGACGCCGTGCTGGCCGACGCCGGCCTGAAGGTCGTCACCACCGGCATCCGGACACCCCGCATCAACTCGCTCATGGAGCGCTGGATACAGACCTGCCGCAGGGAACTCCTGGACCGCACCTTGATCTGGAACCAGAGCCACCTGCTCCACGCGCTCTGCGAGTTCGAGACCTTCGACAACCGGCATCGCCCGCACCAAGCTCTGCGCCAAGCCGCTCCGCTCCGACCACTCCCCGACCGATAGACGAACCAGCACAGATCAGACGTCTGGAAGTCCGTCGGCGGGACCGACTCGGCGGAGTCCCCAACGAGTAGCAACATGTCGCATGACCAGGCCGGATGGTTTATCGGCACCCGCACGGCCGAGTTCCGCGCTCTCCTCGCGCAGGTCGTCGCACACGGGCGTCGGATCGGACACGGGACGCTCCCCTCGGGCACGGCAGCGCCGAAGAAAACAAGCAAGAAGCATGCTTGCGTAATTATGGCCGTTCGGTGCACGACCCGGGGCGAGGGCTGCGCGGACCCCGTGTGCTCAATACACTCGGCGATCGCGCCCATCGCAGCGCACACTCGCATATCGGGGGATGAACGATGAGCAACTGGAACCCGGGCGGACAGCCGCCCCAGGGGCCGCAGCCCTACCAGCCGCAGCCACCTCAGCCCTACGTGCGGCCACAGCCCCAGCCGCCCTACCCGGGGCCGCCGGTGCCGCCGCCGGGCGGGCCGATCACCCGGCTGCGGCGGCGGATCGGCCCCATCCACACCGCGCGCAGGGTCTTCACCCCGTCACGGCCGGGCATCGTCTCGGATCGTGAGGTGGCGCGGATGCGGAAGATCAGGACCCTGGTCGGCGTGGGCGCCTTCCTGTGGATGTCCTACGCCTACAAGCTCGCCCCCAAGCTCAGCGATGCGGCGGACGAGCAGGTCGACAAGTCGTGGACCAGCGCCCTCGTGCTGGCGGCGACCCTCCCGGTCGTCGTCGGCGTCTTGTACGGCCTGGCCGCTCCGGCGGCGCGACGGGACCTGCTGCGCCGTGCGGGGCGGTGCTTCGGCGCGATCGTGGCCATGATGGCGGCGGCCTCCGTCTTCCCGATCATCGTGCTCTCAGGGTTCTTCGAGGGCCAGGAACCCCTCGTGGAGGGCCACTTCACCGTGACGAAGGGCCTCATCCTCGCGTTCACCCTCTTCGTCCTCTTCTGGGTGACGCCGTTCGTCGTCTGGGGCGTGGGACTCGCCGTCCAGCACGTGTTCCGCACCGCGGACATCCACCAGACGGTGCCGCCGCTGCTGATCATGGCGTTGGCGTGGGAGATGGCACTGATCGACATGTTCACCGGCGCCCACGAGGGCGTGCCGACGGTGATCCGGTACGTGTTCATCCTGGGCGCCCCGCTCTCCGTCACGGCGGTGGGCCTGTGGGAGCTGCACCGGCTGCGCGTGCACTACGGGCTGGGGATGCGGGGACTGCTGATGCGCTAGGAACGGCGCCTCGCAGGACGTACTAGTGATCCGGTTTTGAGGTCGTGGGTCGCCACATGAGGCGTCCCCTCTTTCAGAGCAAGCGCCGCTCGACCGTCCAGGGACTGGCTGTTCGCGCACGCATCGTGCCGGCGTGCGCGAACGGCTGGAACAACACCGTGGTCGCCGCGCGACTCGGTGTCGGCAGAGATACCGTGCGCCGCTGGCGCACACTGTTCCTCGCCCGGCGACTGGACGGACTCGCCGACGAGCCGCGGGCCCGGGGCGCCGCGGACCATCATCCTTTTACCTCGCCCCGCCGGCCAATGCCCTCGTCTTCGCGATGGACGAGAAACCACAGATCCAGGCTCTTGAGCGGACCGCGGCCGGTCCTGCCGATGATTCCGGGAGTGCCCGGAGCGGCGGAGTAGCGACTACGTCCGGCACGGGGCCGTCAACCTGTTCGCTGCGCTGAACACCGCCACGGGCAAGGTGATCACGAGACTGTCCGCCCAACACCGGGCCGTCGACTTCCGCGACTTCCTCGACGAGATCGACCGTCAGACCGACTAGAGTTTGGCGGTCCACGTCATCTGCGACAGCCTCCCCGCCCACAAGGCGCCCGTGGCCCCGCCCGCACCTGAGGCTCGCCCAGTCCATGGTGAAGGCCCGCTGCCGCGACCTTGGCATCCCCTACGCGGAGACCGACCTCGTCGACTCCCACCGTCAGGCCCTGCGGCACATGTACGAAGTGGGTGAACCGCTGCGTGCCGACAGCCGACATATGAGGAGCCGACGCCTTGCGCCACTCCGGACGCCGTCGCGGTACACATAGGCTGGTTCGCATGACCTCAGTGGAGGAGGAACGCCCGCGCGCACTGCTCGCGGGCGCTTCGCGGCGATGGGTGCGGCTGCTGCCGTGGGCCGTGGCGTTCGTGCTGTGCGTCGCCCTGCTGCCCACGACCATCGTGGTCCTCACCGCCGACTACGGCCTGACCGGCAGTGTCGCCGCCGGGCTGGCCGTCGCGCAGGCCGCGCCGCTGCTGCTCGCCGTCGTACGGCCACTGCAGGCCTGGTACGTGGTCTTCGTCGCGGACGTCGCCGGGGCGCTCGTCCTGCTCACCGTCGACTTCCAGGAGCGGCTGCTGTGGCCGTTCCCGCCCATGGAGATCGTCGGGTACGTCGGCCTCTGCCTCGCTTTGGGCCTGCGTGAACGGCGCCGGACACTGCTGCTGGTGTGGCTGGCCACGGCCGCCGCGAACGTGGCCCTGGGGTTCGTCGGGCCCCATGTATTCGGCGCCATGGGCATGCTGTTCACCATCCTCGGGGGCGTCGCGCTCCTGCTGGGCGGTGCGCTGCGCGAGCGGTCCGAGGTGCAGCGCAGGCTGGTCGAGCAGGAGACGATCAGCGAGGCCGAACGTGGCCGGCGGACGCTGCTGGAGGAGCGCGCCCGGATCGCCCGCGAGCTGCACGACGTGGTGGCACACCACATGTCCGTCATCACGGTGCAGGCGGACACCGCGGAGTACCGCCTCGACTCGCTTCCGCCGGACGTGCGGGAGGAGTTCACTTCCATCGCGGCGACCGCGCGCGAGTCGCTCGGCGAAATGCGACGGCTCCTCGGCGTGCTGCGCAACGAGGAGGCGCACGGCGAGCTCGTGCCCCAGCCGGGCCTGGCGCAGATCGGGCAGCTGGTGGAAGTGACGGCGAGGGCCCGCGGGCCGGTGGAGTTCACCCCCTGCGACGTCGCCGTGCCCGAGACGGTCGGCCTGTCCGCGTACCGGATCGTCCAGGAGGCTCTCTCGAACGTCGTGCGGCACGCGCCGGGTGCCCGCACGCAGGTGTCGCTGTCGGTGACGGAGGCCGATCCGCAGGACGGTGCGCGGCTCACCGTCCTGGTCGTCAACGGACCGCCGCCCCAGCCGCCCGACGGGCCGCTCGAGCTGGGCGGCACCGGGCACGGCCTCGTCGGCATGCGCGAGCGGGTACGGCTCGTCGGCGGCAGCCTCGACACGGGGCCGCTGCCGGACGGCGGCTTCCGGGTCGCCGCCCAACTTCCCCTGAACTTCCCTGAATGAAGAGGACTTCACGTGACGACGCGTGTCATCATCGTCGACGACCAGGCCATGGTGCGGGCCGGCTTCGCAGCCCTGCTGGCCGCCCAGAGCGACATCGACGTGGTGGGCGAGGCCCCCGACGGCGCGCAGGGCGTCGAGCTGAGCCGGCGTACCCACCCGGACGTCGTGCTGATGGACGTGCGGATGCCCGAGATGGACGGGCTGGAGGCCGCACGCCGCCTCCTGGAGCCGGCACCCGGTGTGACACACCGGCCGCGCGTCCTGATGCTCACCACCTTCGACGTCGACGACTACGTCTACGAGGCGCTCCGGGCGGGCGCGAGCGGCTTCCTCCTCAAGGATGCGCCGCCGGCCGACCTCATCGCGGCGGTCCGCGTCGTGGCCTCGGGCGACGCGCTGCTCGCCCCTTCCGTGACGCGCCGCCTCATCGCGGACTTCGCCAAGCAGCGTCCCGCCGTCCGGGGCAAGCACCCGCTGCGGCTCAAAGGCCTGACGGAACGCGAGACGGAAGTCCTCACGCTGGTGGCCCGCGGGCAGTCGAACGGGGAGATCGCGCAGACGCTGGTGCTGGCTGAGCAGACGGTGAAGACACACGTCAGCCGCGTCCTGACCAAGCTTGACCTGCGCGACCGCGCCCAGGCGGTGGTCTTCGCCTACGAGTCGGGGCTGGTCGCTCCGGGCGAGTAGGACGCCCCGCTCCTCCTCCACCCCCTACCGTGGTAGCACCCCACATTGGCTCCCCGGTATGACGCCCGGCGCTCAGCCGTCCCCGCACTCTTCACCCGTCACAGAAAGTGCACGTGAGAGGGAGACGGGACATGAGGCTACGCAGGGGCAAGCGGCAGAAGGCGGACAACCGGCCCGAGGTCCCGGCGGTCACGCCCGGTCTCGCCGTCGAACTGCGCGACGTCCGGCGGCAGTACGGCCGGGGGACAGGCACGGTGCACGCGACAGCACCCTGCTGGTACGGGGCGGCTCGGAAAAGTGGCTCACCGCCCTGGGCGAGGTCACCGACGCCTCCGGCTACGCCACCGAGCAGAACCGCGACGCGAAGACGGGCGCCTGGCTGAACAACACCATGGCCGCGGTCCTCGGCGGGTTCGCCGCCGTCGCCGCCGTCAACACCCTGGTGATGACGGTCCTGGACCGCCGCCGCGAACTGGGCACCCTGCGCCTCGTCGGCTCCACCCGGCGTCAGGTGATGACGATGCTCCGCTGGGAGGGCCAGCTGGTCTCCGTGGTCGGCCTGGTCCTCGGCTCCGTGATCGCCGCGGCCACGCTGATCCCGATGATGAGCGGCGTGACCGGTGCCATGCCGTACGTGCCCCCGCTGGTGTACGGATGCTTCGCGGTCGCCGCCGGCAGCCTGGCCCTGCTGGCGGTCACGCTGCCGGCCCGGGCCGCGCTGCGCCGCTGGCCCTAGCCCATCCGGGGCGGCAGCCGGCAACGCATCGGCACCCGTACCCGGCTCCCACCCTTTATCGGCTCCCGTCTCTCGGGCCGCGGAGCAGCGCACACCGTGCCGCGGCGGCGCTTGCCCGCGTCCGGCACGAGCCGCGGGGCGGCAGCGCCACATCCCGCGCGCGCCCCGTTGCCCCCTACCTCACCCGGCAATGACGGAAAGGACACTCATGACCACAATCCTGGCTCCCCCGGTCCCCATCGGGAAGGCCGCTGTCGGAGCCCTCGGTTTACTGGCACTGTCCACCGGCGCTCTGGAGTCGGTGGTGTCACCGACGATTCCGCTCCTGGAACGCGAACTGGACATGAGCCAGTCCGAAGGGGCGCTGCTCAGCATCGTGCTCCTCATCACCGGGGCACTCATCACGCCGTTGGCAGGCAAGTTCGGCGACCGCTACGGCGGGAAACGGGTCCTGATCCGGCTGATGGCGGTCGTCGCGGTCGGCGGCACGGTGTCCGCCCTGGCCCCGAACCTGCCAGTGCTGCTGCTCGGGCAGGTGCTGCAAGGGGCGATGGTGGGCGCGCTTCCCCTGTCGTTCATCGTCGTGCGCAAAAACCTGCCCCCGGGAGAGTCGAAGGTCGCCATCGGGGTGGTCAGCGGACTC
This sequence comes from Streptomyces fungicidicus, assembly GCF_003665435.1. Taxonomy (NCBI): domain Bacteria; kingdom Bacillati; phylum Actinomycetota; class Actinomycetes; order Kitasatosporales; family Streptomycetaceae; genus Streptomyces; species Streptomyces fungicidicus. Next base: position 882,920 of record NZ_CP023408.1, read on the forward strand.
TTCGTCGGGGGAGGGATGGTCGGCATGCTGTCGGCCGGGCCGGTGGCGGAAGAGCTCTCCCGGCACTGGATGTTCGCGCTGCCCACGATCGCGGTCATCGGGGCCACCCTGCTCGTGAACAGGCTCATGCCGTCCGACCAGCCGGGCGGGTCGTACGGCGCCGGCATCGACTGGCCCGGCCTGCTGCTCCTGAGCGGAATGCTGGTCACGCTCATGCTCGTACTCGCGCTGGCGCCCGAAGCGGCCTCGCAACCACTCGTGGTCGGCGCCCTCGTCGTGCTTCTGGCCGTCTTCGTCACCGGTTGGGTGTCCGTCGAACGGCGTGCGGACTCTCCGATGATCGATCTGCACATGCTGGCACGGCCCGCGATCTGGAAGGCATGTGCGCTGACATTCGTGATCTGCCTCGGCACCTCGATGGCGGTCTATCTCGTTCCGCAGCTGCTCGACGAGCGCGGCGACGGGTACGGATTCAGCGCCAGCGCCACCGAGATCGGCTTCTTCCTGCTGCCCGGCGCCGTCGCCGCGACGCTGGCCGGGCCGCTCGGCGGAATCGGGGACCGGCGTTTCGGCTCGCGTGCCGTGGTCAACACCGGGGTCGTCATGATGGCCGTCTCCCTGGTCGCCCTGGCGTCCGTGCACACCGAGGTCTGGCACGTCGTCGTCGGCAAGGCGCTGATCGCGCTGGCCAACGGCCTGTGCGTCACGGCGATGATGACCAGCACCGCCACGGCCGTCGATGCCGAGGACACCGGCATCGCCACCAGCCTGATCCTGGTGAGCCGCGTACTCGGCTACGCCGTGGGCGGGCAGCTCGGTGGTGCGCTCCTCACCGCCGCAACCCCTTCCGGTTCGGAGGCCGCGACCGAATCGGCCTACGTCACCGGCTTCGTCATAGCCGGCGTCGTCACGTCGCTGGCCCTGTTCGTCACTCGCACCATGCCCAAAGGAGTCAAGGAATGACCCTCACCGATCAGCTGACGGATGTCCGTGGCACGCCTAGGCGCAAGGTCCTGATATCCGGGGCCAGCATCGCGGGGCCCGCCCTCGCGTTCTGGCTGAACCGCTACGGATACGCGGCCACGGTCGTGGAGAAGGCGCCCACCCTGCGTGGGGGTGGCTATCCCATCGACGTGCGCGGCACCGCACTCGAAGTCGTACGGAGGATGGGGATCCTGCCGCGGCTGCGGGACGCGCACATCGACCTGCGGCGGCTGGCCTTCCTCGACTCGGACGGCAGCGAGGTCACCTCCCTGCACCCGCATGCCGTCACCGGCGGCGTCGCGGGACGGGACCTGGAGGTACGGCGCGGGGATCTGACGGAAGCGCTGTACACGGCGGTCCGTGACGACGTGGAGTTCCTGTTCAACGACTCCATCGACACCCTCGACCAGAGCGGCCACGGGGTCGACGTCACCTTCCGCGGGGGCGGCAGCCGTACGTTCGACATGGTGTTCGGTGCCGACGGCATGCACTCGCGCACCCGGGAGATACTGTTCGGCCCCGAAGAGCAGTTCCACCACTACCTTGGCTACTGCTTCGCTGTGTTCACCATGCGCAACACCTTCGGGCTCTCCCACGAGACCGTGATGTGGAACGCCCCGGGCAGGGCCGCGGCACTCTACGCCGTGGGAGACGACGACGAGGTGCACGCCTTCTTGAACTTCGCCCAGCCGGAGCCGCCCATGGACACGTTCCGGGACCCGCAGGCCCAACGCGACCTGGTCGCCAAGGTCTTCGCCGACGCGGGATGGGAGGTCCCGGGCATGCTGGCCGCCCTGCGCGAGGCGGAAGACCTGTTCTTCGACGGGGTCAGCCAGATCCGCATGCCACGCTGGTCCAGCGGCAGGGTCGCGCTGGTCGGCGACGCCGCGTACGCGCCCTCGTTCCTCACCGGACAAGGCACCAGCCTCGCGCTCGTCGGCGCGTACATGCTCGCCGGCTGCCTCGCGGACCGGGGGCACGGCGCGGGCTTCGCCGCCTACGAACGCGACACCCGGCAGTTCGTGACCGCGAACCAGGAGCTGGTCGGCCAGGGCGGCGCCACCCTCTTTCCCACCACCGCCCAGGCCCTGGAGCAGCGCAACGAACGACTGCGCAGCCTCAGCGCCATGCCCCCGGCGGAGGGAAAACTGGCTCATTCGGCGCTCACTCTGCCCGAGCCCCTGCGCCCGGCATGACCGCCGAGCCGGGTCGGGCCCTGCTACCACCACCGGGCATCCCTGCTGCCCGCCTACTGAGGCCCTCACAAGATCAGCGCCAGGGCCACGGAAGATGCCCGGCCTCCGTTCCTCCTCAGGCTTGTTGGTGCGTGAATGCTCGGCGTAATCGGGAGGCGATAAGGGCTGGGGTGCTGAACACTTCCCAGGTGACGAGCCGGTCGGCGCGTCACTGGACGTCATCCGCTGCGGCGGAGAACCGGGAGTAGGCCAACTCGCCCAGCAGTTAACGGTGGTGAGAAGCACGATCGAGTTGGTCGTGGGTGAAGTACGTCCCTGGCACCACGTCCCATGGATATGGGTCGACCTCACCATTGCCCATCGGTAGTGGAAGGCGCCTTACGCCCCCGGAGCGGCGTCCCGTTCGGCCAGGAACTTGTCGAACAGCTTGAAGAGCACCTTGAGGACATGCGCTTCCTGCTCCGGGGTGAGCTCCCAGCCACCCTCCCAGCCCGGCAGGGCGACCTGCCGGATCTGGCCTTCCCAGACGAGGTTGCCGCTGACCTGGAAGTTCTCCATCAGCCATTCGCGCCAACCATCCAGGCCTGGCCCGCCATGCCGTTGGGCCGCCTGGTCGTAGCCCACCATGAAGGCCGTCACAACCGTGAGGGACGTGCAGCCCATGAACATACCGGTCCGCTTGGCGAACTGGGCGAAGTACTCGCGCTCGCTCATGTCTATCAGGTTCGTCACCCGCCGAATCCTGCCGCTCCGGCTCGCTGTTGTCGACGAGCAGTTGCCACCTCACCGAGCCCTCAACAGCAGCATCAGCCTGGCTGACTCACGACGGCCCAATACGCGATGCCATCAGTGGCTTTGAGGTGCGTTTGCTGATGGCCTGATCACGCGGTGGAGAGTGACCCGCTTCACTACGCTGAGCGCCTTCGTACCTGGGGAGGTTCGGTTGGCACGGCGGAGCACGCTCGGGCAGGACTTCCGGCGGTTGTGGGGCGCCTACGCGGTCAGTGCAGCGGGCAGTGCCGTCGGCATGGGGGCGTTGCCGCTGATCGCCCTCCTGGTGCTGGATTGCTCTGCGTTCCAGGTCTCTGTGCTTGCTGCGTTGTCCGCGGTGGCCAGCGCGGTGATCGCTCTGCCGCTCGGTGTGGGGATCGAGCACCAGTACAAACGGCCGGTCATGATCGCCGCCGATCTGGCCCGCTGTGTACTGCTGGCGAGCATTTCGGTCGCCGTGGTTTTCGACAGGCTCACCTTCACCCACCTGTGTGTCGTCGGCGTTCTCCAGACGGCGGCATCTGTCGCGTTCGACGCGGCGAGTGGGGCGCATCTGAAGGCACTTGTCCTGCCCGAGCACCGTCTTCGTGCCAACAGCCTGTTCGAGACGACCAACTGGATCAGCGTCAGCGCCGGCCCACCCGTCGGCGGGCTTCTGATCGGGGCACTGGGCGCGGCCGCCACGATGGTGGTCGACGCACTTTCCTTCCTCGCATCGGCCCTGGGGATCCGCAGCATCCGGCAGTCTGAACCCGTGCCACCGGCCCGCGCTGCCACCGCTCACCTGGGCCGCGACATCGCGGCCGGCTGGCAGTACCTCCTACGGCACCCAGCACTGCGGCCGCTGTTCTTCAACGCGCTGCTGTTCGGCGGATCCGTCATGATGGCCTCACCCCTGATGGCCGTCCTGATGCTGGATGACCTCGGCCTGGCACCGTGGCAGTACGGACTCGCTCTGGGACTGCCGTGCCTGGGCGGCGTGCTGGGCTCCCGCCTGACCCCGCTGCTCACCCGGCGATTCGGACAGCGTCGCATTCTGCTGCTGTCGGGTGTCGCACGCACACTGTGGACGATCCTGCTGCCGCTGACGCCCCCCGGTGCCGTCGGCGTGCTCGTCATTGTGACCGCCGACTTCGGCCTGCTCTTCTCCGCCGGGGTCTTCAACCCGTCGTTCACCACCTATCGCATGGCAGCCACACCGGACGCCTTCATGTCCCGCGTCGGCACCTCCTGGTCCGTCGGCGCGAAGACATGCCAGGCCGCCTTCGTGATCGCCGGTGGTCTCATCGCCGCCGCAGCGGGCGTACGCGGTGCCCTGCTCATCGCCGGCCTGCTGTGCATGGCGAGCGCGCTGCTCCTGCCATGGCGCAAGGGACGCCTGTCCAACGGGCATGTTCCAGCGCCCACGACGGAAGCGGTTCCGTCCCCGGCCACGGATAGTCCGGCCGCCTAGTGCTGTGACCGCATAGGTTCGCCGGATTGCTTGGTCGAGTGGCGAGATCCTTCCGCTGGGCGGCGAGCACGTCCGGGTGGCGGGCGTCCTTGTTGCGCCAGCGGAGGTAGGCGTGCAGGGCCCGGGTCTGGACGGCGTGGTTGCGGAAGTTCGAGTTCGCCACGGTGAACTGCCGGAGCGGCCCGAAATGGACCTCGATCGGGTTTGCCCAGGACGCGTAGATCGGTGTGAAGCACAGCTCGACTCGGTCCTTCCTGGCCCAGTGCCGGATCGTCTCGCCCTTGTGGGCGGACAAGTTGTGCAGGATGACGTAGATCGGGGCGCCGTCCGGACGGGCCGCGCGGACGGACCTGAGCGCGGCGAGGGTGTCCCGGTGCCCTTCTTGCGGCGGTTGACGCCCCAGATGGTGTCGTCGCCGACGGAGTAGCAGCCGTGGAAGTACCGGACGCCGCGGGTGCGGTGGTAGGTCGCAGGGTGCCGTTCGGGGCGACCAGCAACGGCCCAGGCCGATCCGGCGGTGGGATGTCGAGCGGGCCGAACTCGTCGAACGCCGCGTCGCGCTCGGGGTCCGGTGACTCCTTCCTGGTCTTGGTGCGCTGGAAGGTGATGCCGCGGCGGGCCAGCAAGCACCGTAACGCCTCGCGGCCAATCCGGATCAAGCGGCCGTGGACCTTCCGCAGGTAGGCGGCGAGATTTCGGATGGACCAGCGGGTGAAGGGCTGACCGAGTTTGGTCGGGCGAGTGGTGGCCGTCCCGACGACGAAGTCCTCGTCGTCAGGACTGAGCAGGCGGGGACGGCCTCCCGCCCAGCGAGGGTCCAGACGGGCCAGGCCGATCTCCTTGAACCGGTGAATCACGTCGCGGACGGTGTCCTAGTCGGCCTAGACCGGTGTGCCCGCCAAGGCCAGCCGGTCACGCAGCTCAGCAGTCGCGGACTGGCCCCACACCGAACTACGCCCGGGTTGGCGTACCGACCACACAGCCATCGGCATACTCCGCCGCGTCGCTGGCGATGCCGGCGCGGATGAGGAACGGCGCCCCGAGATTGACGATGAGCAACGGCACCGGCGCTGCCGGCAGTATCTGACTGCTGCGCGTGTTCGAGCGGTAGCCCGGCCAGGGGCCTGTCCAGCCGCTGTGCGGCGCACGTCGGAGTGGCTGATGGAAGCCCGGTTCCAGCGCCCGTGAGACGCCATGAGACGCCGTGAAGACATGTTCTGGGCTGTGCCGCGGGGCCGTCGCGTGGGGGCGGTCACCGATGAGACCGGGTGTCTGCCCGAGGAAGCGTCGTACCGGCAGCATCCCCCACCCGTGAAGGCCGGTTCTCACAGCCTTGCAGTCATGTGGGTGTTCGTCACCGATCCGGTCCTTGGCCGACCGTGGCCCCGTCGGCCGGGGGCCCGGCCGACGGGAGCGGGTCAGACAGTTGCGGCGAGCCAGCCGATGGTCTCGGTGGTGTGCTTCCCGTCGCTCTTGGTGGCGCCGGCGTACACCTCGTTCAGGCGGATCAGGAAGCCGTTGGTGGTGACGTCGTGGATGCGGATACCGGGCGTCTCCGGACCGTTGAAGGTCTGGGTCAGGGGCAGAACGACGACGCTGGAGCCGGGCGGGAATGGGGTGGGGAACGTGACGCGGGTGAAGGTCGACGTGTTGCCGCCAGCGGTCTCGATCGCGTTGTCGGACTTCAGGTCGATCTTGCCGGTCTGAATGAAGCTCATCACTGACTTCCTGATCTGGGGGATCACTCGGCCGACGGCGTTGGCCGACACGAGGCTTCTCCGGCGGCCGGTCAGGTATGCCGACGTCCTACGGATGAGTGATCGCGTTCCAGCCACAGCCCGCGTGCGCCACGCAACGGGCCGGACGACACCGTGACCGACCCGGACGCGGACATGCCCCACTGCCATCACCGGGCCGCTGCACGGACGTTGTGCCAGAGCCTGAGCTCGTGAATAGAGCCAGGCGAGCCTCACGCAGCTGATGGCTGTGGTGTGGTGGGCAGGTGCTGCGCGTCGGTTGTGCATTTCGCTCTGCTCCTTTGCCCGACGGCTCGTCCTGCTACCCCGCCTCAATGTGCTGCACGGGTGCAGGAAGGCGGCATGATGTCCCGCTGCCCGCCGGGTGTCCCGTCTACCGTGCGGTCTACGGATGCGCAGTGTCTGCGCATGGTGGTGGCCTGCTGTGGTGAGGGCTGTGGCCGGGGCCTGGCGGCCGCGGCCGGGGTCTGCGCAGTGCCCCTCAGAACTCGGCGACGGCCCTGACCATGGTGGTGGTTAGGGGTGTTGGTGCGCATCCAGTCGACCCGCTGCTCGGGGGCAGGCCGCCATACTGGCGCGGTGGGGCGCCAAACCCGGCACCCCCGACCACGACGCCCTCATGGCTCGCGTCCTTACCCCACCGCTACGCCGAGCCGACGACCGCCAACGGATCGACGTCGGCCCACTCGCACAGCGACTACACCCATCGCGCTGACTCACCGCCGGGATCCGGGATCAGGACATGACCTGGACAGCATGGGCACCGCCCGCGAAATCCGAGAGTTCCTCGCCACCCGCCGCGCAAGATCACTCCACAGCAGGCCAGCCTGCCCGCCGAGGAGGAGCGGAGTGCGGCTTGGAGGTTCTGCCAGTACCTGGAATGACAGAACCTTCCGCACGCCTGCCCGGACAGCGGGACTGGGCCTGTCGGCTGGCTCCGGCCGGTCGGTCAGTGCCGGACGGTTCGCGTCGAACTCACGCGGCTTGCCCAGGACGGTGGTCATGTGGCGGCGGAGGCGCCTTGAGGCAATCCGGGGAGCAGCCCGGCGCCACCGTCACCAGCCCGGGCCGGTGACGCCGTAGTCGGAGCGTCCGCGTCGGGAATCACGACGATCCCGCCGACGTGGTCAGTGACCCATGTCGGAGGAGTCCGGCCTTCCAGGACGTCGCGTACATAGCCGGGGACATCGGGGTTCCAGTAGGAACGGACCAGAGAGACGGCGTAGCTGTCACAACTTCTGACATGATGCGAGCGGGGCCGCCCAGGGTAGGGCGGGTGAGTGACGACCCGACCGCGGCCGCGATGTCCACCGACCTCACCGAACGGACCTGACCCTACGCCTTGAAACGCTCCTTGTACGCCGCGGCCGCGCCGCGAACCGCGCGCCCCGCGGCCACACGTCGTGGACCCCGTCAAACTGTGAACTCCGGTTGACACAGATGCGTTTGCCATTGCTTCGGGTGTTCTGGTGCATGCCGTTCAGATCGGCGTGGCCAGCTTGACGGCAACCTGAACGCTTCGGTGAATGCCCTGGTCAGGACGGCGAGTCGGTGATATCCGGAGGTGTTCGCGCAGCGTCGGGGGTGCGGCGGGGGCGGCGCACGGCTCCTGGTCGCCCAGACGTGGTCAGTCGCGCGGCAGCAGGGTGCCCAGCGGCCCGAGATCGAGGTTGAGGTCCTCCGGCCGCAGCCCGTGCTCGTCGCACAGCTCGGCCATCCGCCGCTCCAGCATCATCAGCGTCACCCCGATCCGCTCGACCTGCTCTCCGCTGAGGTCGCCCTGCTCCACCCGGCGGATCGCCTGCCGCTCCATCAGCTGGCGCAGCAGTTCGACGACGGTCAGCACCAGGGCCACCAGATCACGTCCGACCGTGTCGGGGTCCACGTCGAGCCGGGGGTCCCTCACAACGGCCCCGAGTCGGCCCAGGGAGCGGGTACCCGCTCGTTCACCGAGGACAGCAGGGCGCGCAGCGACAGCCGTACCAGTGGCACGTCCGCGATGGCGATCACCAGGTCTCCGCTGAGCACCACGCCCGTGGCCAGGAGCCGGTCCAGCAGATCCACCAGCGGTACGCCGATCGGCCCGGCGAGCGGCTCGGGTTCCTGCCACGGCACGGGTTCAGCGGTCTCCATGGGCCCCGTCCTCTCCCGCGAAGGAGTAAGGCACCCAGGGGCCGGACAGCTCGATCAGCAGAGCTCCGGTGCGCCTTCGCAGCGTGTCCACCACCTCGCGGAACGCTTCCGTCCGGTCCTTCTCCACCAGGTAGGCGCCGTTGAGGACCTGGGCGCCGCGGCGGTCGCCCGACTGCTGGTCCTGGATCCGGAGTCGGCGGGCCGCCACCGCCCGGTCTCGCAGCGCCGAGTGCGTCTCCTCCGCGGCCCGCAGCGCGGCGCTCCGGGTCTCCTCCCGTGCCCGGTGCGCGCCTCGCACCCGCTCCAGATAGGCGCGTCCGGCATCGGGCGCCCGCGGTCCGGCCGGCACGTGAGCGGGGACGGCGGCGCGGACCGGTCCGGCCGCCGCCGACGCCGCGGGGAGGTACCCCTTGACGCCCCACTCGACCCGCCCGGCGACGCGGTCCAGCACGGTGTGGAAACGGGCCACATCGGCGCCGAGCGCCTGCCGTGCGCGCTCCTCGCTGCTGTAGAGGGTGGCCAGCGCCATGGGCGCGACGGGCCCGTGAGCCGCGACGGCCGTCACGACCTGGTGGTGTGCGCGGACGCATCGCTCCAGTTCCTCCGGGTCGGACAGCCGCTCGGTCCAGCTCCGGCGGTCGGCCTCCGCCGCCGGCACCTCCTGCACCACGGCGTGCAGACGCTCGAACGGCAGCGCCCGCACCGGGGCGGAGGTGATCCCCGGCAACAGGGAGAGGACGTCCTCGTCCACGTGGCGGCAGACCGCGAAGACGTAAGTGGCCGCCGCGGCGTGCGGTACGGCGCGGGCGGGCTGTCTCATGGCATCGCCCCCTCCTCGGCTCGTGGGTCTCGTTCGCTCGGTCGGCTCTTCCGGCCGTCGTTCGCGAAGGGGGCGTCCGCACCGTCGCCGGTCGGCCCGGCGTCCTGATCGGACCGGGGCGCCGCGAGCTGCTCGCGCAGGCGCCGGTTCTCCTCCATCAGTTCCTGGTGCGCGGCGCGGGAGGAGAGCGCCGGATCGGTCTCCCACCAGTCGATGCCCGCCTTCTTCGCCGTGTCGACGGACGCCACGAACAGGCGGAGCCGGATGGTGAGCAGCTCGATGTCCAGAAGGTCGATCTTGATGTCACCGGCGATGACGATGCCCTTGTCCAGCACCCGTTCCAGGATGTCGGCGAGGTTGCCGGAGGGCGGACCCGGGATCTGGCCCGCTCTGCGGTGGTCGACGTCGGTCACCCGGCCACCTCCAGACCCGTTCTGGCTGCCAGCAAATCGAGCAGTCGGTCTTCCTCCCGCTCGAAACGGACCAGGTCGATCTCGCCGTCCTCCAGCGCCCGGTTCAGGGCGGTGAGCCGGGCGCGGACGGCCACCGGGTCGTTGACCTCGCGGTCGGCGGCTTCGGCAAGCTGGTCGGCGACCCAGACCACGCCTCTCACAGGAGCCAGCGGCGCGGTGAGCAGTGCGGCGAGCAGCCCCATGTCAGGCCCCTGTCCACGCCGCCGCGGCGGGCGCGCACTCGGGCTCGGCGAAGCTGTAGCAGGGCAGCGGTCCGGCCGCGCGCAGCTCGACCCAGTCCCGGTACCGGCCGGACATGCGGTCGACGGCCGCGCGAAAGTCCATGACGTCCTGCCGGTCGACGAGGAACGACACGTTCAGGACGGCCTCGGACACCTGCGGCCCCGTCGCGCGGGCCACCGCCAGCGCAGCCAGTTCCGGGACGATCCGCTGTGCGACGTCGGCCGCGCGGCGTTCCAGGGCGTGGACCACCGCTTCGCCCAGGCGCACGTTCGCCTCATAGCCCGGGTGGCTCTGTGCGGCCTCGCGCAGCTGCCGGATCCGGGGCTCCTCGGCGACCAGCGCCGCGAGCGCACCGGTGGCGGGCAGCGCCTTGACGTTCATCTCCACACGGCCCGCCAGCCGTTCGAGCGCGCGCAGATCGCGATCCTGGCGGGCTCGCAGCTGCTCGCGAACCGTCTCGGCGTCCGGAGCCAGCATGCCGAACCGCATCGGCAGTGTCGGTCCGTCGAGGGCCAGCCTGAGCAGCACCTCCTGGTGGGTTAGCAGATCCCGCCGCCGTGCGCGGAGCGGGACCGGGGCGGCACTGACCACGGCCGCTGTCGCGCCCACGGGCAGTGACTCCAGCGGCGCCGCCGGTCGGCCCACTCCGCGCAGTTCCGCGGGCAGGGGGTGGTCGCCGGCCACGATGCCGTAGACGTAGGGCCCAGCCGTGGTCATCACTCAGTCTTCCGTTTGCGGCGTCCCCCGGACTTCGCCGGGGCGGTTCGGCGGCGCGGCCGTTCCTCCGGCTCCTCCTCGTCCTCCTCGTCGGAACCGCCGACGACGTCGCGCAGTTTGTCGCCCACCGACTCGATGGTCTTCTTGACCTTGCGTTTCCCCACGGCCTTGGCCGCCTTCCCGCCGAACAGTTCGGGAATGGTGGTGCTGCGCGAGGTCGCCTCCAGGTCGAGCCGGTTGCACGCCTCGGCGAACTTCAGATACGTGTCGACGCTGGCGACCACGATGCGCGCGTCTATCTTCAGGATCTCGATGCCGACCAACGACACCCGGACGAAGACGTCGATGACCATGCCGCGGTCCAGAATGAGTTCGAGGGTGTCGTACAGCGTCCCGGCGCGCGGTACGTACACGACCTCGCTGCTGGAGTAGGTGGTGGTCGTGGCCATGGTCAGGTGGTCCTCTCGGAAGGCTTCCGGCGGGCGCCGGCGGACCCGTCAGTGGTTGGCGGTGCCCCGGTGGTAGCGGCAGACTCTGCGGTACTCGGCAGGCCGGCCGGATCCGTCGAGTTCCACCTCGTACGTGGCGAGCAGGCTGGTTGTGTCGGGGATGCGTGCCACTTCCAGCACGTCGACAGCGACGCACCAGCCGTCCTCGGTGCGCCGCACGGCACACACGCTCTCGATGCGGTGGACGATGAAGCTCTGCAGCCAGTCGCAGGCGGTGCGGGCGGCCTTCTCGGGACCGAAGCGCGTGACCGCTTCCTGACCGGCGGCCCCTGAGGCACCGCGGGCACGCGTGCCCTTGGAAGGCGTACTGGGACGGGTGTGGCGTTGCTCCGGCATGACGCCAGCAGCGTGTCCGTGCGGGGCCCCGCACGCATCTCCACTGCGGCCGATCCGGCGATCACCGCCGGGACGCACCCACCGTACGGCCCCCGGAACCCGTACACCGACCGCGTCCGCACGACGTGCCCCCTCGGCCGGGTCACGGAGACCGCCGGGCGGTGGCGCGCGGCCGGCGCCCGGTCAGGTGGGCGGTGTCCCGTACACGCGGCGGCGCTCGGCGTCCGGCCATTTGATCTCCAGGCCGAGGCCGGGCCGGCCGGTGTCGGGCCCCAGGGCGCCGCCGTCGGGTGAGACCGTCCCGTTTTCGGAACAGCCACCGATCGGGTGACTCTGCGACGGCGGCCCGATGTGCCCCGGGCGGAGACTGCGCTGCCTGGCGGCCTCGTCCACGCACTCGGCGGCCTCGCCCGCATCCCACGCCTGCCGTCGTCCCGGTCGTCTACGGAGGCTCGACGCTCGATTGCTCGTCGATGGCTCGTAGCCCTGCCTCGTCGGGCGACGGGATCAGCTTCCGGGGCGGCGCGTGTCGTTCCACCCCGGGGCCGGGTATGTGCGTCGACGCAAGGCCACTTATCGAGCGGTCGGTGTGTCAGGGCCGGTAGAACAGCTCGCAGTCGAGTGAGGACGCACTGGCGTCGTCAAGGCAGACGACGACGTACGCGGCCCCGCCGGGCACGTCTGCGGGGACTGGCGGGAAGCCGTCGAGCGAATACGTCACGTCGCACTTGGTACTGGTGCTCTTGGCGCCGAGGGGGTTACCCGAGGCGTCGTACGTGCCGACCCACGCCCTGCGGCAGCCGACGGCCCGGAGTGCTCCGTCGACCCCGACCGACCGGTTGTACCAGGTCAGAGCGCCGCTGATGTAGCTGGCGCCATACGAGACGTTTGTGATGGGCGTGGTCGGGTACGCCGCGGTCTGCGCGCCCGCGGCTGGCGCTCCCAGTACGGTGGCCGCGGTCAGAACGGCGGAGCCGACGACGGTGGCGAGTTGGGTCTTCAAGTGGTCCTCCAGAACGCGGCGAGTCGGTTGTCGCCTCATATCCTGGGCAGGTCGACCATCCGTTGCCCATCCTTTAAGCCACAGCTTAAAAGGGGTTGCCACGCCGGTGGGTGCGGCAGTAACTCACACACCTCGGTGCGCTTGTTCGGTGGTGTGTGACAGACGGCGACGTTCGTTCGCGGCCTCCTCGCGCCGTCACGGTTGCGTTAGTGCGCCGGTCCACAGCAGGGCCAGCCCGAGCGGGGTGATGAGGTGGAGTACGGAGCCGCCGCGGCGGCTGGTGGTGATGAGGCCCGTGTCGCGCAGCACGGTCGCGTGCTGGCTGGCCGCGGCGGCCGTGACGTTGAGGCGGCGGGCCAGTTCGCTCGTCGTGCAGCCTTCCGCCGTCACTCGCAGGGCGGCGGCTCGGGTGCGGCCGAGCAGGGACTCCAGGTTCCGGACGGTCGCGCCGTCCGACTCCGCCGCTCCGGTGCCGGTCAGTGGCCGGCGGAGGGCCGGTACGGTCAGGCGGGGTGGCTGAGCGGTGTCGAGCGGGTCCCACAGGAAACTCACCGGGTGCTTCGAGAAGACCGTAGGCGTGATGACGAGTCCCCGCCCCTCGAGGTGCACATCGACTCGGCGCGGGTACGGGGCTTCGAGCACCGGCGGACGCCAGCGGACCTGTGGTGCACAGACCGAGCGCAGCAGGAGATCGACGCCTCCCTCCAACATCAGGCTTGCGCTACGGGTGGACAGCGCGACCAGTTCGGACCGTCCTCTGTCCCAATAGGGCTCCACGGTCAGTCGGTGGCAGGCGCGCAGGGCCTTCGCCAGCTCCCGCAGCGCGTCACGGTCGCCCTCCGCCACCCGTCTGGCCCACGGCAGTTGTCCGGGACGGAAGTCGAGATACTCGATCTCGCGGCGCAGCTGGGACACCGGGGCGTGCAGCAGATTGTCCACGGCGTGGTCCAAAGAGGGCACATCGCCCGTCAGGGCCAGCAGATCAAGCCCGGGACCACGCGTCGGGATTAGGGATGTCAGAGGGAGTGTGTCGGCCCCCATCCTGCCCGCGACCGCCGAGCGCCAGGTGTGGAGGTGCGTAGGCACCCGGTTGCCTCTCAGTAGCTCCAGGCTGTAGTAAACCTCAGCCGCGACACCGATGGACGCGGCCACCCGGGTCCTGGCGAGGTCTTCCGCCGTGAAGTGAACACGTAACACCTGTCGGTCTCCTGCCGCCGAAGGGGAGTGCGTGAACGCCCCTCAGCCTGCCCCACCTCGTACCGCCCAATCGGGCGTCGAGGCGCAGGACCCATGCGTCGGCCTCGCGTTCGAGCCGGTGAACGCCAGCGGCCGTACCGGCTGATGTCGGGGGCGTGCACTTCGACTTCGAGTACGACAGGCCGACCACGCGGCGCCGCAGGGCATGCGCGGCAGCATCACGCACCCGACACCTGACCGGCGGCCACGCCGATGTCGCATACGGGCTCCTGGACGACGATGAGCGGCGCCTGCGTCGTCCTGTTGTCAGTGGCGGCTGCGATCCTGGCGGCATGATCCCTTGGAACCTGCTCGATCTCGACAAGGCGCTGCGCGCCAGCTGGGCCGCCGACACCTGTTCGCCCGATGACCAGGCCGACTGGCAGTCCGACAACCCGGCCTGGGGACACTGTGACATCACGGCCTTGATCGTCAACGACGTCTTCGGCGGCGATCTCAGAGTGGGCGAGGTCCACCGTGACGAGACCCAGCACGGTTTCCACTGGTGGAACCGGCTGCCCAGCGGTGTGGAACTCGACCTGACACGCGAGCAGTTCCGGCACGGACAGACCGTCACGGCGGCCCGAGTCGTCGAGCGCCCGGCCGGCCCGCTGCCCCGCCGCTGGGAGGAGTACCTCCTGCTGCGTGAGCGTGTCATCAAGCATCTCGGTCCGCTCCCGGAGCCTGTCTGAGGAGGCCGGGGTCAGCCGGTCTGGTTCAGGAGCCGGTCGACGGTGGCCCGGGCCGAGATGGGCGGTGAGTGATTCGAGGGTGAATCAGGCTTCCTTCATGCCCTGGTCGATGGCCTTGTGAGCCAGGGCTTCGGCGAGGTGGCTCTCGCCCCGTGCCGGAGGGTGAACTCCGTCGCCCTTGAGCCGACAGTCCCGCAGGATTTTCCAGTTCACAGGAAGCGTAACAGGTAACCGAACGAATATTCGTTTGCCTATCGGGGATGGTGGTGGATCTAATGACCGGCGTGATCCCCCGGGCGCGCCCGATGCGGCGAGACAGACGAATGCGAATCGCTGGCCCCGGCCAGCGCGCGGTTGGGGCGAACGACGACCGGATCATCCCAGGGGAGGCGCCACCTGATGACCACGGCACCATCGCCGTCCGGAGCGGAGCACACGGACGGGTCGTCCGTCCGCCTGGGTGCTCTCGTCCCGCTGACGCGGCCCGGCTGGGTCGAGGCGGGCCGACACCTGCTCGCAGGACTCGACCTGGCCGTTCGCGAGGTCAACGACGCCGGCGGGATCGACGGCAGACCACTGGAGTTGGTGGTCCGGGACACCATGGCCGATGGGGAGCGGGCCGCGGCGGCCGTGGACGAACTGGCCGACCTGGGCGTGGCCGCCGTGGCGGGCGAGTACCACAGCGTGGTCGCCCGTGCCGTCGCCTCCCGGGCCGACGCCCTCGGTGTGCCGTTCCTCTGCTCGTCGGCAGTGATCGACGCGCTCACCGAGGAGCCGACGGAGTGGGTAGCGCGCCTGGCCCCGGCCCAGTCTCACGGCTGGCGGATCTACGCTGACTTCCTTCTCGGCGCGGGCCGGCGTCGGATCGCCGTGGCGACCCAGCCGAGCGTCTATTGGGCGTCCGGCACCCGCATTCTGCGGGACCATCTCGCTCGCGGCGGCGGCACGGTCGTCGAGCTCGACACGACCGCGCTCACCCCCGAGTCCCTGTGCGACATGCTCGTCGACCATGGCGCGACAGCGCTTCTCCTGTTGGTCGGCCATCCGGAGCCGGCGGTGCCGATCGTCAAGGCCGTCCGGCGTGACCGGCGGCTCGCGGAGATCTTGATCGGCGCCCCGGCCGGACAACCGGAGTTCGCCGAATGGGCCGCGATGCTGGGCGGGGAGGGCACGGGAATCCCGTTCCTGCGCTACCTGCCCGAGCGCCTCGGTCCGCTCGGCGAACGCGTCGGGAAGGAGCTGCGCGAGCGGCTGGGCGAAGCGCCCTCCTTCGTTGCTTTCGAGGGCTGGGACACCGTCGCCGTCCTCGCTGACGTGCTGCGTTCCGACGGCACGGACCGGGCGGCCATCGCCGAGGCATGGCCGCGCGTGACGGTCGAAGGCACCCGCGGGCTGATCCGGTTTTCCCGCACGCCGGGCGTTAGCGTGCGGCAATGGGCTTGGACACCAATCCAAGTCGTTGATCGGGACCCGGCGGAACTCGATCGCTTTCGTATCCTCCACGTCGGCTGAGAACGCGCGGAAGACCGGTGTGCGGCAATCGGCGGTGGGGCGTGTTCTAAGCGTGCTGGTCACAGCCACTTGTTGATGGCCGCGATCAGCACGGTTGCCGCGGACGGCGAGTTTGCCGTGCCTCGTTGCCACCGCGCGGCGTCGCTTGAGGCGATTTATTCCGCACGCCACTGCGTGGCGCTCTCGTAGTCGGCCGCATCGAACTTCGGCGGCCGACCACCGTGGGAACCGCGTTTCTCGCGGTTGGCGATCTGATCGCGCTTCTGCGGGATCGTGCAGCGGATACCGCGCTTCGCGCGGGAACCGTGTGCCTGTCTGCTGCTCTGCCTACGGCGTAGGCCATGACCGTATCTGCAAGGGAAGGCCCGTCAGCCCAGCAGCGCGAGCAGCCGGCCCAGCGCCTCCACGACGGGCCTGCCCATCTCGCCCACGGTCGCCGCGATCTGCGAGACGGATGCCAGGATCATGCCGCGCTCACGCAGGGCGGCCCGGTCGGGGGTGAGCGCGGGCAGCGCGTCCTCTACGGTCTGGGCCTGGTCCGGGGTGAGCTCCGGGCGCAGGTCGTTGAGGAGGCGGATGAGGTCCGTCACGGCGGCCTGCAGCTCGGTGTCCTGAGCGGTGCTGTCGTTGTGGACGACGGTGCCGTGGTTGATCCCTGTGTTTCCCCTGCCGCCGTTCATGTTGACGACGGAGCCGAAGTTGTTCGTGGTGTTGTACTGCTCGAGGACGGCGGAGAACTCGTATTCCGGGTGGTCGATCGCGTACACGATCTGGCCGGCGATCGCCCGCAGTTCATCCATGGTCGGCAGGGTCAGGATTACCCTGGAACCGCTGTTCAGCTCGACGACCAGCACCGGCTTCCTCGACCAGAGCAGGACAGCGCAGACAACGACCAGGGTGAACAGGGTCAGGATGCCCGGGGCAGGACCGCTGCCCCCGTCCGTGGAGTCGAGTCGGGCGGAGACCAAGAAAGCGAAGATCACCAACAGGAGGAAGTAGACGCCGGCCTTGCCCCAGGCGGGCTTCAGCCTGAACACTTCGACCCAGCTGACATTGCGCAACGGAGCCGCCGCCGACCCCACCCACAGGATCTGCCGATGGACCTGGAGTTCCAGCGGCTTTCCCCTGCGGGGAGGCAGCGGCATCGGCGGTATCTGAGGAGGCGGCTGCGGCGGCTGAGACGGGGGCCGGGGCGGAAACTGTGGAGGAGGCCCGGGAGGCGGTACGCCGATGCCGCCTGTGTGATCCATGGCCCCCCGTGCTGTTGTCACAACCAACCGCGCAATGCGTGGCGCGGGAGCATCATTAAGCCTCTGTGTGGTCGTGGGACGGCAGACGAGATACGGCCAATGTCATCATCACTCGTCGTCGGCGGCGTCCGGGTCCCGCAGCGGTCGCAGGCGTGGCAGGCCAGGAAGCCGGAAGGAGTACCGGCCCGGCATGCTGCCGTACAAACGGCGAGGCGGGTCAAGCTGCTGACGGAGCGCGGCGTCTTCGCCTCCAGCCTGTGGCGGTCTGCTGTACGGCAGATCAGCGACGCCGTCGTCTCCGGTTGCGATGTGCCGGTATCATCAGCCGCTGCGCCCTGGACGACCTGCTGCCCCGGTACATCAGCGGCGAGACCCGCGTCGACTGATACCTCATCCGAACTGGACGCGCCCCTGCTTCGCCAGCCAACGCAGCCGAACGGAGAGGCCTTACCACGCTGATGCCTGGACGCCACGGAGAGGGAGGACCTGCGAGCGCCGGGGGCGGGTGTCCGCAATGACGGGCTCCCCGTCTACAAAGCCATCGTCGCGCGCATCGGCCCGCCCACGCTGCTGGGCGGCACCGCACACGGGCCCAGCGTGCGCTGGCACGGCAGCGAGCGGATCCTGCTGCTGTCCGGCGACCATGGCGAGGCGCTGCTCTCCGCCCACGAGGCGAAGGCCTTCGTCCAGGAGGAGTACTCCCGCTTCGACTCCGGCAGCCTGCCCTACACGTGGCAGCTGGACCGCCACGGCCCCGGCCACGACCACGGCTGGACCTTCAACGGACACGCGGCCGCCAACGGCTGGGCACAGACCGAGGAGCACCTGGCGCAGATCCTCGTTTCTTGGGCGGAACACATGCCCCTCCAGGCCCCCGGCGACTGGGTGAGCTTCAAACTCTGGGCGTCACGCGACTGGGGACGCACCATGATCGTCTCCTACCAACCGTCGCAGACGGACCGAGAGTTCTGCGCCTTCATCGACGACCGCGGCCACGAGCAGACACCCGAACGTGCGGCACACATGCGCGCCAGGGCCTGGCAGGACCTGGACGACACCGGGAGCTGGTACACCAGACTGCCCGAGACGGACCCGACCGCACCCGCTACGCTCGCGCGCCTGATCGTCACCGATCTGCGCGCCCGCGGCACCGTGTTTTCGCACCAAGTGACCGCCTGGGACATCAGCGCCGGCGATCACGGCAAGCTGTGGGTGCCCGGTCTCGGAGGCGACGTCCACCCGCGCCGCGGCGAGCACTTCTGACGCCGTCCCCCGCCCTACGCCCCCCGGTGCCGTCGGCGTGCTCGTCATCGTGGCCGCCGACTTCGGCCTGCTCTTCTCCGCCGGGGTCTTCAACCCGTTGTTCACCACCTATCGCATGGCAGCCACACCAGACGCCTTCATGTCCCGCGTCGGCACCTCCTGGTCGGTGGGCGCGAAGACGTGCCAGGCTGTCTTCGTAATCGCCGGTGGTCTCGTCGCCGCCGCCACAGGTGTCCGCGGCGCCCTACTTGTCGCCGGCCTGCTGTGCATGGCGAGCGCGCTGCTTCTGCCATGGCGAGGGGCGCGCTTGTCCAGCGGGCATGTTCCCTCGCCTACGACAGAAGCGGCTCCGTCCCCGGCCACGGACGGCCCGGCCGCGTAGCGGCTTCCTGGGCTGCAGGAACGAGGCTTCGTCATCCTGGTCGGGCGTCCGCGCCTTTGGTGCCGGCCTACGGGGCCACAAGCACACGGCCGAAGAATGACCGCGCCCTTCGACACGCGTTCGGCCTTCAACCGGGTCGATGTGCCCTCGGTCAGTCGGAGTTCGCCCTCGTGGTTCAGCCATGCGGTCCGATGAGTCAGCCCTCTGGAACGTCCGGCTTGGTGGGCAAGGACCGACACATGGATCGAATAGTGCAGGGTCGGAGCACTGCCTCTTCGCCAGTAGGTCCGTACCACGGACGCCATCGGCGCGGTTGGTCGCGCGGAGTAGTTGGTCGTACTTCTCACGGTGCCCGTTCGCGCCGGGGGAGGCCGACCGTAGCGGGGGTTCGGGGGCCGGCGGTTGCGTGGCGGCTGCGGGGTTTGGAGTCTGTGCCGGCCGTGCCTGGTTGCTTTCACTGGCCTCATGGTGTCTGGCGGTGCACGCTGGGAGGCGTGACCAGTGTGCCGATTGTCGTGCACCGGCTCTCGCTCACCGGCGGCCGGAGGGTCACTATGCCGCTCCCGTGCGCAGTTGTCGGCGTACCGAAAAGAGTGCTAAGGCGTGTACAGACCAACGTGCTCAGTCGTGGACCGGGAGGACAACCTTGCGCCTGTGGGGGTGTCCGCGAGCATTCATGACTCGCCGGCGGTCTGGCCTTGGAGCACGCGGGCGTAGGCTCTTACGGATGCGGATAGGCGAGTTGTCCAGGCGCACGGGCGTGAGTGCGCGCTCACTGCGGTATTACGAAGAGCAGGGACTGCTGACCAGCTCACGCTCCGACGCGGGGCAGCGTCACTATTCCGATGCTGCGGTCCAGCGCGTGTCACTCATCCGACAGCTGTTCGACGCGGGGATGTCCAGCAGGGTGATCGCGTCTGTGCTGCCGTGTGTGGACGTCCCGGGTGACCTGGGCGTCGCTGAGGAGACGTTCACGTCAATGATGCGCGAGCGCGACCGGATCGACGCCGACATTGCGCACCTGATCGAGACGCGGGATGCACTCGACGTGCTGATCAGGGCCAACAGCCGGCACCGGGCGGAACTGTCCACGGCACCGGAACCGGTGGCGAAGTCGGCCTGATGCTGTGATCTACATCTCATCCGGTTGCCCCTCACATCAGTGTCAGAGGTGAGGATGGCGACAGCGCCCGGAATCACCGGGCCGGTCGTACGAGAGGCGGCGGAAGATGGGACAGGCATGGGGTTTCGGCAGGTATGGCGGACCCGAGGTACAGGAGTTCTTCGACCGTCCCGACCCTGTCCCCGGTCGCGGCGAGGTGCTGATCCAGGTTGACGTCGCCGGCGTGAATCCCCTCGACCACCTTCTGCGCTCGGGTCTGGTCGACGGGCTCGACGGCGGGCGTCCGTTTCCCCGCGTGCTGGGCATGGAGGCGGCCGGAACCGTTCTCGCCCGGGGCGAGAACGTCGAGGGGCTCGAGGTGGGTGACGCGGTCTTCGGCTTCGCACTCACCGGTGGCGGCACCTACGCCGAAACGACGGTGCTGTCCGCGCCGAACACCGCGCGCATCCCGGAGGGTCTGTCCGCGACCGTGGCGGCAACGCTGCCGGTAGCCGGGACGACCGCGGTGGACGTGCTCGACCAGCTCGGCCTCCCGGCCGGTGCCACGGTCCTGGTCAACGGAGTCGGAGGCGGGGTCGGCCTCGCCGTCGCCCGGCTGGCTGTCGGACGCGAGCTGCGTGTGATCGGCGCCGGGAGTACCGCCAAACGCGAACACGCCGAGGGTATCGGGGTGCAATTCATCGACTACACAGCCCAGGACGTCGCCGCCGCGGCACGCGAGCTGGTTCCGGACGGCTTCGACGGGATCGTCGACCTGGCCGGAGGCACCTCGCTGCGGACGGTCGCTCCGCTGGCCCAGGATTCCCGCAACGTCATCGCTGTGGGTGATATGTCTGTGCCCGATCTCGGTGGGCGTTTCGTCGAGCGTCGCGTCGACCGCGAGAACCTGGAGCGGTCCGCCCGGCTGGCCCTCGACGGACTCCTCGCACCCGTGATCACCGCGGTCCATCCGCTCTCCGACGCCCCGGCCGCCCTTGCCACCGTCGAGGACGGTCACACCTCGGGCAAGGTTGTCATCAAGGTGGCATGAGAAGTGCCGGGCCGTCCGACGCTGTCGACCGTCCACTGCGGACTGACGAGAACCCGTGTTCAGCGCATCATCAACTGAGCACGTTCACGTGTACGGGGTTGAGTACTGATGCTCCGGGACGTCCTCGGCGAATCGGAGTGGGCGGACCTTCTCACCCCCGCCGACCGGCGCGGTCTGACCCCGCTGTTCTGGTCGCACGTCCGCCCCTACGGTGAGGTGAACCTCGACAGGGACACCCGCCTCAACCTGGCCGTGGCGACCGTTCCCGGCCCTCGGACCGCAGACGGCAAGGCCGTACGTTCCACCGTGGAGAAAACATGAACCTCCGCAGGTACAGCACGTCGATCGGGCCGCGCCAGTGGCCCCGATCAAAGGCTCTTCAGTGCAGCGGCGCTGGGGCTGTCGGCTTCTGCCGTGTACATCACCAGGGAGAAACCTGAGCCGGGCAAGCTAAGGGTGTGCCGGTCGATTTCCAGCTCGCCCAGTATGGGGTGATGCAGGTTTTTTCGCACGCGGAGCACGGGGTGCACAGCGTGGTTACACCAGCTGCTCGCAAAATCTGGATCGTGGGTTGCGAACTCGTTGATTAGCTCTGCGAGCACGTTATCTGTGGGGTACCGAACGCTGGCTGCGCGCAATTGAGCGGCTGCCTGCTGAGAGAAATCGGACTCCGAACCGGGCGCGCCGGTGCAGAGGGTGTCACGGAATCTCGTCGAGATGCGCGTGACGTTGCGCTGGACAGGTGTGAGACGAGAGAAGTCTGTAATCAGGGCTGCGGCTGCTGCGTTCCAGGCGACGACGTCTTGCCGGTCGTTGACGATGTAGGCAGGGATGCCGTCAAGTCTGCCGAGTAGCTGTTGGGCATCCTCGGGTACGTGCTCTGGCGCGCCGTCGTTCTCTGTCGGCAACACTTGTCCGGCCAGGCGGGCCAGATGGTCGCGCTCTGCTTCAGTGAGCTGGAGAGCCGTCGCGAGCGCAGACAGCACCTGCGGTGAGGGCCGGGGTGCCCGTGCCTGTTCCAGCCGTTCGTAGTAGCTCACCGACACCTGTGCCAGGGCGGCTACCTCTTCGCGACGCAGCCCGGGTGTGCGACGGGCGCGCTGGCTTGGCGGACGCGTCGCTTCGGCCGGCGCATCTTCTGGTTGCAGACCCTCGCGGCGGCGGCGGAGAAAGTCTGCGAGTTCCTGACTGCTCACTCTTCCATGCTGTCACAGGAGGGACGGCTAAGCCTCGCACTGTTGGTCCGGGGCTTAGCTGTCCGTTCCGCGCTCACAAATCTGCTGTGCATGGTGGTCTTGTCGGTTTGTTGACTACGAGGAGAAATGGTGTCCAGCACGCCTGAGGAAATTTTTCGCCGCATGATCGACCTGATGCTGGCCAAAGACATGAGTGCCGTGGCGGATCTGTGGGCGCCTGACGGAATTGCGGAATTCCCTTTCGCAGCCGGGAGCTCCCCTCGCGTTCTTCGCGGACGCGAGGAGGTACGCGCCTACCTC
This sequence comes from Streptomyces fungicidicus, assembly GCF_003665435.1. Taxonomy (NCBI): domain Bacteria; kingdom Bacillati; phylum Actinomycetota; class Actinomycetes; order Kitasatosporales; family Streptomycetaceae; genus Streptomyces; species Streptomyces fungicidicus. The sequence continues at coordinate 905,278 of NZ_CP023408.1, forward strand.
GCTTACTATCCGGAGCTGATGGACATGGAGGAGGTGGCCGCGCTCACCGTGCGGCCCACGGGTCAAACGGACACCGTCGTGGTGGAGTGGACGGCCACCGGCCGCACCGTCGCCACCTCCCAGCCCTACCGCCTGGACTACATCGTGGTTCTCACGGTCCGCGACGGGCTGATTGCTCTGTTTCGGGATTACTGGAGCCCGCTGTCGGTGGCCGCCGCTGCCGGGGGGCTCGCCAGGCTGATCGACTCGCTCGAAAGGAGGGACGCCTGATGTCCGGAGTGCTCGTAACCGGAGGGACCGGCAAGACCGGCAAGACGCTGGTGCACGTGCTCCGTAACGCTGGTGTGCATGCTCGGGTCGCCAGCCGGAACCCGGCCGCAGCCGATCCTGATGCGATCCGCTTCGACTGGAATGACCCGACCACATATGGACCTGCGCTCGACGGGATGGACCGGGTCTTCCTGCTTCCGCCGGTGGAGAGTGTGGACCCGCTGCCGCTGGTCGAGCCCTTCCTGCGCCAAGCGCAGCGGGCCGGTATCCGACGCCTCGTGATGCTCGGCTCCGCCATTGTGCTGCCGAACGCGCCCAGCGCTGTAGAGATGGCCGCTCAGGTTCAGGCACAGCCCGGAGGTGTCGTACTCCGCGCGTCTGGCTTCATGCAGAATTTCCTGCGCCCGCACCCACTGGCCGAGTACATCCATCGACTCGGTGAGATTCGCACCGCAGCCGGTGACGGTGAGCTGGGATGGATCGATGCGCGGGACATCGCGGCCAGTGCTGCCGCGCTGTTGGCTGACCTGGAGGTGGATGCTCGAAGCGACTACCTGATCACCGGACCACACAGGATGAGCTATCCGCAGGCCGCGCAGATCATCACCGCGCAGACCGGCAGACAGGTTCGAGTGGAGCGTATGACGGAGGAGGAACAAGCTGCCGCCTACCGTGCCTCCGGAATGCCGGCGGAGTTCGCTGACGCTCTTGCCGCCGTCGAGCGCGGAATCAAGGAGGGACGCGAAAACCAGATCAGCACTGCGGTGCTCGATCTGACCGGCCGTCCGCCGCGCGCCTTTGCCGAATTCGTCTCTGATCACGCGTACGAGTGGACGCAGTAGTGCCCGAACAGCAGCGATGTGCGGTCGAGTAGGAACCACGCAAAGAGTGCGCCTCCAACGGTGGGCAGGCGGCCGGGTTCGTCGTCACGCCAGTCCTGGAATCCGCGAACCCGCGCGTTTCCGACGTCGACCACTTCAAGCAGATCAACGACACCTACGGACACGCTGTCGGCGACCGCGTCCTGGCCGCCACCGCGCAGCGACTGTCCGCGTGGATGGGCAGCCGCGGCATCGCCGGTCGACTGGCGAGTTCACGCTGCGGAGTAACCACAACGCCGAAAAGGGCACGTTTCCTGGTACGGGCGCCTTCTTCACACTCCTGGAACTGCTGAACAGCAAAGCACTCGACAGGAACCCAGAGCGGGCGCGTGAGCTGGCCCAATCCCTTGCCGAGCAAGCCGCCGCACAGGCTGGCTGACTCAGCTGAGCCCTACGCAGACGGCCCCATCCGGCAAGGACGGGGCCGTCTGTATGGCTATCCCTCGTGCTTCACGACGACCGGTTGCGCACCGGCTCCGCCCAGGTTCTGGAGCCGTGCGGGGTCCTCGCCGTCGCGCCCGGCCAGGCCGCGGACTGGCTTGCCCCGCTGCCGGTGGAAGCCCTGCACGGCATCGGCCCCCGCCAGGCCGACACCCTCCACGAGTACGGCGTTCACACTGCTGGCTTGCTCGCCGCCGTCTCACCGGCCATGGTGCAGCGCCTGCTCGGCGGCAAAGCCGGCCGCACGGCAGCGGACCGGGCCCGCGGCATCGCCCCGCGCCTCGTCGTTGCTCGCGCCCTGCCCTCCTCCGCGACCGTCCGCCGCACCTTCGACCGCCACACCCTGGACGGCGCCACCGTCCGCGCCACCCTCCTTGACCTCGTCGTGCAGCTGGGACGGCTGCTGCGTCGCCGCGGGCAGGCTGCCCGTGCTCTGACCCTCACCCTGGGCTTCGCCGGCGGCACCGGCTGGGCGAAGACCCGCCGCCTGACCGAGCCCTCCGCGCACGACGACGATCTGCGTACTCTCGCCTACCGGCTGATGGACGCCGCCGGCCTGCAGCGCGGCTGCCTCACCGGCATCGTCCTGAAGGGAGAGGACCTCGTCGACGCCGGCCAGGGCGCCCAGCAGATCAGCCTCGACACCGCCCGCGAAGCCCGCCTCGTTGCCGAAGCCGCCATGGACCGCACCGGCGACAAGTTCGGCCCCGGCGTCATCGGCCCGGCCGCCGCCCGCTGCGCATCGTGAGCATCCGTGTCCACTCGTGAGGAAGGGCCGCGTGCGTGCTGCTTCAGCCGCCGGGATAGATCCCGCCTGCCTGCTGCCGCACTGGCCCTACGCCCAGGCCGTCGACGAGGCCCTGACCGCCCGCGACATTCCTGCCGCCGTCGTGAGCGTCAGCAGAACGAGGCGCTGACCTGGTCGCCCAGCCTGCACCCGTTGTGCTGGGTGAGGCGAGGGGAGTGGGTGGCCACCAGGGATGGGCGGAATCCCAGCGAGCCCGGCCGCTGTCGACCTCGCCGAGGGTCCACTGTTCACCCTCGCGCAACATGACCGGGCCCGGCATGCCGTGACAGAAAACGACCGCGATCTGCTGGGCTGCCCGGGTACGCACCCGGGTGGAGTCCGGAGCCAGGAATCCGGTGTCGGTGATGATCTCCACCCGCTCGATCCGGGCGAACCCTTCGCCGTCCGGCACGCCGACGACGGCCATCCGTTCCGAGGCGATCTGGAGGTAGTCCCCCGGGCGAAGCGCGGTACTCACGTGCGGAACGGTCATCCCCTACCCCCGGTGCGGCGCCTCACAGTGCGGCGGTCTGTGATCTCCTCGTGTATACCGCACCGGACCAGCAACTCCTGCCCGGCCTCGCGAGAGGACGGTGCTGTCAGTGCCCGTTGATAACGTGCTTCGTCCAGTCGCGGAGTTCACGAAGGGACGCAGTACGTGCGGAATGTGAAATGCCATCAGGTCGGTGAGCAGCGGTTGGCTCAGGCGCTCGACGACATCGACGGGCGGGCCTACAAGCGGTGGCACTCGCTGCGGTACGGCAGCATCTCGCCGGCCCTGATACGGGCGATGGCGGACGAGCTTCTCGACCATGTTGCCGCGCGAACCGTGACGGAGCCGGGGCTCGACGCCGCGGCCGGCACGGTCGCCGTCACCGCCGCGGAATGTGTGCACGGGGTGCTGAGCATCATGTGCTTCCCGGACGGGGACCAGGAGATCCGGTTCCCTCTCGTCGGGGAGCGGATCAGCACGGACCCGGACGACGACGAGTTCGGGGACGGGCCCGTCACCTTCCGGGACGTCGTCAAGGAGGCGCCCACCGCGCGGACCTGGCTCGACATGTTCGAGATGTGTGTCGTCAGCGGGCACGTGTGGGACTGGGAGCGGGTCACCGGGCTGCTGCTGCGCGGCGACTACGCGCCCGCCATTCGTGACGGCGTGCCCTACAACCGGTACACCTCCGTCTCCGACCCCGCCGACCTCGCCGCCATGGACGCCCTGTGCCCCTATCTCACCGAGTCGGCCGGGCATCTGCCCCGTGATTGGCCCACGGTTCCGCTGCGCAAGCCGGACGCCGAAGAGCGCGCGGAGGCCGCCCGGCGGCTCGACGAGGTCGGCGACGCGCTGAGCGCGGACCAGCGGCTGCTCCGCGTACTCCTCGACGACGACCAGCACGCCTTCGAGGACGCCCTCGTCGCCCGGCTGGTCGCGTACCGGGAGAGCGTCGAGGCCGAGGCCGGTGATCCCGCGCCCCGGTCCCTCCTCCCCCTCGGCACCCTCACCCTGGCCTGCCTCGCCGTCCAGGTCCATGGGTGGGAACTCGGTGTCCGGTCCGGGTATCTGCCATACGGTCTGCTGGGATCGCCTGACGCCCCGCGCTGGGCGGCGGAGGGGAACCGCAACAACTTGGGCTACTGGACCGCCAAGTAGGCCACCCGGGGCGCGGAAGTGGGCCTGGCCCGACATCCCAGACATCGCCGTGGAGACGGACTCGCCCCCATCGAGGCAGCGCGTACGTCTGTGCGATAGCCAAGGCCGGAAGACCACCCTGCCCCACGTCGGCGACGCCATCTGCCCTTTACCCACGCCCTGCGACGTGGGTCGACGTCGCCACCGCCAGGCCGGAAAGACAATCGAAAGACGTTCCGTTTGTCGGTGTGTGGGGCTACTGTCCAAAGACGCAAGATCGTAAGGGGGCACATGGCCATCACCCACGCTGGACCGGGCCAGCCTCCGGGCATCCGCCGGGGTCCTGACGGGCTCACCGACAAGCAGCGGGCCATCGTCGACTGCATCGCCCGTTCCGTCGCTGACCGCGGGTACCCGCCCTCGATGCGCGAGATCGGTCAGGCGGTCGGCCTGACGAGCACCTCCAGCGTCGCGCACCAGTTCCTCGCCCTGGAGCGCAAGGGAGCACTCCGCCGCGCCCCGCACCGTCCCCGCGCCTACTGCCTCCCCCTCATGTTCTCGGCGGGAGAAGAGGACGAGCGGCCCGCCGCCTCGGCCTCCTGCACACCGTCGCCGTCCCCCAGCTCCAGGACCCACCATTCCCCCAGCCGGGACACGGTCTTCCGCTGGAACTGCGGGGACACCGTGACCTGACCCCCGGCAAAAGCCTCGGCCTGATCCTCCTGAAGTCCCCGGACAACACCGCCACACCCCAACTGCGCTACGACCGCTTCGACTACCTGGTCAAACCCGAGAGGGCCGAGATGTTCGCCGCGATCCGGCGACGGATCAGCACCGTGACGGGCGAGGCCCCGCTCCCGGCGATGCCCGGCTGCTCGGCCACCGGCTGAGACGCCAGACACCACCAGGACCGCCGTCAAGCCCCCGTCACCCGAATGGATTGCCGTCGCTCGGCGATCTCCTGCGCCCCGTGTTCGTGCCGTACCGTTTTGGGACTGCGCCTGCCCGGGGGAGGTTAGGGGGCCGGACCAGGGAGAGGACGGCATCGGGGTGGTCGGGGATGATCAGGACTGGGGTGAGCACGCGGCCTGCCGGACAGCCGATCCCGACGAGCTGTTCGTCGAAGGTGCGGCACAGAACAAGGCCAAGGCCATCTGCACCGGCTGCCCGGTGCGCACCGAGTGCCTTACGTTGGCGGTCGCCCTTCAGGGTGACCGAGGGTCGCAACGTGAAGCTCCGCACCGCCCGCGCTACCGTGGCCGCGTTTGGCGGTCGCTCTCCGGGGCGACCGAGGATCGCAACACGGGGGCCAGCTCCGTGGTGACGGGCGCGGGCGGCAGTGGCGGTGATGATCGAATCCAAGCAGACACTCCTCCGGCGGAACACATCACCGACCGGCGGGCATCATCCCCAGGAACCGGGCTTTGACCGGTCGTTGATCTGTATCCGTCGCACCCTGCAGGCGTCCGGGCCGCGGGGCGGCCTTCAGGACCGGTAGCACTTCCCGGTAACCCAGACCTGGATCACGCCTTCGTTCGGGCTCTCCTTCGCCGCGAGCTCCGTGGGCAGCGGCATAGGCCGGAACATGATGGTCCACGGCTCCGACGTGGCCTCGATGGAGCCCTGGTCATCGATCGCCCACCCGGTGCGGCGCAACTGCTCGGTGATCTTCAAAATGTCGGCACGGCCGGGCACCGCGCGGGTCAGCACCACACCGGCCGCCCGGCAGACGGGAAGCTGCTGCGTCGCGCGCTCCTCGTCCATCAGGACGCGCGCGCGGCCCTCTCCCACGTCCTGCGACGCCAGGTGCAGATCGCTCAGCACCTGATCCAGCGTCCTTGAGGCGGCCGCCGGTGACTGCTCGGCAGCAGACGACGGGGAGGATGCAGGTTCTGCCGTTTGGTCTGTCTTGCCGGTGTCCGCGCAGCCCGCCAACAACAGCGCCGCCGCGACCGTGACCACCATCGTGTGTCTCAATGCCCCGCCCCCGGGTGTCCGCCCAGTGCTGATCACCGGGTCGGAACGCCACAGTGTGCCACGACGCCGTCCCGGTCAGGCGGCCTTTTTCGCGCAGGCGGCCAGGTCCGCGACCAGTTCGTCGACGGCCACGTAGGTGACGTGCCCGGCGGTGACCAGATACGCCAGCGCACGCCAGGTGCCACTTGGCCGCCATCCAGGCCGGCGGCCGGGTGAAGGTGACGGTCAGCGACCCCGGCGCGCGGCCCGGGTCGGCCCCCACCTGCCGGAGCCGGCCGACGGCGTAGGCGGCCACCTCCTAGCAGCGGCCGACCAGCGCCGCCACCCCGGCACGCCCCAACGACCGCAGCCGCGCCCACAGCAACAGGCAGGCCAGATCGCTGCACGAGCAGGCCGGCGTCCGGTCCGTGGCGGCGATGCACTCCCCGCCCGCCGCCTCGGGCAGCAGAGCACGCCGCACCAGCGACACCCCGGCGGCCGGAACCGGCACCCCCAGCACCGGGTGCCCGGAGACGTTCAGTGAGTCGGCGCCGTGCGCGAACGACCAGTTGGGTTCGGGCCGGGTGTGTGCGGCGACCAGCCCGCCGCCCGCGGCATCTACATGCACATACACCTCTCCGCCCGCCGCCCGCAGCACCCGGACGTCGTCGACGGCACCGCGCATCGTCGTGCCGAAGGTGGCCACCACGACTGCCCCGCCCCGGCCGCGCCGCTGAAGGACCTGCAGCCGCAGCTCCTCGGGATCCATCCGCCCGCCGGGAAGCGATCCCACCGTCACCAGTTCCATCCGCACAAGCTCACACGCCCTGCGCACGCTGTCATGCGCCTGGTCGGAGGCGTACACGCACGCCTCTGGCAGCCGACGCTGTGCGGCGGTCAGGCCCTGCAGCAGCGCCTCGCCGGAGGAGAATGCCACATACCCGCACACCTCGCCCGGCAGCGCCCCGGCCAACCGCGCGAAGTACTCCAGCACCGCCACCTCATACGCCCTGGCACCGCTGTCCCAGGCGTCCGGGGTGTACGGGTCGCCCACCTGGTTGAGGCCCCCGTTCAGCAGCGGGGCGAGGCCCTTGAGCGCGAAGCCCAGGAACCCAGCATGGACGGCCCCTCACCGCGCGGCGCCCCGGCCGGCTGGTACCGCCGACCGCCGACCGCCGTCGGCGGGCAGGTCCCGGATGGCCAGGTCCGCGTCGAAGGGGCCCACAGCAGAACGGGCACTCACGTCGAATTGGCTCCCCCCACAGGCGGATCGGGTAGCAGGCACCACCCGTCTACGCGCACCAGCACCGCCTGCGACCGCCTGCGCGGCCGGACGTCCCGCACGGCGGGAGGAAGAAGGACAAGTCAACCGGATCAAGATGTTCAAGCGCCAGATGTTCGGCCGCGCAGGCTTTGCCCTTCTGCGGAAGCGCGTCCTGCTTTCCTCGTGACAGCCACTGTCAGTGGTCACTGCAATGATCACCGCACGTCAGCGCGAGGAGATCATCTTGGGAACTTGGGACATCGGCCCTTTCGAGAACGACATGGCCGCGGACTTCGCCTACACCCTGGACGAGACGGCCCCGGACAAGCGCGAGGGCCTCGTACGAGCGACGCTCAGCCGCACCATCCAAGCCCGGGACTACCTCGAAAGCCCAGAGTGCGCAGAGGCTGTCGCAGCTGCCGCTCTCATCGCTGCACAGTGCCCGGGTGGTGAACCGATCAGTACAAGCTACGGGCCCGAGGAAGCACTTCCGGCTTTCGCCGACGATCTTCGGCCGCTTGCTGTCGAGGCACTCGACCGAGTGGCCGCCGAGAAGTCCGAGCTTGCCGAACTCTGGGATGAGACACCAAGTGGCCCGACGTGGCGGCAGAGCATCAGCCGCCTTCGCGTCGTCCTCGCACCCGAATCCAATCCTCAGGAAGAGGCACTATTCGATATTTGACTTGGTAACCCACTGTTACTGATCACGGAAGTTGTTCTTCGCCGGCTATGACGTGCGGCTGGAGGAGGCCCGGCGCCGCCCGCGTCCGCTCGATGACGACAGCCAAGACTGAGCGGATCGCATCTTGCGTGGTTCTTCGCGGTCTCGCGGGTGTCGTGGGGTGGTACCTGCCCAGATGTGGCGCACTGCCGTATAGACGGCGCATTGCACTTCACGACCGGTCGGCACCGCCTCGCCGTCGACGGCGAGGCGCTCGCTGTGACCCCTTGGCGCGGGTCAGTCCACGCCTTCCCGCTCGACCCACTGAGACATCTCTGGGGGATAAGAAGTCACGTGGGACCACGAGTCTTGACCGCTACTGAGGCCGCTGATGGGCTGGCCGACGTGGATGATCTCGGACCTGTTGCGTGGCCGCCTGCACCGATCAAGACCGAGAGGCTCGTGCTGCGTGAGCCCGAGGCCCGGGACCGGGCGTCGTTCGTCGAGCTGCACGCCTCGTCGGAGGTGCACAGCTATCTCGGCGGTCCCCGCCCGCGTGACGAGCTTGAGCGTGAGATGCCCGAGGTGCCCGGGCGGCGGCCAGGGAGTTTCGTTGTCGATCTCGACGGGTCGATGATCGGCCAGGTCCTGCTCAGGAGAGCAACGGAGCACCGTTGCTCCGCTGCTGTGGGGAAGGTGGATCTCGGATACCTGTTCCTGCCGCGGGCGTGGGGATCCGGGTATGCCGCCGAGGCGTGCGCGGCGGCACTGGACTGGCTCGAGGACGTCCTTCCAGGTGAGCTGGTGGTGCTCGCCACTCAGACCGCCAACGTCCGTTCGATGCGTCTCGCTGCGAAGCTGGGGTTTATCGAAGTGGAACGGTTTCGGGCCTGGGACGCCGATCAGTGGCTCGGCCTGAGGTCTGCGGTGCCGCCCTCCGATTGAGCCCGACACCAGCCGGGATCACCTTTGAGCACCTGACGCTTCCGGAACCAGAGCCAGCGGCGCGAAGGCGAGTTGCTCGTCGAATGGCTGCCGGGGCCGAAGGCAGTGGCGGTGGTGTCCGATCACCAGACGCCCCGGACATGGAATAGCTGCCGAGAACCATGAAGTTGACCCGGACATGTGGAGCAGCGAACACCTCGACCTCGACGCCTACCTCGCCCACCTCGGGTACGAGGGCGACCGGACGCCCACTCTCGAGACACTGCGCGCCCTGCAGCGCGCACACGTGCTGACCGTGCGCTGGGACACCCTCGACAGCTTCCTGTACCGCCAGGTGCGGCTCGACGTGCCCTCGGTCCAGGACAAGCTCATACGCCGGAGCCGGGGCGGCTATTGCTACGAGCACGTCGTGCTCTTCGCCGCCGCGCTGGAGAAGCTCGGGTTCCGCTTCACCGCCGTCTCCGGCCGGGTGCAACTGGGCGCGGACTCCGCCAACCCCCGCCCAGCGACCCACGCGATGCTGATCGTGGACCTGGACGGCACACGCTGGCTGAACGACATCGGCTTCGGCGACAGCCCTCTGGAGCCCATCGAACTGGTCGACGGCGGCCGCAGCCAAGCGGACCCGTGGCCGTACCTACTGCACTGGCAGGACATCACTCACGGCTCCCCAGGCTGGGCGGTGCACCATCGCAGGGACGATTCGAAAGGGCCAGAAGGCTGGGTGGTGCGGCAGGTCTTCACCGAAACCCCCCAATACCCCGTCGACTACGCGGTCGGCAACCACTTCGTGGCCACGCATGACCGCTCCCCGTTCGTCACCCGCCCGTACATCCAGCGGCGGGGCACGGACCGGTACGACACGCTCGACGCGCTGGTCTGGACGACGGAACGCCCGGGCCGGGACCGGGTGACGGAAACCGTCGGGCCGCACGAGGTGCCCAAGCTGCTCGACGACGTCTTCGGGATCCGCACGGACCCCGAGGAAGCCAGCCTGCTGGTGAGCCGGCTGAGGGAGCTGGACTCAGTCCGGCTCCGCCCCGAACCCACGCCCCGGTGAAGCGAATCTGATCAGCCGCCCAGGCGCTGCCACGGACGCAGCCGCTCGAGAAGATAGTTCGCCGTGAGCGCGGCGCCCCCGGTAACGACGACGCCCATCACTACCAGCGCATGCCGATGGCGGAGAGCTGTTCCACCCGATCCGGGGACAGGGTGGCGGTCCGGCTGCGCTGGTTGTTGATCCATGCCCCGAGTCGGAGCTTCCGCTGTTCCTAGTCTTCGCCGACGCCGATCTGTTTGATTGGGGCTTGCGCGGGGTCTTGCTGGTCGTTGACGGTGGTGGGGGGCGAGGGGGAAGGGGTCTGAGTGGCCAAGGTAGGCGGGAGGGTTGTTCAGCCGCTGACGGTGCGGAGGAAGTGTTCGGCGTCTTGCGGTTCGCCGAGTCGGCCCATTTCCAGCCAGGAGCCGTCGGTGAACGCGAGTCGGAAGGTGGCGTACCCGCGTGGCTGGCCCGACTCACCCTCGATCCGGGCTTGGTCGAGGGTGAACTCCGTGACGGTCTGGAAATCGTCGGCCTTGGTCGGCGACAGCCGACGGCGAGGGGACGCTGCCACGCAGACGCGGTCGCGGGTCAGCATGACCAGGCGCTTGGGGCTGGGCGAGTACCCGTACCAACGCAGCAGCAGCTGGCCCGCGGTCAGGTTCCAGTCCCCGTCGAAGACCCCGTTGGTCGGGTCCTGCCCGCGATCCCTCTCACGAGAGCGGCCACGGCCGGAACGCTGTGTGTCAGGCGGAGTCCGCGGCTGTCCGGTCTGACCGCCACGGCTGCGTCCCGACAGCCGTTGGTCAAGTCTACGGCCGAGATGCCCCAACAAGATCATCGGCACGACCACGAAGAAGAACACCACAGCCCCGGCATACCACAACCAGTGGTGGCGCGATTTCAGGCGTCCTTTGCCTGCAGCACGGTGAACGTCCTCGGGCGGTACGGGGATGGGCTTGTGGATCTCACACCAGACCAAGGCCACGGGTTCCTCGCCCAGGATCTTCCGCGCCCGCCGCTGCACCTTGCCCTTCGCCATGCCGAAGATCCTAGTGCCGGCCTTCTACCAGTGGGCGGTGGGAAAGCAGTTGGTGGCTGAAGCCCCTCTCCCTCAGCGAGACCGGCCGACGCCGCCGTCCGGGTTGTCGTTCGCGTCGAGCCGGTCGAGTGCAGCCGGGACCGCGACGGTTCCACAGACCTACCCCCACGGCGAGGCCGACGAGAGGATCGAGTGACTGTCGGCGGCATCCGGTAGACGCAGGCGGGACGTCGAGGTCCGCGGACATGACGTCACCGGGTTGGTCCAGGCCGCTGGATCTCGCGGAACGCGGCCTACTCCGACTTTGATGGTCCGCACCGGCATGCGGATCTCCGAGCAGTCAGCGGTGACTGACGTGGAGTTGCCAGCGGAGCCAGGGACTGCTGCTGGATTTCGCAGGTTCTGGCTGCCGGAGGCAATTGCGAAGGGCAGGCCGACCTGCTGGGTCCACGTTCCCTGCTCGGTGGTGAGGGACCTGACCGACCACCGCGACGTCCGCGCCGAGATGATCGCCGGTGCCCAGGCTGCCGGTCCCTACCGCCAACAAGATCGATTCCGCTGGCCGAGTGGTCTCGGCCGTGACCCATATCAGGGGCCTCCCGTGCTACGAAGTGTCGGTGAAGGAATCCACCGGGCTCCTTACCGCCATCCACCCCCTGTCACGCGCCCTTACGAAGCACGACGATCTGACCATCACTGCGGTCAACGGGCGTCCGGTGAAGGAGGAGGCCCAGCAGCCCCCGGACGAGCTGAGTCTGTAGAGGGGCAAGCTCCGCGCCTACGGCCGCATCGCGAACCAGGTCACCGCGACCGGCCGCCACCGCTACTGGCCGTTCCGATCCCCCGGAGGCGAAGGTGAGCGGGAGCACGCCGTCGGCCGAGGTGACGCCGCTCACCTTCCGCAGGCCAGCGGCCGCTTCCACGCCCGACCGGATTCGAACCGGCGGCCTCGCGATTTCGAAGACCGCGCACGACCACCCTGCGCTACGGCTTGATTCGCCCTTCGGGACGAAGACTCTCAAACTGGGCTCGGGTGACGTGAGTTGATCTGTACAGTGCGGGCGATGCCCCCTTAGAAAGGACGAGGCCATGGCTGACGAGGAAGCCGTAACATCGAGGATCGCTCCCTGGTACGACGCAAGTGCCATGATGCCCGGCGATTACCTCCACCCTCGGGACCCCACCAGGTTCATCACGGTCGACGCGGGGCTGCAGCCCATCGAGCGTGATTGCCCTGAAGACCGGAACAGCCCGAACAACAGGATGGTCTGGGACGACGAGCTGAAGAAGTGCCGCCCGTATAACGAGTCGAAGGACGCGCACCTCTTCGCCGAGGACGACTGACCTCGCCGCGGGGTCTTACAATGGCTGACACAATGAGGTGGATAGGGCCTGTTGGCCGTGTCCGTGTCCGGAGATGGGCTTTGTCCGGGTATGGGGGCTTCGCCGTGGATCGTGTCGAATGCTCTGTGGGAGCGGATTGAGCCGCTGCTGCCGCGCAAGGAGCGCCGGTTTCGTCACCCTGGACGAAGGCCGCTGCCGGATCGGCAGGTGCTGTGCGGCATCCTGTTCGTTCTGCACACCGGCATCCAGTGGGAGTACCTGCCCAGGGAGTTGGGCTTCGGCTCGGGCATGACGTGCTGGCGGAGGTTGCGGGACTGGAACGAGGCTGGCGTCTGGCAGCAGCTGCACGAGGTGCTACTGGCCGAGCTCAACGCGGCGGCCCGCCTCGACTGGTCGCGTGCCGTGGTCGACTCCAGCCACGTGCGGGCCATAAAAAGGGGGGGGCCTCACGGGGCCGAGTCCGGTCGATCGTGGCCGAAGCGGATCGAAACACCACCTGATCACCGACGGACACGGCACACCGCTCGCCGTGATCCTCACCGGCGGCAACCGCAACGACGTCACCCAGCTCATGCCACTGATCGACGCCGTCCCGCCCATCAGGGGCCGGATCGGGCACCCGCGACGCAAGCCCGACTCACTCTTCGCCGACCGCGGGTACGACCACGACATCTACCGCGACCAGGTCCGCCAGCACCGCATCGTCCCGGTCATCGCCCGCCGCGGCGCCCTCCACGGCACCGGACTGGGAACCTACCGCTGGGTCGTCGAACGCAGCTTCGCCTGGCTCCACGGCTTCAAACGCCTCCGCATCCGCTGGGAACGACGAGCCGACATCCACGAAGCCTTCCTCAAACTCGCCTGCTGCCTCATCACCCACCGACAGATCAACTCATTGTGTTAGCCGCTGTAAGAACGCCTAACACAATGAGGTAGTCACCAGCAGGCAACGCACTGGGTGAGGTCTTCCGACAGGAAGATCGTGAAACGTCTCCGCGTTCCAGTGACGGTCGCCATGTAGACCCGGGCTGTTCCTGCGGCTTGGAGTCCGGCGATGGCTTCCACAAGTCCGGGCCGAGGCGTGACGCCCGTTTCGAGCATGACTTCGTGCCGCCACGACCAGATGTCCCAAAGCTGTTGCGCAGAGGCTGTTTGGTTCAGAAAGACCTCGAAGTCCGCGCCTGCCTCCAGCTGGGCCAGGGCTGCGCGGGCAGACGCGCTGACGTCCTGGGACAGTGCGGATTGCAGGGTGTCTCGGTCCATGCGATCAGTTTGCCGGGGCGGTCTGTCGACTTGGGGCGAGTGCCGGTCAGGTCAGGGACAGCACTTGTCGGTGGGTGATCAGGCAGCAGGCGAGCTTGAGGAAGGCTTCGTGGATGTCGGCCCGTCGTTCCCAGCGGACGCGGAGTCGTTTGAAGCCGTGGAGCCAGGCGAAGGTGCGCTCAACCACCCACCGGTAGACGCCCAGGCCGCTGCCGTGGGGTGTGCCGCGTCGGGCGATGAGGGGCAGGATCCGGCGGGCCCGGACCTGGTCGCGGTAGACGTCGTGGTCGTAGCCTCGGTCGGCGAAGACCGACTGGGGCTTTCGGCAGGGCCGTCCCGGCCGGCCGCGGACAGGCGGGACGGCGCCGAGCAGCGGCATGAGCTGGGTGACGTCGTTGCGGTTGCCGCCGGTGAGGATGACCGCGAGCGGGGTGCCGTGGCCGTCGGTGATCAGGTGATGCTTGGAGCCGGCCCGTCCTCGGTCGACTGGCGACGGTCCGGTCTGGGGCCCCCTTTAAGGTCTTGACGTGGCTGGAGTCGACGACCGCTCTTGACCAGTCGAGGCGGGCGGCGGCATTCAGCTCGGCCAGTAGCACCTCGTGTAGCCGTTGCCAAACGCCAGCCTTGTTCCAGTCCCGCAGCCGTCGCCAGCAGGTCATACCGGACCCGAAGCCGAGCTCCTGAGGCAGGTGTTCCCACTGAATGCCGGTGTGTAGCACGAACAGGATCCCGCACAGCGCCTGTCGGTCCGGGACCGGCTTGCGGCCCGGGTACCTGAACCGCCTCTCCCGCTTCGGCAGCAGCGGCTCGATCCGCTCCCACAGGTCATCCGACACGATCCACGGCGAAGCCCTCATGACCCGGACAACGCCGAACCCACCGACCGGACACGGCCACCAGAACCGATCCACCTCATTGTGTTAGGCGTTCTTAGTGCCTGCGGCGGAAGGCTGTTGACGGTCGGCTTGGCGGCGCAGCGGTTGCGCCTGGGCGGCGGAGCCTGTTCGCCTCATGTCCAGCGCATGCCGATGGCGGCCAGCTGCTCCACCCGCTCCGGCGGCAGGGTCGAGGCTCGGCTGCGCTGGTTCCCGATCCACGCGCCCAGCTTGAGCTCTCGTTCCTCCTGGTCCTCGCCGCCGTCGCTACCGTCGATGGCGAGCCGTTCGATGTGCTTCCTGGGCACCCGCAGGTGCCCCTCCCGTTCGTAGAACTGGCAGGCGGCGGCGTAGTTCAGCGCCCACTTGTCAGCCTGCGTGCGGCGCGGGGGCGGTTTCTCGTCCTCGCTCGCGGGTTCGATCCCGAGAACGTGTTCGCACATCCACTGCTGCACGGTCGTCAGCCTGTCCCAGCCGAGTCGCTGCGCCCGCACCCACCGGCCGAGGTCCTCGCCCTGGTGTACGACCTCGCCCGGCGAGGTGGGCAGCGCGCCGCCGGCCTCGAGGTGGAGCCGGGTGAGGTGGAAAGCGCGTTGCCACTCCACCGGCCACGCGGGGTACCACGACGGGTCGATGTCCTCCAACTGCTCGCGTCGCTCCTCCGGCAGTGCGCCGGCCGCCGACGCAGCGGGCAGTTCTTCGGCCCGCCGCTGTTCGATCTCCTGCGCCTTCCGGGCTGCGGCCCGCTGGTTCTTCAACCAGATGCCCACCCGGTATCCCTGGTAGGTGGCGTCGGTCGGCGCCAACAGGTGCCCGCTCTCCGCAGCCCACCCGCGCGCCGCGGCGAGGCCTTCCTCCCACGCGACGTCGTAGTGCGACCACACCATGCCGAGCTTTTCCAACTGCTCGACGCGGCCTTCGTCCATGTCCCCGCGCGCGTAGAACCGCCTGGCGTCCGCGATCCACTGCCCTAGGGGAAAACCGGCGAGCGAGGCCGGCCACCCTTCGGCCCCGGCCTCCTGACCGTCGCCGGCGGGCACACGGTAGGTGAACGGCACGCGCAGGTCGCCGTGCAGTCGGTGGTAGAGGACGGCCGCCTCCACACCGCGCCGCCAGTGAGCGTGTTCAGGGTTGATCACCCGCAGGCTGATGAACGCGGCCAGCTGCGCCGGGTCACGCGGCGTCGAGAACTTCAGCAGCTCCCGGGCGGCACCGACAGACCACGGCCGCTCCGGTCGCCGTCGGCCCCCTCGTCCTCCGCCCCGCTCGAACGGGACTGGACACCCCGGACGCCGCTTGGCACCTGCTGCTCGGCGAGCTGCTCCACCACACGGGCGTCGTGCGCCCTGAGCGCCTCGAGCAGCTTCGCGAGCCCGCCATACGCACGCGAGGTGAGCATGCTGTCGGCCGTCTCACCCGGCCCGAGCAGCACCGGCACCACGAGCGAGGCGACCTTGCCCTCGCCGGGCTGCAGGCGCAGGGCGCGCCCGACGGCCTGGACGAGATCAGGCATGGAGCCGCGCACGTCGGCGAAGTAGACGGAGTCACAGTTCTTCGTGTCCACGCCTTCGCCCAGGACCCTCACCGAGCCCAGGTAGCCCTTCTCCACGACCGTGCCGTCCGTGGCGATCCCAGCCGCGAACTCGCCCAGCACCCGCCGCCGGTGGCCCGGTGTGTGTTCGCCGCACAACCAGTCCGCCCAGACCGTGCGCGGATACAGCTCCGGCGCACCGGCATGCAGCCGCCCGGCGACGTCAAGGAGCCCGGCTGCGAACGCCTCGGCCTCCTTCACCTGATGGTGAAAGACCAGCGTCCGACAAAAGCCCTCCTCCGCCGAGGCCTTCACCAGCGCCGTCTGCAGCGCGGCCAGCCGAGCCCCGCGAACCTCGTCCGAGCGGCCCTCCACGCCCAGGAGCCGCGCGGCCTGGAGCTGCGTGTCGGTGATGTCGTGGTTCGTTCTTTCTGATCGGTGGCCGGAGGGTTGAGCTGGGCTGATCAGTTGGCTGGTTGGGTTCGGCGGTGTGGTGGGTGCTGGCGGGGTGTGTGGCGTTGCTTGCGGGCGGGGCCTGGGCGGGCTTGTGAGCTGCGGCTTTCCTGCCTCGGGCTGGTCTCGTGGATGTTGATCAGTTCTGTTGGCTGGTCGGTCAGGATTGCTGGACGGCTGTTGTAGCGGCATAGCGGTGTGGGGCCGTGGATGCCGATGATGATCATGAGGTGTTGTTGGTGGGGATGGAGCTGAGCCCAGGCGCGCTGCTGGGTGCGGATCCATTTGATGGTGTTGTTCGGGAAGGGCTGGGCGGCCGTGTAGTGGGTGTGGGCTAGGTGCCAGCTGTGGTTCCAGGTGACCCGCCAGGGTGGGTTCCACCACGGGTCGAGTGCGGTGAGCTGCGGATCGTGGAGCCAGGTATTCCCGGTTCGTTTCAGGTGGTCGTGGGCGGCTCGGCGTTGTTTGTACAGCCACCGTCCCAGGGGGAAGCCGTCGTGTTCAGTGCGGTAACAGGCTGAGGTGAGGTTGCCGTGCTGGGCGGCCCAGGCCCGAGCGTAGGGCAGGCCGGCGTTGAAGGATGAGGGCGGGTTCTTCAGGCGGGGGCGGACAGAGCAGGGCGGTTGAGAAGGCTTCGGTGGTGGGGCCAAGACGTGGGCGCGTTCGCTGGTGAGGCCGGTCTCGGCGAGCAGTTGTTGCTGCTCAGGGTGGAGCCTGCCGTAGCTGGAGCACTGGGTGAACAGCCATTTCGCTGTGGCCGATGGGAGTGCGTCGAGGTCTGCGGTCGTCGTCAGGGAGCGGCCGGTGGTGTGGGTGCGGGCGGTGAGGTAGGCCTGCTGCCAGCGCAGTCCTCCCGCCGGGTTCCAGTGGGGATCGATGGCTTCCAGGGCTTTGATGCGGTCGGCGGGCAGTTTTCCGCGGCTGGCGCGGCGGCGTTGGGTGCGCAGCCAGGTGCCGAGGCGGTAGCCGTCGTGGCGGGCGGGTTCGGGGACGGCGAGGTTGCCGTGTTGCTGGGCCCAGGCGCGGGCGTGGGCGAGGCCGGCGGCGAAGGAGGCGGCTTGGGTTTTGCGGCGGGGGCGGGCGGTGCGGGCACCTTCGGCGGTGAGGCCGAGGTCGGCGAGGAGCTGCTGCTGGCGGGGGTGGAGGTCGTCGTAGACGGCGCACTGGCTGTACAGCCACTGTCCGGTCCAGTCCGGTGTGCCGGGGAAGCCCTCCTCGGGGGCGAGGTTTTGGCCGGGGGTGAGTTGTGTGCGGGCGGCCTGGTAGCGGCGTTGCCATTTCATGCCCCAGGGCGGGTTCCAGTACGGATCGATGCGGGCGAGGTGTTCGCCGTGCGGCCAGGGGGTGTCGAAGAGGTCGCGGTGGAGGTTGGCTTGGTGTCGTTGTGTGGCGAGCCAGCGGCCGAGTGGAAAACCTAGGTGGGGGCGGTGCGGGGGATGTCGAGGTCGCCGTGCTGGGCTGCCCAGTCCCGGGCGTAGTGCAGCCCTGTTTCCATGGCGGGATGCCGGGTGGCCGGGTTGGGCACGGCCGTGCCTGCGACGAGTTCGGTGAGGCCGAGGCGGGCTAGGAGGTGCTGCTGGCCGGGCTGGAGGGCGGTGTAGTTGACGCACTGGGCGTACAGCCACTGCCCGGTGCGGTCGTCGAAGTTCCGGAATCCGGCTTCGGGGTCTGGGAGAGCGCCAGCCGTGACGGCGGCGTGAGCATGGTGGTGCTCGCGCTGCCAGTCGGTGGGCCAGGGCGGGTTCCACCAGGGGTCGATGTCGGTCAGCGTCCGGTTCAGTACCGGGTCGAGCTGGCCGCGCCGGGCACGTACCCGTTGACTGTGCAGCCATTTGCCGACCGTGAAGCCGCCCTGGCTGGCTGAGGTGGGGGCGCACAGGTGGCCGTGCTGGGCGGCGTAGGCGCGGGCGTGATCCAGCGCGGTGTGGCGAACAGCTTTGATGTTCTTGCGCCGAGGCTTTGCTGCGCGTGCTTGCTCCGGTGTGATGCCGATGTCGGTGAGGAGGCGTTGCTGCTGCGGATGGAGCTGGGGGTAGTCGGCGCACTGGTCATACAGCCACTCTCCGAGACCCTCGGGTGTGCCGGGGAATCCGAGGTCAGGAGCCAGGGGCTGTCCTGCTCGGACGTGTGCTTGAGCACGGTGGTAGATGCGCTGCCACCACAGGTTCCAGGGCGGGTTCCACCACGGGTCGAGGGCGTCGAGGGCGGCGGCGCGTTCGGGAGCGAGCTCGGGTCCTGCGGCGCGCTGGTTGGCGAGCCACAGGCCGACGGCGAAGCCTTCCATCTGCACTGTGTTGGGAGCGCACAGGTGGCCGTGCTCGGCGGCGTAGGTACGAGCATGGCGCAGCCCACGCGCGAACCCCCGGGCCGCGCCTTCGGCGCTGTCTGGGAGCAACGCAGGATCGGGCTGCACAGGTGTCTCGCCCCGGTCACTGCTGTCCGCCAGGAGCTGGGAAACCGGGGTGGGCCGGTGGGGCGGGGAGATGCGCCACATGCTCTGCGTTTTCGGTCTGTGTCCGGCTTGGCTGCGGACGCAGGCGCGCACCCAGGTGTTCAGCGGTCCTGTCGTGATCGCAGCGAGGCGGCCGGCGATCCACGGCCGTTCAAGACGCCGGGCCAGTTCGCCGACGAGGCGGGGGACATCGGCGAGCGAGTGCGGTTGATGCCGGCCCGCCTCGTCGAGCAGCTGCTGCTGCACACCCGCATCGGCCAGGGTCGCGGCCAGCGTGACGGCTTCCGGATAGGTCACCGCATCCCGCGCCGCTACGCGCCAGGCGAGGCCGTTGCCGTGAGCCATTAGCCGCAGCTGGTCGGGCCAGAGGTCCTTCCGGCCAGGCCTTGTCCCACCATGAAGCCGTAACCGCCTGCGCCACAGCGAACGCTTCGCCGGCGTGCGGGCTGCGCCGCAGCAGCCGTACATGACGACGCTGGGCCGTTGCGACCTGCGGCACATGCCGCACGTCCAGCTGCCCGGGGCCTGCCGTCGCTCCGTCGACGACGGGGGCTTCGAGCATCCAGCACTGGTGCTTGACGCAGACCCGTGCGTGCGGCAGGAGGTAGCGGCGTGCTTCTTCCCGGCCCTGTGTGGCGGTCGCGGTGCAGGCCCGGCACCCGGGCCCGTCGGCGGATCGTGGCTGCGGTGCGGACCCAGGCGGCCGGCCCGCTCCCTAGCCTGCTCGAAGGAACCTCCCGGCCCCAGGCGGGAAGGGCACGGCGCAAGTGTTCTTCAGGCATGCGGCAGAAGGCTGCGACCACCGCCCGGGCCTCGGCGTTGAAGACGACTTCGCCGTCGGGCCGCACGGTGAAGAGGTTGGGACGCCGTCCCCCATCCACGAGTGCGCCGATGAGCTTTTTGGCCGTGAGCCGGTAGCGGGAGGCGACTCGGCCCATGTAGGACAGCGTCGTCTCACCGTGCAGCGGCGCTACCCGCACTGCCCCCAAAGCCCCTGCGTGCCCGGAGAGTTCGGGCTGCTCGCGCTGTAGTGGCTGCGCCTGCCGCCCGCTGGTGGTCTTCGTCACCGCCGCTCCAACCTGTCAGGATCCCGCGTTGTGGCTGCGCGGGCGCGGGATGCGTTTTCGGGGCGGCGGGCTTGCTGTTCCGCGCGGATGGTCCGAGCTGGATGCCGGCCAGGAGCTTCTTGGTGATCTTTCCGCTGCCGTTGAGCAGGGTGGTCAGGGCGGCTTCGCGGATGAGGTGGGAGAGGCTGCCCATGACGCCGCCGGTGCGCTGGTGGAGATAGCCGGCTGCCGCGCCAGGGTGTGCGGGGTGTGGTGGCGTAGGCGCAGGGCTTCTTCCATGTCGGTGACCACACGCGCGCCAGATCTCGCGCTGCTCTTCGGTGGCGCAGGGCAGCGCGGTGTTGCGGATCAGGGTGAAGCGGCCGGCGAGCTGGACGCCGCGCGGCCCGGTCAGCAGGGGAGAGGCGTCGACGTCGACGCCGGCGTAGACGAAGGTGGCGGGGATGCGCTCGCCGAGGTGTTTCATCTGGTCGGAGGTTTCCGCGCCGGACGGGTGCGGGTGTCGAGCAGGGTGAACGTCGTCCACGAGGACCAGCTTCGTCTCCAGGAGGCACAGCAGGTGGCAGAGCGGCGGTCGGCGTCGGTGATCTGTGCCTGGTTCATGCGGGCCGCGATGGGGATGCCGAGGAACCGGGCGAATTCGCTGACCAGCATCTTGGGTGTGGAGGCCGGTGGCACGGCCAGGAAGACCACGGGCAGGCGGTCCGTGCGGCCGGGGTGCCGGCGCTGCTCGGCGAGTTCGAAGGTGCGGCCCATTTCGAGCAGGGTGGTGGTCTTGCCGGTGGTGGGCGGTCCGGAGACGATCAGGCCACGGCGTGCGGTGCCCTGCTGGCGGCGGTTGAGGAGCATCAGGCGCCGTAGCGACCCGGAGATGCGTTCCATGGCCGGGGTGGTCAGCACCACGAACCGGGAGTGGTAGTCCAGCCGTTCCTCCAGCGACCAGTCCTCGTCCGCGGCCGGATGGGGCTGCAGCGGGGGAGTGGCGACGAACTGCTGCCAGCCGTCCCGCGTGGTCGGCGGCGCGTACGCCGCGGCCCTCGCTCCGTCGTGAAGGGTGCTGTCGGCATGGGCGTCTGTCACCACTGTGCTGCTTCCTGGTAGGCGTCATAGATCCGGGACGGGCGCTGAACTTGAGCGGGGGAGTCCGGCCGTTCGTCTCTAGCAGGCTCATCGGCGTCAGTGGGGCCGGGCAGGTCGTCGTCCTCGTCCCAGCTGTCCTCGAACCCTGTCTCGCCTTGCTGATCCTCTTCTTCCAGCGGCGTGAAGGCACCCACCAGGCCGTAGGAGAGGGTCGGAGCCGCCACAAGGTCCGGGACCGCCTGCGGCACGGCCGGTCGGGCCAGGGACGCTGCGGCGCTGGCGCGCGCCGCCACCGTCTGCTCGCGGCGAGTCCCGTCACCGTTGCTCGCACGCCGCAGGAGGCGGTCCAGGGCCTGGGCGAGCTGCCGCTCGTGCTCGACGCGGTCGCAGCGGCGCTCGACTGCGGCACGGACGTGCTGCCAGGTGAAGTCGGTGAAGGGCAGGCTGACACAGCCGCGGTGGATCCACGG